>JBBQDT010000120.1:0-13054 GCA_038319955.1 Gemmatimonadales bacterium | reverse complement strand
TTCTCGGGGCGGGCGTCGCCGTCGCTCAAATACAGGTAGCCCTTCCGCAGCCCCTCGGCGACGATCGCCGCGAGCGAGTCGCGCTCCGTTGCGGCAGGAAAGATTCCGTACCCCCAGCGGATCGCCCACACGTCGTAGTCGCCGGGCCCCTTGCCGTACGCCTGCGAGAGGTCGATCTCCCCGGCGGACGTGAGGCGCACGCGCGGCGCGGGATAGTCCATCACCGACGCGCGCTCATAGGTACTCGCGATGTAGTTGTGCTGGAGGCCGAGCGTATGTCCAACCTCGTGCGCGCTCACCTGACGCACGCGCGCGAGCACGAACGCCGTGTCGGCCGCCGCGGCATCTGCACCCATGAGCGCCGCGTACAGGTTGTAGTCCGTGCGCGCGCGATGTGAATCCATGCGCGCCATCCCCTTGAGGATCTCGCCCGTGCGCGGATCGCCGAGCGACCCGCCCACCGACCATCCACGCTCGTTGCGATTTTCCCACTGCACCACGTTGTAGCGCGCATCGAGCGGATCCTGCGTCACCGGCAGGAACTCGGCGACGAATCCCCCGGCGAGACCAGCCTTGTCGAAGGCCTCCGTCCAGAAGCGAACTCCGTCGAGCGTGGCCTGGCGCATGGGCTCGGGGATGCCCGGGTCCACCCAGTAGCGAATGGGGTTCTTGATCGGCGAGCGCGGATCATTCGGATCGACGCGCTGCAAGCGATGACGCGATACCCACCGCTGCTCGAGCGCGCGCTGGATCGGCTGGCCATAGTCCTTGAACGACACACCGTAGAAGCCC
The DNA here is from genome assembly GCA_038319955.1 of Gemmatimonadales bacterium. Taxonomy (GTDB): domain Bacteria; phylum Gemmatimonadota; class Gemmatimonadetes; order Gemmatimonadales; family Gemmatimonadaceae; genus AG11. Next base: position 12,262 of record JBBQDT010000120.1, on the reverse strand, counting down.
ACGCGCGGATCGAGCTCGCGTGGACGATAGCTGGCGTCGGGCAGCGGAAGCAGCGAGAGGTGCTGCCGCAACGTGAAGGCGCGACCATCCGGCGCGATGCGGCCGACGATGCCGCCGGGACGTCCGCTGGTCGCGAAGGTGAGGGCGACGTCGATCTCCGTGTTGCCCGGATACGACCGCGTGTGCTCGCGGTCGATCGACGATCGCGTGCGCTCGACGGCGTAGCTCCCCTGGTTCAGCCGAGCGAGGGTACCGGAGACGTCGTTCCAGTCGCGGTAGGCCACCTCCGTCAGGTCCACGAGCGTGCGGTCGCCCTCTTCGACGATCACCGGCAGTGACGCGACGATGCTCGGCGGAAAGCTTTCGTCGATGCTGCGCTGGTGTGCCGCATTGTCGAGCGACGTGCGGAAGCCGGTGTTCTCGACGACCATCAGCACCCTCTCGCCGTCGCGATCGAAGCGCACCACCTGGTCGCTGCCGCTCGCGCCGCGATCGAGGCCAACCGGGTTCGACCCGAATCCGGAGGCGAGGCTCACCCAGAAGAGCGCGCGGTTGGTGCCGCGCGGCAACTCGCCGTAGAGCTTGCCCTGCTTGGAGTCGATGTACACGGGCACGAATCCGTCGCGCCTGTCGAAACCGACGGTCTTGGACGCGATGGTCGCCGCCGGCGTTTGCGCCACAGCGAGTGCCGGAATCAACAGCGTGACGCATGCGCGACGTGCGAGCGCGAGTTTCAGCATCTGGTGTGTGAGAGGATGTGAGACGAAAACTATTTGTCGACGGTGCCGCGCAGGATCCCTTCCCGCAACTTGACCGCCTTCGCCGACGCGGCCGGATCGTCCGTGATCTTCGGCGCCGCCTGCACGTAGGCGAGCACTCCGTTCAGGGTCAGTGTATCCGCGCCGCGCTTCACCATGATCGGCAGCGGGGAGCCGGCAAGACGCCCCTGAAATTGCGCCCGCATCTTGATGCCGAAATCCGCATCGGCCACCGGAATGTCACCGACCTTCAGCAACTCGTCGCCGACGTGGACGCCCGCCCGGTCCGCGCTGCCACCGGGCTGGATCTCCATGATGCGCACGACGCCGGCCGGATCGGCCGCACTGGTCACGCCGATGCGAACCACACTGTCCGGCACGAGCTGAAGACCCACCGCCCGGAGCATCGCCGGCCAGGGATATGGCTCGCGTCCGTCCACATAGAGACCCTCGAACACGTCGAACGAGCGGCCGTTCGCCGCCTTCTTCACCGAGTTCCAGAAGTCGGCGCGAGTGAATCCGCGCCCCTTCTTGTAGGTCGTCTCATACAGTTCCTTCATCACACCGTCGAGCGAATGCTTGTTCTCGCTGGCGTCGCGGATGCTGATGTCGAGCATCAGGCCGGCGAGCGACCCCTTGGGATAGTAGCTGTAGCCAGTGCCGTCAGTGGGATGGATCCAGGTGTTGAGCGACGCATCTTCGAGAGCGAAGGGAATCGAAGCCGCATACTCGCCGATCTTGCCTGCGGTCAACGCGTAGAATCCCTCGTGATCCACGACCCCACCGCGCACCTCGGCGAGGTCGGCGTAGTAATCGGTGATGCCTTCACTCACCCAGAGCCATGGCGTCGGCTGCGGGCGATCGTATTGATACGGCGTGAGGTCCGCAGGACGCAGGCGCTTCACGTTCCACGCATGGAATATCTCGTGTGCATAGAGCGACGGCTGGAAGTCGCTGCCGATGAACCCCGGTGACACGATATCCACGTGCGAGTTGCTGTGCTCGAGCCCGGAATAGCCCTGGGCCGTGGAGTCCGTGATTTGCATCAGCGTGTAGGTGTCCCATGGCAACTCGCCAAACACGTTGTACTCCGCGGGCACGATGCGCTTCAGCTGCTCCCAGGCCGTCGCGCGCGCTTCACCCGCCACGCTGCCCACCGGATACGTCGCGTAGCGAAAGGTTTTTCCCGAGATCGTCGCGCTGTCGAGGTCGAAGCGACCAACGAACACCGGCATGTCCACGAGGTCGTGGTAGTTCGACGACTTGTACGTCCGCACTCCCGCCGATGCCAATCCCGTCGCGATGCGGTACTGCGGATCGGTCTTGATCAGCACCGTGGACGCAAAGTCCTTCGACCGCCCTTCGGGATACAGGAAGATGTTGGTGCCGTTGAACAGCGCGAAGTCGGGACGCGTCCACGCCATCGCGTTGTCCAGCGTATCTGCCGCGAAGTCGAACGCCACGACGACACGGCCTGCCTTCAACGGCCGCACGCGCCAGGTGTCGGGATCGAGCTTGTCCCAGCGCAGCAGCACTCCCTCCTGCGTCGGGCGGAAGTTGCTGACGTTCCGCGCGAAGTTGCTGATCTCGTACGCGCCCGGCGTCCACGCGGGCAGCGACAGGACGACCGGGCCATCCCCGGCGACGTCGAACGACGTCGAGACACCAAGCCGCCGAGCGGCCAGGGCGGCGTTGTCGGCGGTGACCTCGTAGCGGATTCCGGTCACCGGCGCCGACACCATCGAGTCCGGCGTGGCGCGCTGCGCCTCGGCGGAGCTGACGGCGAGCGCGAGGACGAGCGGAACCCCGGCGAGGGGGAGTCTTGGCAGCATGCGGAGGGGGCTAGGTCGAATGTGTGAGAACCGCGTTGACGTGCGTCTCCTGTCGGGACGCGCCAAGGCGACCCAACCGATGTCCAATAATTACGACCCGGAGCCGTCATGCGAAAGCATACTCATCCCCTCATCCAGCCCCGCGTGGTTGCGGGCGCGGCTCTGGCACTCGTCTGCGTCGCCTGCACCGACTCGCGCTCGGAGCGTGCGACCCCTGCGAGCGCATCGCCCATGATCAGCCAGCCCGGCGCGTACAAGGATGCGTCGCGCGGCGTGGTGGCCGATGCGATGGTTGCGACGGCAGCGCCGAGCGCCGCCGAGCCCAACGCGGCCGCCGCGGACGGCGTGACGTTCGGCAGGGCGGCCTCGCCGCCATCAAGTGACATCGCCGGCGCGATGCTCATCCGGCACGGCGAGGCGTCGCTCGAGGTGGCGCACGTGGACGACGCCCTCGCGAGGGTGCGTCAGAGCGCCGCCCAGTTCGGCGGCTTCGTTGCAAACACGGCCATTCGGAACGGCAAGGAAGAGCGTCCCTCTGCCACGCTCGAGGTCCGCGTTCCCTCTGCGCAATTCGATGCGCTCCTGGGCGCTCTTGGCTCGCTCGGCAAGGTGGAGACGGTGACCGCCAGCGTACAGGACGTCGGCGAGGAGTTCGTGGACATGGGCGCCCGCGCGACGAATGCGCGGCGAATGGAAGCCCGGCTGATCGAGATGCTCGCCACGCGCACCGGCAAGCTCGCCGACGTGCTCACCGTGGAGCAGGAGCTGCGGCGGGTGCGCGAGGAGATCGAGCGGTACGATGCGCGGCTTCGGTACCTCGAGAAGCATGCGTCGGTGAGCTCGCTCGACATCACCCTGCACGAGCCACTCCCGCTGATCGACCGCCCGCGTCCGGGGCCGATCGTCGTCGCAATCGGCCTGGCGTGGGAGCGGACGTTGGGCGTCATCGCGTGGTGCATCGCGTCGCTGGGCTTGATCGTGCCGCTCGGCGTCCTGCTCGCGCTGGGAGTGCTGGCCTATCGATGGCTGCAGGTGCCTCGGTTCCGGGAAGAGTAGGCCGGATCTTCGCGGACGAACGGCGGAACTACAGAAGGACGGAACGGCGCCAGCCTGACGCGGATGAACTGCCGCGGATTTGAAGCGGATTGTCACGGAAACTACGGAACGACTGCTGGTGTTCTGTAGTATCCGAGTAAATCCGGCATTTTTCCGCCTCTGTTCATCCGCGTCAGGCTGTGTGCAGTTGCATCCACGTTACGACGCGCAGGCCCGGTGTCCACTAGAAACCTTGCTAGCGGCAGACAAAGCCCACCCACCATACTTCCGTTGGAGAACGGACTGGGTGCTGACGCCGACTCGGGTCCGGGGGTCCTGTTCTCGTCGGGATCGAAAGCGGACTCGCCGCGAAGCACCCGACGAAAAGTTCAGCGCCATCGGATAACGACAACCTTCCGGCGCCCACGTCGTTTTGCCGGAAAAGGGGCATCATGGACAGGCACTCGAAGCAACGGTCGATGTGGGCGATACGAGGGACACTCGTGCTCGCCCTCGCCGCGCCGTTTGTGGTACATGCGCAGACAACCACCCTTGTCGGGCTGATTCGCGATTCCACCGGTCATGGCATTCCCGGTGTGGAAGTGTGGCTTCGCGGCTCCGACCTGTACACGCACACCAACGAAGCCGGCGGCTTCCGCATCGCGAACTCGCCGGTGGGCGCGGTGAAGGTGACTGTCCGTCGCATGGGATTCGAGCAGACTACCGTCGATCTTACACTCCGATCTGGCCAGACCGACTCGCTCGTCGTAGCGTTGAGCGCCGTCGCCCAGAGTCTGGCCGGCGTGCTGGTCGAGGATGAAGCCATGACGCGCTCCAAGCGCCTGCTCGCCGGATTCTGGGAACGGCGGTCGCGCGGCTTCGGTCATTTCTACACGCGCGAGGACATCGAGCGTCGCGATGCCCACGACTTTGCGGAAATCGTGCGCATGACGCCGAGCATCAGCGTCTTCAACGTGAACGGCCGCAAGGTGATTCGCTTCTCGCGCAGCCCCGGCATTCGCGGCGACTGTCCACCGCAATACTGGGTGGACGGCATGCGCCTCGAGAACGCCTCGCCCGACGAGTTTCCGCCGCAGGATGTCGAGGCGATCGAGCTGTATGCCGGCAGCGCAACGATTCCTCCCCAGTTCGCCCCAAGAGTGCAGAGCATTCGCAACCAGACCTGCGGTGTCGTGGTGATCTGGACACGCCTGCCCGGAACCTGATCACCCACATGTCCCGATCCTTACTGTTCGCGCTGCTGCTCGCGGCGCCGCTTGGAGCGCAGTCCGTCCCGACTGCCGACCTGATCGTCACCAACGCCCGCATCTATACCGTGGACGACACGCGTCCCGTCGTCGCCGCCATGGCCGTGCGCGACGGACGTATCGTCTTCACAGGCTCGGCGCGCGAGGCGATGGCCCTCAAGGGGTCCGCCACACGTATCCTCGATCTCGGCGGACGCACCGTGATTCCCGGTATGGTCGACGCACACGCGCACCTGCTCGGCCTCGGCCAATCGCTCCAGACCGTCAACCTCGTCGGCACCAAGTCGTACGATGAGGTCATCGCACGCGTCGTCGCGCGGGCAAAGTCTGTCCCCGCAGGACAGTGGGTCATCGGCCGCGGATGGGACCAGAACCAATGGGGCGACACGCGCTTCCCGACGCACGAGGCACTCTCGCGCGCGCTGCCGAACAATCCCGTGTACCTCGAGCGCGTCGACGGACACGCCCAACTCGCGAACGCCGCCGCCATGCGCGCCGCGTCGGTCACCGCAGCCACGAAGGATCCGAGCGGGGGCAAGATCGAGCGCACGGCGTCGGGTGAGCCCACTGGCGTCTTCATCGACAACGCGACGAACCTCGTCGATCGGGCGATTCCAGCCAGCACGCGTGAACAGGCCCGCGCCGCCATTCGCGCGGCCGTCGCCGAGTCGCAGCATTGGGGCCTCGTCGGCCTGCACGATGCCGGCGAGTCGCGCTCGACGATCGACCTCCTCGAAGAGATGGCGAAGGCGGGCGAGTTCAACTTCCGCCTCTACGTCATGATCGGCGACGATTCGGCGGCCGTTGCGCACTATCTCGCGCGTGGCCCGCAGAGTGGCCTGTACGAGAATCACCTCTGGCTTCGCTCGTTCAAGCTCTACGCCGACGGCGCGCTCGGCTCACGTGGAGCGGCGTTGCTCGAGCCATACAACGACGACCCGAACAACAAGGGCCTGCTGCTCTCGGCGCCGGCGCACATCCAGGACGTTGCCGTGCGGGCGTTGAAGGCGGGGTTCCAGGTGAACACGCACGCCATCGGCGACCGTGGCAACCGCGTCGTCCTCGATGCGTACGACGCGGCGCTCAAGCTCCAGCCGACGGCCGATCATCGCTTTCGCGTGGAGCACGCGCAGATCCTCAACCACGACGACATCCCGCGCTTCGCGCAGCTTGGCGTCATTCCGTCGATGCAGGCCGTCCACCAGACGAGCGACATGTATTGGGCCGGCAGCCGACTCGGCCAGGGCCGCCTGCTCGGCGCGTATGCGTGGCGATCGCTGCTCGAGACGGGAGTCGTGGTGCCCAACGGCAGCGACTTCCCCGTCGAGGCCGTGAATCCGTTGCTGAGCTTTCACAGCGCTGTCGCGCGTCAGGACGCCGAAAATTGGCCGGCGGGCGGGTGGATGGCTGAGCAGCGGATGACGCGGGAGGAGGCGCTCAAGAGCATGACGATCTGGCCCGCGTTCGCGGCGTTCCAGGAGTCGATCATGGGTTCGCTGTCGGTCGGCAAGCTGGCGGACTTCGTCGTACTCGACCGCGACATCATGACCGTGGCCGATCGCGACATTCTCGGCACCCACGTCGTCGCGACGTATATTGGGGGAAAGCCGGTGTACGAGCGGGCGGCGCAGCCCTGAGCTCGTTACGTCGTTCTTTCGCAGCCAGGTGCCCATGGTATTCCAACGTCCGGCGACAGACGCCGAGGCTCGCGCTTCGGGCGAGGTGGTGCGGTATCAGTGGCTGACGCCTGAGCGGCAGGCCCAGCTGCGCGGTGTGCTGTTCGGCATCACGCTGTTCTTCGGGCTGGTCGTGTGGGTGTGGCATTCGCTGGGCGCCACCGGCCCGCATGGCGCCGACCTGATCCGGAAGCTGCGCATCCTCGGTATCATGACGTGGCTGTACGCACTCGTGCAGCTCATCGACATCCGCTTCTGGCGCAGCGCCGCGGCGCGTAAGCGCCGCATCGCGATGGGCATTCCCGACAGTCTCATCGCGTGGCTGTTCGGGCAGATGATCGCGTGGTTCGGCATCATCTATTACGGCTTCACGGAAGACGCGCGGTGGTATCTCGCGGGCCTCGTCGCGCTGTTACTGACGTTCGCCGCATTTCCGGTGCGACGTGGGGAGTGAACTGCTTCCCGCCCTTTTCGCAGTTTCCGCGGTTCCATGACCCGAATCATCTCCCTCCTCCCCGCCGGCACCGAGATCGTTGCCGCACTTGGCGCGTTCGACGAGCTCGTGGCCGTCACGCATGAATGCGACTACCCCACGGAGGTCGCGCGACTGCCACGCGTCACGTCGAGTGCGGTGGATCGTGACGGATCGTCCGCCGACATCGATTCCGATGTACGGCGAATCGCCACCTCTGGCGCGCCGATGTTCGCGCTCGACGCGGACGACGTGGTGCGTCTCGCGCCGACGCTGATCCTCACGCAGGCGCTGTGTGAGGTGTGCGCCGTGAGCGAGGGCGACGTGCGCGACATCGCGCAGCTCGTGTCGCCCGCACCGACGATCGTTCCTCTCGCCGGCACCACGCTCGACGGCGTGTGGGCCGACATTGGGGTCGTCTCCAAGGCGATCGGGCGGTCGAACGAGGCGGCAGCGCTGCTCGAGTCCATCAGCACGCGATTGCTGCTCGTGCACCAGGCCCTCAAGCGTGCACGCGCCCGTCGGCCACGCGTGGCCGTGATCGAGTGGCTCGATCCGCTCTATTCGGCGGGACATTGGACGCCGGACGTCATTCGACGCGCCGGCGGTATCGATGCCATCGCACAGGCCGGCGCGCACTCCGTGCGACTGCCGGTCGAACAGCTGCGCGACGCCGCACCGGAGCTGCTGCTGTTCGCGCCCTGCGGCTTCGACGTCGAGCGCGCGGAGCGCGAGGCGACTTCGTTGCTCGCGAGCGACGAGTGGTCGTGGGCGCGCGACGTCGAGGCATGGGCGATCGACGGTAATGCGCTCACGAGTCGGCCGGGACCGCGGCTGGCAGACGCGGTGGAGGTGATCGCTGCCATCATCGCGCCTACGCTCTTCACCGCGCCGGCGGCCCACTACGCGCGAAAGCTGCAATAGCCAAGGCTGTCGTCCCGGCCGCAGCGTGTCCGAAGCTGTCGTCCCGAGCGCAGCAAGGGACCTTCCTCCTGGCAGTACCCGGTGTGACCGGGCGAGGCTCGTTCGGGTTTGGCTCGACGAATCCGCGGTGAGTTTTCATGAGACCCAACCCTCGCATGCTGCTGCGTCATACTCTGGTAGTGGTCACGTTCGTCGTGGGCGCGCTACTCTCATCCTGCGCGACCACGGGCGAAGTCACGCCTTTCGAGCCCCTCGTAGGCGGCGAGCCTGTCGCCGTGTCCCTCGTGACTACAGCCGACATTCCACTGAGCGGCCTGCCTCGGCTCGAGATCTCCGCGACCGCCGCCGAGGTGAATGCGCGGTGGGAAGTTGAAGGCGTTTCATGCCTCATCGCGCAGGCAACTGCATCCCGCGTGGGGTCTGTCATCGAAATTCAGCTGCATCGCGGTGGAAATCCACTGGCCAACTGCGTGGCGGCTCGCGTCGGGTATCAATACATGGCGCGCGTAACTGGGCTCGCGCAGGGACGGTTCGAGGTGCGACTCGTCGACGTCTTTGCCGATCAACCTGCCGTCGCGATCGGACGGAAGTCGGTCGTCGTGGGCGCGGTGTTCGTGGTCGATTAGCTCCTCGACACCTTCGGTCTTGACAGTTTTACGGCGGCGTATAGTGTATTAGTCAGTTAATACACTAATACGATCATGACGATCCGCCTCGACCCAAAGGATGTCCGTCCCATCTACGTCCAGATCATGGACGAGGTTCGGCGTTCGCTCGTCGTCGGATCACTCGCACCCGACGATCCCCTCCCCTCCGTGCGCCAACTCGCCAGCGAGCTGCGCGTGAATCCCAACACGGTGAGCCAGGCGTATCGCGAACTCGAACGACAGGGCGTCGTCGAGGCACGCCGCGGCTCGGGCACATTCGTGGTGCAGTCGAGCGTGAATGGCAGTCAACGCGCGTCGCTCGCGCGCGACGTCGCCTCTCGAGCGTTGCGCGACGCACATCGCAACGGCCTCTCGGCCAGCGAATTGATCGCCGAGATCCGCACCCAATCCTCATCGAAACAGGCGCCGCGATGACGAGTCCCTTCCCTGTCGACCTTTCGAGCAGCGAGCTCGCCGTCTCGACGTCCGAGCTTTCGAAATCGTTCGGCTCACGGCGAGCCCTCGACAATATCGCGCTCCAGGTTCCTACCGGCGCCGTGTATCTGCTCGTCGGACCAAACGGGGCCGGCAAGAGCACGACGCTACGCATCCTCGTCGATCTCATACGTCCCACAGGTGGTGTCGCGAGGGTGCTCGGACTGGACGCACAGAAGCAGGCCGCGTTGGTGCACGCCAACGTCGGCTACGTGCCGGATCAGGCGAACTGGGGGCACGGATGGATGCGCACCGGCCGCCTGCTCGAACATCACGAGGCGTTTTTCCCGAGCTGGGATCCCTCGTACGCCGCGCAGTTGTGCCGCACCTTCGACATCGAGCTCGGTGCGAAGGTGAGCACGTTGTCCAAGGGACAGGCGCGACGCGTTCACTTCGTGATGGCGCTGGCGCACCGACCGCAGTTGCTCCTGCTCGACGAACCGATGGACGGTCTCGACCCCGTGATGCGTGACGTGATTCTCGGCGCACTGGTCGAGCATCTCGCCGACGTGCCGACGACGGTGCTGCTGTCGACGCATCACGTCGCCGAGGTGGAGCAGTTGGCCGATCACATCGGCGTGATGCGCGACGGCGAGCTGTGGGCGCAGGTGCCGGTGGCAGACATGCGCCGTGATCTGCTTCGATATCGCGCGGAGGTGCCGGCGGATTGGCAGGGCGCGTCGCTGTTCGGCGACGCCGTGTTGCGGCGTGCCGGTACGCGCAACGAGGTGGAGTGGACGATCTGGGGCGAACAGTCCTTCGTCGCCGAACAGTTGGCGACGGCTGGGGCGACGGTTCGCGATGCTGCACCACTGTCGCTCGAGGAAGCGACACTGACACTGCTCAACCTCAACAAGAGCGTACGATGACGTCCGTCGCACTGCATGCACTCCCGCGGTGGCGCACGGTGGCGAGGGAGCAACTCCGCGCCGTCGGTCTGCGCAGTCGTGTGGGAGGCCTCGCGCTGATCACGCTGCTCGGCGTCCTGATGGTGCTGGTCGTGCGAGCATCGCTGCGAGCACGCAGTCTCGAGGTGTCGCGCCTCGCGAGCCCGACATTCGACATCGAGAGTGGCGCGTGGACGCCGGTCGCGGCCGTCGTCGCCGTGCTGTTCGCCTTTGCCATGTGGCGCGAGGAAGATCCGGATCGCCGGAGCTACCACTGGATGATGCCCGTCGCGCCTCACGTGCACACCCTCACCAGGGTTCTGGCGGGATGGGTGTGGCTACTCGCGGCGACGGCCGTGAGCCTCGCCACCGTCGCGTCGATCGCCGCACTGAGCTCGATGATCACGGGCCGTCCGCAGCCGAACGCGGGCTTTGCGCTGTGGTGGATGCTTCCCCTCACGTCGGCCACCGTCGCGTACTTCCTTGCCTCTGCGGCAACCGTTGGCACTCGTCAGCCCATTTTGTGGGTGTTCGGCGTCATCCTGCTCTACAGCTCATCGCTGCTGGGGCTCGAGGTGCTGGGCTATCGCGACACGCATGATGTAGTACGTGCGGCATTGACCGGAGACTACGGCATCACCGCGGCCCTCGCCGGCGATATCGAGCGAATGGACACAGCGCAGCTGCGCATGGTACCGAGCCTTCAACGGTGGTTCGGGGCGTCCATTGTGTGGGGTGGCTTGGGCGTATTGCTGGTCGTCACAGCCTCGTACCGTCGAGCCGAGCCGACGGTGATCCACGAGCACGGCCTGTTTCGTCGCGCGATTGTCGGGCACACGAGGCTCGTCGCATCAGTGATCGCGTTGTCGGCCGCGGCAGGCGTTGTCGCGACGCGCGTGGCGCGGCCGGAATATGAAGCGAGGGCAACGATCTGGAACGAGCCGCGGCCCACGGAGCGCATGGCGATGGAAATTCGCAGCGCGCGCACGCAGGTCGTTGGCGAGCCGCGCGCACTCTTCGCGAGTTCGCGCATTGTTGATACTGTCGTGCGACGGCTCGCGCTCTACGTGCGCCCGGACAATGCGGCCGATACGTCATTATTGCGAAATTTTTCGATTGCCGACCGCTTCATGCCAGCCGATTTCCGACTTGCCGTGGACGATCGCGGCACACGGTGGAGCCTCCGTGCTGTCGACAACAGGCAGATATCGGACAGTGGCGTCGCTGGTGACTCCGTGGGTCGCGACTATGGTTTGCGCTGGCGACCGGAGCCGGCAATGCTCGCACGTTTCGCCGGGCGCGAGGTCGGCTTTTCACTCGGGACTCCGCGACTCGCAGCCGTCGACCTCTTTGCGCGCCTCAGCATCGTGCAGCCCGCGAGCAGGGCTTTTCTGCAGCTGGCGTTGTCGGATCCCGATCCGCAACGCGCGGCTCGTACGTTGAATGCGCTGACTTCCGCCTACGTCGAGGAGATGCACCGAAGGGGAATGACCCGGAGCGTGCTGGACTCTGCCGTCGCACCGGCCCTTCCATACAAGAACTCGTCCGCGCAGGTGCTCAGCACGTGGCTCATCGCCGGCGTAGTTGTCTCCATCGGCCTGGCGTTTGCGGCGAGTGCGCTCGAGGAACGCATGCAACACGCCTGATCTTCCCGTCGTCCCGTCGTCCCGTCTTCCCGTCTTCCCGTCTTCCCGTCTTCCCGTCTTCTGTCAGGCGGTGAACCAGATCCGTGCGGAGACCAATAGCAGGAAGACCGCAAACGACTTCTTCGCCGTCGTCGGGTTGAGTTGAAGCCCCACTCGCGCGCCGAAATACGCACCGAAGAAAAGGCCGAGCGCGATCAGCAGCGACGCCGCGACGTTCACGTGGCCGTTCCGGTAATACTGCCAGGCGCCCAGAGCACCCACCGGCAGCAGCAACGCGCCGAGCGACGTGCCAGTGGCCGTGGAAGGCTCCATCTTCGCGAAGAAGAGCAGCGCGGGCACGATCACGATTCCGCCGCCGATGCCGAAGAGCCCGGAGAGCAGTCCGGCCGCCAGCCCGATGGCGAGAAAGACGAAAAGCATTGAAAGTCTCTGACTGAATGAGGGGACTCGATCCGGCCCGAAAGGTAACCGCTCCGCGTGCGCTGATTTGGACTTCCTTGATGGAGCGGCACCGGATAGCATTCCTGCTCACCTCCCAATACCACGCCCGATGATCAGTCCGTCCTCGCTCAGCTTTCTCAAGCGCCTGCTCGATGCCCCAGCCCCGTCCGGGTTCGAGACG
>JBBQDT010000119.1:0-13068 GCA_038319955.1 Gemmatimonadales bacterium | reverse complement strand
TGTTCCGGTAGGCACTTGTGTTCGTCAGATGGTAGTCCAACGTACTAGGACTCATGAAACCAACCGCGCTGACCGTCGCGGGAAAGAAGGTGCCCAGCGGATATCCCGCAGTGTTTCCGGGCGCGAGCGCGACCACGTTGGCCGAGAAGCCCCCAGTGGGCATGAAGGCCGTGAGGGTCGCCGCAGTGCCGAGGCCGGGTCCCTTCACACCATACTGTCCACCGCCCACAATGTTGTCGCGGAAGGAGAGGCGGGTCGGCGGCTCGGAGGTCGGCCCGCCGAACGTGATGGCGGTGTTGGTGGGATCGAGGATCGTGTTGTGCGCGATCAGCAGGTCGATGGGGTCGTTGTTGATCAGGAAGCCGCGGCCGTCGCCATTGAACGTCGGAGCCACGTCGATTCCGCTGAACACGTTGTCGGTGATCGTCACGCGCGTCATGATCGAGGCACCGATGTCGTGTCCAGTGAGGGCAAAGCCGGCGCCGGAGTTCTTGATCAGGTTGTAGCGGAAGGTAATGTCCTTCGCCACGCACCAGGAACAACCACCGCTCTGGTTCACCGACTTGAGGACGATGGCGCTGCCGCCCTGACCGTCCTGCCAGTTGTTCTCGAAGATGTTTCCCTCGACCAGCACGCGCTGGGCGCTCTTGATCTCGAACAGGTTCTTGATCAGCCACGGCCCGCCCTTCCAGCTGGTGGGCTTGAAGAAGTGGTTGCGACGGATCTCGATGTCCGACGGGATGAGACCGTTGATGAGCGGATCAGCGCCACCCCAGTTGATGTTCTCGCTGGACGCCTCGAGATAGTTGTTGACGATCTTGAACGGCCCTGGTCCGCTCCAGCCGGCGATTGCCTGCGCATCGGTGCCCTGTTCGTGACAGTCGCTGATGTAGGAGTCGATCACCGCGCTCGAGGCGCCGTTCAGCGTGACGCAGCGGCGATTGTTGCCGGTCGTGGTTCCGTGGATGTACATGCGGTCGAGCACCAGGTCGTGCGGGAGCTGCGAGACCGTCGTCTCGTACGACGTCCCCAGGCGAATCAGTCCCGTGTTGTTGATTGACGCAGGGACGGACACCTCGAGCGCGACGAAGCGATAGTGATGTGCGCCGAAGTCCGTGGAGAGGGCGCCCTGGTTGCTGTTCGCCATGATGATGGGCAACCTCGCAGCCGCAGCCTGCGACGGCGTCATGCGGCTGCCCTCCGCCGGCACCCCGGCCATGCTCGCCGGCCGCACGGTGATCCACTGCGTGCTCGTCGTGTTCTTGTTCGGCAGCGTGAAGGTGCCCGTGAACGTCGCGCCGTTGGCGAGCTCGATGACATCACCAGGCTGCGCGCTGTTGAGCGCCGTCTGAAAATTGCCGCCGGCCGCCACGCTGATGACGCGACCACCGGATGCCGGCGCCGCGACCATGGTCGTGTTCATGAAGACCTGCGGCAGGATCGCCGGCGTTTCCACACCGTGACCGATGATCTGGATGATCTTCGTCGCCGAGACGTTGCCCACGCTTGCGGTGAACGTGACGTTCGCACCCGACACGGCACCCACCGCAGTCACCACGCCCGTCGCCGAGATGGTCGCCCTGGCGGGATCGCTCGACGTCCACGTGGGAGTCACGGTGGTGGTGGGACGATTGTTCGCGTCGAGGATCACGGTCGTCAGCGCCGACGTCTGGCTGAGCAACAGCGAGCTGTTGTTCCCGTTGACCGTGATCGACGCGACGGTCGGCTGCACCACCGTGATGGTGACGCTGCCGCTCTTTGTCTCGCTCGTTGCGGTAATCACCGCAGTTCCGACAGCGAGGCCGGTGACAAGTCCCGTGGGCGACACCATCGCCACGGCCGGGGACGAGCTGGTCCACGCGACCGTGCGATTCAATGCGGGCGCGGCGGTCGCGTCGAGCAGTGTCGCGGTGAGCTGCGTGGTCTGCTGCGGGATGGGCGAGAGATTCGGGCCGGTCACCGTCACCGTGGCGACGGGCGGCACGGTGATCGTCTTGCTGCCGGTGATGCCTTCGCTGGTGGCGACGATGGACGTCGTTCCGCCGGCGACCGCCGTGACGAGCCCCGTCGCGGAGACAGTGGCCGCAGCGGTATTCGTGCTGGACCACGTCACGGTGCGGCCGAGCGCCGGAGCGGAGCTGGCGTCGAGCAGCGTAGCGATGGCCTGGGTCGTCTGCGTGGGCTGCAGCGTGGCAAGCGGCGACGTCACGTTGACCGTGGCCACGGGTGGCACGGTGATGGTGACACTGCCGGTCTTGCCTTCGCTGACGGCAGTGATGATGGTGGTGCCGGACGCTTGCGGGCTGATGAAGCCGAGCGGCGTGATCGTGGCCACCGCATTGTTGGAGCTGGACCAGTTGATGACTCGGCCCGTGAGGATGTTGCCTGCCGCATCCTTCGTCACGGCGACGGCCTGGACGCCCTGATTCGGCTGTAGCAGGATGGAGGGAGCGGAAACGCTGACCGTGGCCACCGCGGGAGCGAGCGGCGCGGCGACGGTGATCGTGACATTCGCGCTGAAGCCCGCGCTCGCGGCCGTGATCACCGTGGATCCCGCGGCAACGCCTGTCACGAGTCCGGTCGCCGACACGGTGGCGACAGCGGGGGTCGCCGACGTCCACGTGGTGGGACGCACCTGGCTGTTTCCGGCGGAATCGAGCAACACCGCATTCAACTGCGTTGTGATGCCCACGGGGATGTTGGACGCCGTGGTGGCAATGGTGAGGGAGGCAAGTGGCGCAACGACGACCTGCACGGTGATGCTGCCGACGATGCCCTCGCTCGTGGCGGAGATGACGCACGTACCAATGCCCACCGCGGTGATGAGGCCCGAGCCGGACACCGTGGCGACGCTGGGGCACGCGGTGCTCCAGACGATCACCCGGCCGCCCAGCGTATTGCCCGCAGCGTCTTTCGTGGTGGCGATAGCCTGCGTCTGCAACGTGGTGTAGAGCGTGGTGCGCTGCGCGGCCACCTGGACCACCGCGACCGGCGCTGTAGAGGGGATGGCGACCATGAACAGCGCGAAGCCGCTCTTGCCACCGCCGGAGGCCGTGATGAGCGTCGTGCCGTTGGCAACGGACGTGATGAGACCCGTCGAGGAGACGGTCGCAACGGCTGCATTGGAGCTCGACCACGTGACGGCCTGATTGGGCATCACGCTGCCGAAGTTGTCGATGACGGTGGCGCTGGCCTGGATCGTCCGGCCCGCGACGACTGCCGATGAATCGGGCATGGTCACGCGGATCACACTCACTACGACTGGCTGTGCCGACACGCTGATCGTCGCGGAGCCGATGATGCCGTCCACCTCAGCCTCGATGACTGTCGTGCCCGCACCGACCGCCGAGACGACACCGGTGGCCGACACGCGCGCGATCGAGGCGTCGCGGGTCCGCCATGTGACGGGCCGTCCGGTGAGGACAGCGCCCGACGCGTCGAACGCGGTGGAGACGGCGATGGTCGAGTCGCCGAGACGCAGTGTATTCACCAGGGTGACGGCGACCCTGACGGCGCCAGCGGCCGGCAGTGCGCGCACGTTGATCGTGACCGACGCACTCCGTCCACTGACAGTTCCAGTGATGATTGCCGTCCCGATGCGCACGGCGGTAACGAGACCGGCCTGATTGACGCTCGCGACCGTAGGATCGGAGCTGCTCCACACAACGGTCACCCCGGAGAGGTCCTGACCAGAGGCGTTCCTGACCGCGATTGGCAGCGACACGGTCGTTCCCACGACGACGTCCGGTGACGCCGGCGGCGTGATGACGATGGACGCGGGAATGGTCTGGTTGCTGGTGCCCTGCGATATCGGCGCGGTCAACTCGCCACCACTGCAGGCGAGGACGACGACGCTTAAGACTACTCGGAATTTCCGCAGTCGATTGCGCATTTTACTCCTTCTATTTTTCTGGAGCGCCGGCAAATCAGCTGCGGGCGCGGACGGCGGGAACAACATTCCTGCGGGGCAAGCGGCACCGTCTGCCCGTGCAGGGAGGACGACATACACTTGTAGCGGTCACGAGTGTGACGGGGGTGCCGGGTGGGCGTGTGACAGGCGTCACGAGGCGCATGGCGGACCCCGATATCCAGCGTCGGATCGCTGCCATTACTGTCGGAGGGGCTCGGTCGTCCTAGTAGGAATGCGGGACAGAACGACCCACGCGAGCGATCGTGCCCTTGCGGGTCACGTCAAGAATCGAAGCTGGAGGCACCTTTCTCACCGAGCCGCGCGTACGCGCGGAAATTCCGTATTGGAGGCAGCGCCAGCGCTCCATACATTGGGCGCACGTGAACTCGCCCGGGAAGGAAGGGCTTCCGGTCGATAAGTGAGTTCCGCGACATCCATCTCCTGCGGGCCGACGTCGGTCGAGCGGCTCGAGCTGCATCATTTCCGTCCTCGCAGACCGTTCGAACCTTGCGTCCGGCCACCACCGTCATCGACCCACGTCACTGCCAGTTTCTGGCAGTTCAGGAGCCGCAGCGTACACTGCGCGCGCTGCTGGAGCGATATGGGCGCTAGCCTGACCTCGCGGAGTCCCGAAGCCTCCACGGCTAGCTCCGGCGGAACGGGCAGCGCGCGCGCGCTGCCGGCTGTGGCGCGAGATGCGATCTACTTCGAGTCCCCGCAGGTGGCTCGGGACGACGCGCCGCGCATTCTCCTCATCTCCTACAACTTCCCCCCCGATTCTGCCGTCGGTGGACTGCGCTGGCAGCAGATGGCGGTGCACTTCGCGGAGCGGGGATGGGTGGTAGACGTAATTGCGCGCGATTTCAGCCAGGTCCAGGGCCTCGACACCGGACGCCTTGACCGGCTGCCCGCAGGGATGCGGATCTTTTCCGTGCCGGATCGGGAGCCCCTCGTTGCCCGCCTCCAGAGGATGATCTGGCGTCCTATCCGCCGCGTCATCGGTCATCTCAGGGCGCCAGCCAGGTCCTTCGCTCTCTCACAGCCGGAGATCCAGAAACAGCGCGGCTGGCGGACCAACCTGCGCGCGTATCTGGCTTGGGTGGAAGTCTCGCGCGGCCGAAACTGGGCCGACTCCGTTGCGAACCTCGCCATCCAACTCGCGCGCACCGAGACGTACGTCGCGGTCGTCTCGTCTGGGCCACCGCACATGGCGCATGAGGGCGGCCGCCTGACAGCGAAAACCACTGGATTGCCGCACGTCGTGGACATGCGCGACCCGTGGAGCCTCGTGCAGCGCGTGCAGGAGGCCATCGCCAGCCCGATGTGGCTGCGCCTCGCGTCGCGCTACGAGAGTCGCGTGATCGCCAACGCGACCCTCGTGACGATGAATACGGACGCGAGCAGCGACGCCATGCGGGGTGCGTACCCGCAGTTCGCCGACAAGATCGAAGTGGTGCGCAACGGCAGCGACAATGATCCGTTGCCCGCCACGAGGCGCGACGCGCGGTTCCGCATTCGCTTTGCCGGTTCCATCTATCTCGATCGCGATCCGCGCAACTGCTTCAAGGCGGCCAAGCGCCTCATCGCGGAGCTCAACCTCACCCCGCAGCAATTCCTCATCGAGTTCGTGGGCCAGGTCTACCGCTACGCCGGCACGCCCACGCTCCTCATCGCCGAAGAGGAGGGCATCCGGGAGTATGTGCGGGTGAGCGGTCTGGTGCCGCGCAAGGAATCACTCGAGTTTCTGGCCGGCGCGTCGATGCTGTTGAGCCTTCCGCAGGACAGCGATTTCGCCGTTCCGGCGAAGATCTTCGAGTATGTGCGCTTCGAGGCGTGGATGATCGTGCTGTCCACACCGGAGAGTGCGACCGGACGCCTGCTGCAGGGCACCGAAGCCGACGTCGTGGATCATATGGACGTGGACGCCATCACGGAGGTCCTGCGTCGGCGCTATGCACAGTTCGTGAAGGGTGAGCGTCCGCTGCCCATCGGCCGCGATGGGCGATTCGACCGCTCGTTACAAGCGAAGAAGATGCTGGACCTGATCGTGGCGCGGTGTGCGCCTGAGATGGCACCGGTGGGCGTCAGCGCGCCGCCGACGCAACCGTCGTCAATTCGCCAGAATCGCGTGACGCCGACGTAACCGCCGTGCCGTTGGGCAACACGCGTTCGACATCCGTCAACAGCTTTGTTCCCACTTCCATTCCCAACGCCTCCGCGTCGGCGAAGGCGCGCTCCAGCGCGGCCGGATCGAGCTGGCCGGCCCGCGGCACCGGCACGACGATGCGCACCAGCGCCTCTTCCGTGTGACCCTTCAGCGCCGCATCGCGAAGGAGGTTCCACTTCACCGCATACTCACTGGCCACCACGCGGCCACGGCCCTGGTACCAGTAGAGCACGAGCGCCTGGGTGGCGCCGTTCTTCAGCAGGTACTTGTTCACCGTATGTGACACGCCCGACGCGGTGATGTTGCCCTGCTCGGCGCGAAGAATCTCCCACCCTGCACCCGGCAGGCAATTGCGCGGTGAGTGCATCGACTTGCCTTGCGTCTGTCGGTCGTAGTAGCCGACGTACGTGGTGAAGACGACGGTCGAATCCTTCAGGAACATCCGCGCCACATAGTCGGACATGCCGGCGACCTTCTGCTCCTCGGGTGACACCGTCTGCTCCTTCACCGAATAGCCGGCCCACGCCGGCAGCACCGTCTGCAGCGAACCAGCCAGGGGCACCTCCTTCTGCGCGCGCGTGGAGAGCAGCATCAGGCATCCCACGAGCATCAGGACGCTCGGCAGGTACTTGTTGATCAGGAGCTTATCCATGGTCGACACCCTCGGAAACGAAATGCTCGTCCAGCTCGGCAAACTCGTCAACATCCTCCGCGCCGACATCTTCCACGGCTCCGTCGTGTGCGGGAGCGGGACGGCGAATCAGGCGGTTCTCGATAGACGAGCCGGCCCACGCCACCATCCCCATGCTGGCCAGCGAGACCAGAAACAGCAGCCAGCCCTCGGTGATGTGCATGAAGCCCTTGCCCAGCGCGGGATCCACGAAGTAGACGAGGAAGCCGGTGAGGAATACGCGCACGCCGTTGATGATGACAGCGATGGGCACCGCGAGCGCCACGAGCAGCACGCGCGTGATGGGTTTCTGGAGCACCAGCCCGCCGAGCAATACGGCGAGGCTGAGCAGCGCCGTGAGTGACCGGAGGCCACTGCACGCCTCGGTGACGAACAGCTCGTTGCCGGGAATCCGGATGACGTTCCCGGTAAGGCGCACCGGGATCTCGCGCATCTCGAGCATGGCCGCACCCATCTGGCTCGCCTTGAACTGCAGGGGCAGCGCCATGGCCTGCGTGACGAGTTCCGGCAGCGGAATGGAGAGAACGGCCAGCAGGAAGGGAAGCCACCAATGCAGCATCTGCTTGAAGCCGTAGTGGTAGACCGTGAGACCTCCCAGCGCCAGGATCATCGACGCGCGCATCGTGAACAGCTCGGCGGCCAGTCCCGACATGTAGCGTATGAGGACGGCCACGACGAGCATGAGGGCGCCGAGCAGCATGTTGCCTCGGGCGTCCGAGCGAAGGCCGGACTTGAATGCCAGCCACACGGCCACAGGAGCGAGCAACAAACCATGCCCAGCCTCCGGCAACGTCCACCAGTCACGCACCAGAATCAAGAACGGTTGCGCAAAGAGGATCGCGAACGCGATCGTGCTGAGCGTGGCTGGCAGGAGCTGCCGTAGGCCACCGCGCGGATCGTTGCGCAACGAGTCCACGATGTTCACCGCATAACGGCGAGCCTCGGGGAGAAATTCACCTGATGATGCTGCGCTGGCGTCGCTCACGTGATTCCTGCCTTGTCGTCGAGGTCCTGATTAGTGTCGCTGCCGAGCGAGGGACGCTCGAGCACGCATCGAACGATGGAAGTCGTGAACTCGCGTGTCAGCCTGTTCGCCACCGGGCGCAACTTGCGAATCGGAACGACTTCAAGATGGGTGAGGTGAAACGACGTGCCCGCGACGAGCTTCTCGAACCGTCGCACCGTCATCTGATTGAGCCCGCCTTCGACCTCACAAAAATGTTTCGCACCGTCCGTCTTGAAGCCGGAGCGCCACTCGATGAGCGCTGCCTCGCTGAAGACGAGGTGAGCCCACGGAAAGATCGAGAAGAAGTGCCCGCCGAACGGATGGAACCATGGGGGGCCAAAGCTCACGATGACCTGTCCACCGGGCCGCAGCAGATCATACATCTGCCTCAGGATGTCGCCCGGATCATCAAAATGCTCGAATGAATCGAGCGAAATGATGGCGTCCACCTTCCTGGCGGGCGGCGTCGTACCGAACAGGCATCGGTCCGCAACCCCCGCTGCCGTGGCGCGCTCCCGCGCCTTCTCGAGCGACGCCGGCAGGATGTCGAGCCCATACACCGATCGTGCGACGCCCGCGATTTCGACCGCTTCGGCACCCACGCCGCAGCCGAAGTCGAGCACGTCCTTTCCGCGAAGCCGCTCCAGGAGCGCCTTCCCGAGCAATACCTGTAGCTTGCTGGCGTTCGCATACGCCGCTCCCGACATGTGCGTGGGAGCGGTTGGAGCAATTTGTCGCAGCAGACGGTACTGAACTTTCGTCCACGTGGACCGCTCCGAGCCGACAGTTCGCGAAGATGCCTGGGCCTGCATTTATGGACGCTCGCTGGGAAGAACAGCAAAGTGGAAGTGCATCATTGCCACACATCCCACCGGCCGCGCACTCCATTCACGGTGGCGACGACGATGGAGCCCTGCATGGCGAGACCCCAGGTGATCTGTGCGCGCAACGCGCGCCGGACATGAGGAACGAGGCAAAGCACGAAGAGCGCGGCAGCCGCGGCGTACAGTGCAGTCATTCCGTAAGAACTCCTGGCGACCGCGGAGATGACGAGCCCCACCCCGCTCACAACGACCAGCGCTGCAAGATACGGGGTGAACAGCCGCAGAAGCTTGTGAAAGACGAACTGAAGCCAGATCGGATTGCCGAGCGGATTCAGGGTTCCGGGCAGCCAGGCACAGACCTGGATGACACCCGTGAGCGTACGGACCTTACGCTTATACTCCTGACCGGCCGCAAAGCGCCGGATGTCGTACGCATGCGCCCGCTCGGTGAATCCCACGCGCCAACCAGCGAGCGCCAGGCGCATCGGCAGGAACAGGTCGTCCAGAATGAGGCCCGCAGGCAAGGGCTGCCAGAGCACGCCGCGCATGGCGTAGATGGAACCAGTGACGCCCACGCTCGAGGAAAGACGGGCCTCCCAGCGCCGCAGCCACCTCTCGTACCGCCAGTACCGCTCCGCTAAATTGCGCGAGCCGCCGGCGCCGGGCAGGTCGAGCATGCCGGAGACCGCCCCCATGCGCGGATTCCGGAACTCGGCGACCAAGGCAGGAATGGCGTCAGGGTCGAAGCGTTGGGCCGTGTCGGCAAAGACGAGCAGCTCATTTGCGGCGTGCCGGACCGCCGCGTTGAGCGACGCCGCCTTGCCGCCGGGCGCGTCGCCGGCGACGACCGTGACGCGAGGGTCGAGATCGCCGAGCTCCTGCACCGTTGCCTTGCCGCGCGCGCTGTCGAGCCCCACGATGACCTCCACGAGCTGCGGTGGGTAGGTGGTCGCCAGGAGATCGGCGACGCGGGCACGGATGGCGGCGGCATCGTCGCTGCTGGCGAGGATGACGGAAACGGCGGGCGAGGCGGCGAGTCCGTCGCCGTCCCGCTTGCGTCGCAGTCCGCCAAGCGCGCGAACCGCAAGCGGGTAGCCGCCCCAGATGGCGGCCAAGGCGAAGACACCGAATAGACCAAGCTCGATCACCGGACGCTCACTCCGCAGCTTCGAGACAGCAACGCAAGCCGAGCTCGCGAGGACATCAACATTCGCGTTCGACTCGCATCGCAGGAAGGGGAATGAACGGGTTGGCGTAGCGTCTCATGGAGGGCGTATAGAGACGCCTTGCTTCCCAATCAGTCACTGACTTACCCAGCAAGCGGAAGGCCATGAAAGCAGATACGCAAGCCATTGCGGAGCAATGACTTGCGTATCTGGAACATTCTCGTGAATACAGCATTGTTGCAGCGAGGCTACAGCATCCGTCCCTCAGTTTCCACAGCGTCACGCCATCGCATGCGCCGTCTCGCGAGTGCCAGACGACAGCTCGGCCTGGCTGGACACCGAGCCCATGCCGGACAGGGCGACGATGCGCGCACGGCTGGGCTTCGTCTTCGCCGTCGCGTTCCGCGAATCAACGATCAGGTCGGTGTGATCGACGAGCTGCTGATAGTCGATCGACTTGTGGTCCGTGACGATGACCACGACGTCCGCCGCAGAGAGCGTGGCGGGCGTGAGGTCGACGCTGTGACGAATGCGCGGCGTGCCGGTGGTGTCGCCGTGGCCGTCATCGTCGCGCACGGTGGGGACGTACGGATCGTGATACGTGACCGTCGCACCCTGTGCCTCGAGCAGCTTGATGACGTCGAGCGCCGGACTCTCGCGCACGTCGTTGATGTCGCGCTTGTAGGCGACGCCGAGGATGAGGACTTCGCTGCCGTTCACCGGCTTCCGCGCGGCGTTGAGCGCCTGCGCCACCTTGTCCACCACGAACTGCGGCATCGCGGTGTTCACCTCGCCGGCGAGCTCGATGAACCGCGTCTTGTAGTTCAGCGACCGCATCTTCCA
Organism: Gemmatimonadales bacterium; assembly: GCA_038319955.1. Classification (GTDB taxonomy): domain Bacteria; phylum Gemmatimonadota; class Gemmatimonadetes; order Gemmatimonadales; family Gemmatimonadaceae; genus AG11. Next base: position 2,461 of record JBBQDT010000119.1, on the reverse strand, counting down.
CGCGAGGTAGTGCGGATCGAGCGGAATGCAGTGGCCGCCGATGCCGGGGCCCGGCGTGAACTTCATGAAGCCGAACGGCTTCGTCGCGGCGGCATCGATGACTTCCCACACGTTGACGCCAAGCTTGTCGCAGACGATGGCCATCTCGTTCGCCATCGCGATGTTGACCGAGCGGAAGGTGTTCTCGAGCAACTTGACCAGCTCCGCCGTCTCCGTGGAGCTCACCGGGACGATCGTCTCGATGCACGACTGGTAGAGCGCGGTGGCGAGCTCGGTGCAGGCGGGCGTGATGCCGCCGACGACCTTGGGCGTATTGCGCGTGTTGTAGACCGGGTTGCCCGGGTCCACGCGCTCGGGGCTGAATGCGATGAAGATGTCCTCGCCCACGGTGTAGCCGGCCGCGGTGAGCAGTGGCATCACCACTTCGCGCGTGGTGCCCGGATACGTGGTGCTTTCGAGCACGACGAGCAGCCCAGGATGCGCCACTTCGGCCACGGTCTGCGATGCGGCCTGGACGTAGCTCATGTCGGGGTCGTGCGTCTTGCCCAGCGGCGTGGGGACGGCAATGGAGAGGGCGTCGCAGTTGGCGAGGTCCGCCGCGACGGTGGTCGCACGGAAATGGCCGCTCTTCACGAACTCGTTGACCTCGGCGCTCGGCACGTCCTGAATGTGCGACGTGCCGGAGTTAAGGAGGTCGCACACGCGCTCACTGACGTCGAAGCCGACGACCTTGAAGCCGGCGCGGGCGAACTCGACGGCCAGCGGCAGGCCGACATAGCCCAGGCCAATGACTCCTACCGTGGCGCTGCGGTCGGCGATGCGGGCGAGAACTTGCTCTTTCATCTGGGGGTTGGGTAACGCCGATGGCGCACGCGGTCCACATCCTCGGGCCCGCGCCGCCGCTCGATCACTGGAAGTCTGATGTGAATATAGACGAGGCAACCTGCCAACCCGTCAACACATGCCATTTCCGTGACCGATCCGGGCACCTTCCGGCTTCTGGCAGATATATTCCGGCATGATTCGCAACGACAAGGAACTCATCGTCGTCGGTGACCGTGTACTGGTCAAGGTGGACGAGGGTGAGGAACGGACACATGTAGGGCTGTACCTGCCTTCGACGGCCGTGGATAGTCAGGCGGTTCAGGGCGGCACGATCATGGAGACGGGGCCCGGCCAGCCGATGCCGAGCTTCGACGCGGCGTCGGGGGAAGAGCCGTGGAAGGAGCCGGCACGCGAGACGCGTTTCGTGCCGATGCAGGCCAGGCGCGGCGACTACGTGCTTTTCTTCCGCAAGGCATCGGTCGAAATCACGTTCGAGAGCGAGCGATATCTGGTGGTTCCCCAGGCGGCCATCCTGGCGCTGGTGCGGGAGTAGCGGCCCCTCGGGCAGCTCATCATTTCTACAGACACAGAGGCAGAACCGATGTACGACGAGCGATTCATCACCCCCATGCGCCAGGAGCTCACGCGCCTTGGCGTGGAGGAGATGCGAACGGCCGAGGAGGTCGACGCGAAGTTGAAGGAGACGAAGGGCACTACGCTGCTGGTGGTCAACTCGATGTGCGGGTGCGCCGCCCGCAATGCGCGGCCTGCGGTGGCGTCGGCGCTGCAGAATGCAGCGAAGCCGGATCAGCTGACCACCGTGTTCGCCGGTCAGGATGTGGAGGCCACGGCGCGGGCTCGGAGCTACATCACCGGATATCCGCCAAGCTCGCCTTCCATCGCGCTGCTGAAGGACGGGAAGCTCGCGTTCATGCTCGAGCGCTTCCAGATCGAGGGTCGATCTGCTGACGACATTTCGAAGGACCTGACGGGCGCGTTCGACCGATACTGCGCGGTTTGAACTCTGGGGTAGCTGGCCCTTTCACGCCGCACCTCATAGTCTTTGGGTAGGTGGTGCCATCGAGGTCATGCGCGAGGTCCAGCAACGGATCACGTGCGGATCTCGAGGCACCACCTGTTTTTTGCCTTGGATCTCGGTCTTCACGCCGCGCCTCAGCGATGCTCTTCAACAGCGCCATCTTCATTTTTGTGTTCCTGCCGATCGCATATGCGGTCTTCTGGGCGCTGCCGAACATCACGCTCCGGTATGTCTGGCTGACGATCACGGGCTATGTGTTCTACGGCTATTGGGACTGGCGCTTTTGCCTCCTGATGGCCTTCTCCACGCTCGTGAGCTACACGGCGGGACTTGGATTCCTGCGCTGGCAGGATACCCGGCGGAGAAAGCTGTGCATGGTCGCCCCCATCGTCGTCGACCTCGCGCTGCTGGGCTACTTCAAGTATGCCAACTTCGGCCTCCAGACGACACGAAGCATTCTGCACCTTGCCGGAGTGGACGTGCACGTGCCGCATCTCGACATCGTGCTGCCGATCGGCATCTCGTTCTACACGTTCCACACCATCACCTACATCGTCGACAGCTATCGCGGGGTCATCAAGCCGACGCGCAACTTCT
>JBBQDT010000118.1:0-13089 GCA_038319955.1 Gemmatimonadales bacterium | reverse complement strand
GCAGTGACTGGGGCGAAGTCGTAACAAGGTAGCCGTAGGGGAACCTGCGGCTGGATCACCTCCTTAACGGATCGCGAGTAACTCACCTCGGTGAGGGAAAGCATCTCGTAGTCGCGCTATCCACAACACACACACTCGATTGCCTTCCATAACGGTGCCCCGTGCGTCTCGACGCACGGGGCACTGTGTCGTTCCGGAAGGCCGATCCTCCCGAGGCCGATACAACCCCGCGGAATGGGCACTACACGTCCGTGCGCTCTCGACGACGATGGAGCCTTCCCGTATCATTATCTGTCGCCGAATGCCGAAGCGAGCCAGGTGCTATCGCGATAGCGTCGGCGTTCTCCACTCGCACTCGTGGCTCGTTGCGCCTCCGCCAGCTCCGCGACGCGATGGTTCGTCTCCCGTTCGCACTCCTGTTCGGCATATCGTGCCGGCAGGCTCCTGCGCCGAAGCATCCACTGGATCCGTTGGATGCTGATGAGATGCGCATCGCACAGGCTGTACTGCGCGCAAACGGTCTCCTCTCGGCCGGCGGCCGCCTGACGCTGCTCGATCTGAGTGAGCCGCCGAAAGCGGACGTGTTGGGCGGACGCGCCAACTCGCGTGCTGCGTTCGCGGTCATCTATGACGCGAATCACAACGCAACGGGCGAGGCGGTCGTGGACCTGAGCACGGAGCGCCTGCGAAGCTGGCGGCTCGTGCCGCTCGTGCAGGCGGCGCTCGACGGTGTGGACGCCGCGCTCACCGATTCGATCGTCCACGCGGACCAGAGCTGGCGCGCTGCTCTGGCCCGACGAGGCATCGACACCCGGTCCGCCGTCGCGTTCGCGTGGAGCGCGGGACATTTCGGCGGTGAGGAGGTCGCCCACCAGCGGCTTGTCCGCGCCGTCACGTACGTCCGCGCAGCGCACGAGAACGAGATGGCGCGCCCGGTGGAAGGCCTGACTGCGGTGGTGGATCTCAGCGCGCACCGCGTGGTTCGTCTGGATGACCAAGGCGATGTCCCCGTGCCGGATGCCGCGAGCGAGCGCGATGCTTGGCGTCCTCTTGCGCCTCCCGTCACACCAGAGCAAGCACCGACGTCCTGGTCGAGCGCGACATGGGCCGGCTCAGCCCCGCGCGTTGATGATCACGCAGTACAATGGCGGCGATGGAGGTTTCACGTCGCACTGCGTCCGCGCGAAGGACTGGTGCTCTATGCAGTGGGCTTCGACGATGGTACTCGCGTGCGCAGCCTGCTGTATCGCGCGTCGCTCTCGGAGATGGTCGTACCATACGGCGATCCGGGATCAGGCTGGTACTTCCGGAACTCCTTCGACGTGGGCGAGCTCGGCATGGGCAACGGCGTCGCCACGCTTGCGCCGGGAGTCGACTGTCCCACGAACGCCGCACTGCTCGACGCGACGATCGCCGACGCGTCAGGAACACCACGTCGCCGCGCCCGTGCAGTCGCCCTCTTCGAGCGCGATGGCGGGTTGGCGTGGAAGCACGGCGACGTCGCGCGTCGCGCGCGCGAGCTCGTCGTGTTCTCGGTGAGCCGGTTGGGCAACTACGACTATGGTTTCGAATGGATCTTTCATGAAGACGGCACGCTCGAGCATCGCGTCCTGCTCACCGGCATCATGACGCCCAAGGGAGTTGCGCCGGGACATGCAGACTCGCTTGCCTCACTCGTGGCACCTGGAGTGGCGGCCGTTCACCATCAGCACTTCTTCAATTATCGGCTCGATCTCGACGTGGACGGCGCCGCACCAAATCAGGTGAACGAGATCGAGACGCATGCCCTGGGTTCCGGTGACGCGAATGCGCACGGTGGGGGCTTCGCGATGGAATCCCGGCGGCTCGTCACGGAGCAACAAGCACGTCGCCAGCTCGACTCGCATTCGGGCCGACGATGGCGTGTGGTCAATCCCACCGTACGCGGCGCACTCGGCGGCCCTACCGGCTATGAGCTCGTCCCCGGCGCCAATGCGGATCCCTTCGCGGTTGAGGGGAGCTCGTTGCGGCAACGCGCAGGCTTTCTCGATTGGCATCTGTGGGCGACTCCATATGCAGACTCCGAGCGGTATGCTGCGGGTGACTACCCGAATCAATCGCCAGGCGGCAGCGGGCTCGTGCGCTGGACTTCCGCCAACCGCTCACTCGTCGGTGGTGACGTCGTCCTCTGGTACACCCTCGGTATCACCCACAATCCTCGACCGGAAGACTGGCCGGTGATGCCCGTTCAGGACGCTGGCTTTCGATTGGTGCCGGTCGGCTTTTTCGATCGCAACCCGGTGTTGTCTCGACCGTGATCGTACTGTCGTCAACCGATTCATGGTTTCCTTTTGTTGCGATCGACCCACGATATTCGCGGCGCTCGCACCACATTGCTCGGCGCCAATGCGCCTTCACCCTGCGTCAAGTGATTGATTTGCAAACGCTTGCTCCGTTTGTAACTTCGGCTTGGAGCTTGCTGTCGAGCGCAGTGTCCCGTCTCCTCTCCGGACCCGGGACGCGTTCGTTCATTTCGCGGCGGAGGCATTGACATGAAGCGTGTTGCGCAGGCAATCGCACTACTGTGCGTGGCTGCAGTTCCAGCGTACGCAGGCGTCCCGGTAACGGTGTCGCCGGAGCCGGCGTCCCTCGTGCTACTCGCCACCGGGATCGGAGCGATCGGTGCTGGCGCGTGGTGGCGCAGCCGCCGCCGCTAACGAGGGTAGTTCATAGGATCAAACGCTCCACGAGCTCACTCGTGCTGAAGCCCCGCTGTAGCCCTCTGCTGCAGCGGGGCGTTGTATATCCGCGAGCGATCAGGGCGTCGGAATTGGTCACTCGCGCTCCATCCACGCCGAGCCCCGCGGATGCGCCCGGCGAATACGAAACAGCCTCGGATTCGCGGTGCCCGATTCGGCGCGTTGGAGCTGGTCCCAGACGGCATGAAGCTGGAACCGCTAGTGATGGTGCCGCAGCTACTCTCACACTCAATTGGTATTCCACGTCAAGCGCCCCGCCCTTCAAGTCGGGCCTCTTTTATTTATCCGACGCTCCCCTCGCCACTCACGGCCCGCCCCCCGAAAGCCAGTTACAATTCCACCCGCACGGCAGTCGTTCACCACGATGACCTCCCACCCACCCGTCTCCCAAGGTTCGGCTCGGCAAGACGCACCCGTTCCCGCCGATGGGGGCACATCCCTTCCCGTCCACGGTCCACTCGCTGCCGCGATGGAACGACTGGTCTCGCTCGCGATGGCCGCTGTTCGCGCGCCGTTCGCGTTCATCATCTTCAGTGGCAATGACCGTCGCTCCTTCGCCGCCGGAGTCGGGATCCCGCAGTGGCTCTCGCATGACGCAGGGGCACTCTGGCGCTCGGGCATCGGGGAGCGCATCGGCGAGGGTCCCGTCACGCTCCTCGACACCGGCGACTCGAACGGCCCGCCAGAAGAGTTCGCCGCCCGCGAGCTCGGTATCCGCTCTCTCCTCGGCGTCCCGATTCGTGGTACTACAGGTGACCTGATCGGCGTGCTCTGCGCGGCCGACCCGGAGCCGACAAAGTGGAGCGCCGACGACCAGCCGATTCTCGAACAATTCGCCTCGGCAGCCGCGTCGGACTGGGAGCTGCGCCACTCGCTCGCGGAACACGAGGCGAACGAGCGTCGCATGGGATTCTACAGCAACCACGACGTCCTCACCGGCCTCGCGAACCGCGCGATCCTGCTGGATCGCCTGCGATTCGCGCTCGAGCGGCCGACCATGACGCATCGCTCCGGCAACGGTGACGCGCCGAACACGCTGCACGTGCCCGACGACGAGATCATCGCCGTCTTCTTCCTCGACATCAACAACTTCCGCACGGTCAACGACCGGTTCGGTCATCAGGTCGGGGATCAGCTGCTCGCGTCGATCGGCAAGCGGCTGCGTCAGGCCGCCGGCGCGAGCGCATGCGTCGCACGATTGGGTGGCGACGAGTTTGCCGTGTTGATCGAGCGCATCGAAGGGGCCGACATGGCGGAGCACATGGCGCAACGCTTTCGCGACGTGCTCTCGAAGCCCACGGTCGTGGGCAAGGAGGAGATTGTCCTGAGCGTCAGCGTCGGCATCTCGCTGAGCACGACGTCTGCGGAACTCGCCGAGCACATGCTCCGGGGCGCGGACCTCGCCATGGCGCGCGCCAAGCGTGCGACGCGCACGGACATCCTGCCGCGGCCCGTGATCTTCGACTGGACGATTGCCGCCGAGGCCCGCGCCAAGCGCCGGCTGCAGGACGAACTCCGGGACGCCCTGGTGCAGGACGAGCTGGTCCTCCACTACATGCCGATCGTGCGTCTCGCCACGGGCCAGATCGAGGGCGTGGAGGCACTCGTGCGGTGGCGCCATCCGGCGCGCGGACTGCTTGCACCATCGGAGTTCCTGGGCATCGCGGAGGAGATGGACATCGTCTCTGAGCTCGGTCGTTGGGTGTTGCGCGAGGCGTGCCGTCAGGTCGTCGAGTGGAACCGCGCAGTGCCGCTTGGAGGTCCGTTGCGCATCGCCGTGAACCTTTCGGCGCGGCAGTTCAACGCCACCGGATTTCTCAACGACGTGACCGAGGCGATCCAGGGCAATTCGCTTCCGCCGCGTGCGCTCGTCCTCGAGGTCAACGAGCGAGTCGTGGAGCGCGATCTCGCGCGCGCCTATGGCGTGATGACATCGCTGCGCGGCGTGGGAGCAGTGATCCACATGGACGACTTCGGGAAGGGAAACTCACCGCTCGGCTTCCTTCAGCGACTGCCGCTGGATGGCGTGAAGATCGATCACGAGTTGGTGAACCGGATGGACCGCGATGAGCGAGCGCTACGCCTGGTGCGATCCGTGGTGGGCTTATCACGCGAATTCGGGCTGGACGTGGTGGCCGAGGGCATCGCGGCGGCGGGTCACCTGACGACGCTCCAGGAGATCGGCTGCACGCACGGGCAGGGGCCGTTATTCTCGTCCGCGGTGGAGGCATCGGTGATCTCGCGGATGCTGCACGCTCGGCCGTGGTGATTGCGGTCAAGCGGAATGCGGACCACTAAAGCGATTGACCAGAGCAGTATGCGTAGATAAATTCCGATGCTCTACCGGAATGGGGCCTGTAGCTCAGTTGGTTAGAGCGCACGCCTGATAAGCGTGAGGTCAGAGGTTCAACTCCTCTCAGGCCCATTGTCCTATGTCTCGGCCGCATCGTGAGTCACGGTGCGGCCGAGCTTTTTGTGTTATGGCTTTTCGCCGTGGTGGCGCAGGCGGCTACGAACCGCAGCGGCGCCGCCTCTCATTAAAAAAGTCCGCCCCCTTGGGGGCTGCTCAATCCGACCACAACGAACCACGGGACGTACAGACCGCAACAGAAGACGTGCGGTTCGGCGCCTCCCGCCCCACCCGCAGTACCTGGCAGCAGGACTGGTTCTGCAACGTGCGCCGCGACCTGCTCGCCGGCCTCGTGGTCGCGCTGGCGCTCATCCCGGAAGCCATCGCCTTCGACAAGCCAGGCGCGCTCGACCTGGCACCGACGCACTGACGGGGCCGATCGGGGGAAGGCGGCAAAGAGTCGTCAACGTCGGCCCCCGCACTGCAAGTCGCTAGCATCCGCCGACCGAGGGATCGAGCGCTCCCAGCCGCGCTACGCGCGTCAACCGATACGGTCCTTCGTCGAACTCCGTACCCACCTGCGACACCGGCGCAATCTGCAGCACGATGTTCAGCGTGTCGCCCTGGTGCCACGCCACGCTGGTGGGGCTGCACCGTTGCGGACTCCCGAAACGCGTCATCAACTCGCCCTCAGCCTGCGAGAACGCGGTGCCCTTGTCGGCCGGCGCCACCTTCCACGTGCTCGACAACTCCACGACGACACTATCCGAATCGATCTCGGCATTCTCCGTCGAGTCGCCGTTCACCGCATTGCACGTCTGATACGGCGGCCGCCAGAAGGGAGCATCGTACGTGCGGGCCGACTTGCCACACGTAGCGGAACCGTGCTGCGTCATGAGCGGGGCGAGCGGTCCGTGAATCGTTGCGGCGGCGGACGTCTTCGGCTCACCCGAACATGCCATGAGCATGCCTAGCGTGAATGTCGTGATGGGACGCATGCTCGGCGGTTAGGTGGAGTTCTGAAGGCCACTAGGGAAGGTCTGAACAAGTAGTCTTTGGTGATCGAGCTGCTCGCATTGGAGTCGGGCGAGTGACTTTACGCCGCCGGTCGACGACGAAACGTGCCCCTGACCTCTCCTGTGCGAGGGCCGGCGGCGCTGCCAGCGCCCGGTGGCGTCGTTCTTAGAGACACGTCGCCCCTCTTGCCCCGAGTTCGAAGCGGAGGCGATACAGGTTGGCCAGCGCAAACGCGGCGAACACGCGCACCGTGTTCTTCGCGAGCCCGCGGTACCGCACCTTCTCGAACCCCCACTGGCGCTTCACCACCAGGAACGGATGCTCGCAAAACGCGCGGACCCGTGAGCGAGCCCGATTGATCGTGCGCCACCGGTCCGACACCGGATGGCTCCGCGTGCCACGCCGATTGACCCGGTACTGCACGCCGTGCGCTTCCGCTTCCGCACGGTCGGACTCCGACCAATACGCGCGGTCACCATAGAGCGCTTCTTCCGCCCCGTGCAGCAACTCGGGCAGCTGCTGGATCTCCGCCGCGGCGGCATCCGTCGTCGTGATGGAGTGCACGATCCCCCGGAGATCCGTACCCACGTGCACTTTCATGCCGAAGTACCACGTGTTGCCTTTGCGGGTCTGTTTCATCTCAGGATCGCGTTTCTGCGTCGCATTCTTCGTGGAGCTCGGCGCACTCAGAATCGTCGCATCCACAATCGTCCCGCGCCGCATCAGTAGGCCTTTCGCATCGAGGAGTCCGCGCACAGCCTCGAACATCGCCTCCGTGAGTTGGTGGCGCTCGAGCAGATGCCGGAAGCGGAGAATCGTCGACTCGTCCGGAAACGCATCGTCGCCCACCTCGACGCCGACGAAGTGGCGCATCGCCTCGCTATCGTAGATCGCATCTTCCGCGGCCGGGTCCGACAGATTGAACCACTGCTGCAGGAAATAGATGCGCAGCATCCGGTCCAAGGGCATCGGCGGACGACCGCGTCCAGGTTTCGGATAGTGCGGGACGATCAGCGCCTGCAGTTGCGCCCACGGGATCACGGCATTCATCTCCGTGAGGAACTGCTCCCGCTTCGTGACCCGCTTCTTGGTTGCCCACGCCGCGCTGGCGAATGTCCGCTGCTCCCCCATATCCATCTCCCGAGTAGGTCGCTCGGAGCGGCAATACTCGCCACGACGTGCTTACGCGCAAGAGCTACTTTTGCAGAGTTTCCCTAGGGTTGCGCGAGAAGGTAACCCGCGCGACGCACGGTTTCGATGGCGACCTCCCGGCTGTGCGCAAGCTTTCGCCGCAGATAGCCGACGTAGACCTCCACCGTGTTCGGTCGCGGCGCCGTCGTCACGCCCCACACGAAGTCCGTGAGTGTCTGCCGGCCGACGACGCGCGGCGCATAGTGCACGAGGCAGTTGAGCACATCGTATTCGCGTGGCGAGAGGCGCACTTCGTCGCCGGCACACCACACGCGGCGATGCTCTCGATCCAGCACGACGTCACCAACGGCGATGCGCCGCTCGGCATTCAGCGTTCGCGCGCGACGCGCCATGGCGTGCAACCGCGACGGCAGCAGTGACGAGCCGGCGACGCAGACGTCGTCCGCGCCTTCGTCGAGCAGGGCCGCGCAATCGCGGTCGTCGCGCGCACCGAGCACGACGATGGGTGTGGTCGGCCATCGACGACGAACGAGTCGCATGCGGCGTCCGATCCCGACAAGAGTGGCGCGATCGAGCAGCACGACGTCAGGCTGCGACATGGCGACATCGGCCAGACGCTGGCCATCGTCGCACGCAAGGAGGCTGACTTCAGTCTCCGAATCGGCAAGCGTCCGCTCGACCAGCTCGACGAGCGACGAGTCGCGACTGGCCACTGCGATCCTTGCAACGCAGCACGAATTTCTGGACATGGCCCGAGAAATTTCATCGACGGACGACGGTACGCTGCGGCGCGCGTCACAACCATAGGCCGACTGTGCACAAGAGGCAAGTGGAAGATCGAGCAGAGCAGGCTCCGGATTCGGCGTACGTGGGTGAACGTGGACGAAACCGCACGGGTCGTTGTCAGTAGCCTTCGCGGACGACGCGCGTTCCGCCGGCGTATCGCTCGAGGTGGTAGCCCCGCCAGCGATCGTCCGGTCAAACGGTCACGACGCGTTGCGCTTTCCGCCCATCTCCACTGACGTACCGATATCGCGCTCCACGGCCCGCGCAAGAATGTGGTGCGCCGCTGCGACGTCCTCCACCGCAAGACCGAGCGACTTGAACAGCGTCACGTCTTCACGCGTCGCGCGACCGGTGTGCATCCCGAGAAGCAGCTCGCCCAACTCGGCGCGGATGTGTGCGTCGTCGATGACGCCCTCCGACTTCGGGATGAGGAAGTCGCCCGCCTCGTTCATCGCCGACTCGCGCCGGTCGACATAGAGAAGCGACCGAGCGACTGTGGCACTGTCCAGCTCACGCGCGGTCGGTGTGCTCGATCCAACGGCATTGATGTGTGCACCAGCCGCGATCCACTCGCCCCGGAGCACTGGCTCGCGCGAGGATGTGGTGGTGCAGATGATATCGGCACCGTCGGCCGCCTTCTCCGCGGACGGCATGGCTTCCACGGCAACGCCGTGCTTCAGCGATGCGGCCTGCGCGAACATACGCGCGCTGTCGGCGTTTCTGCTCCACACCCGCACACGTGTGAGTGGCCGAGCCACGAGCATCGCCTCGAGATGTGTGCGCGCCTGCACGCCGGAGCCGATGATGCAGAGGTCGTGCGCATCAGTACGGGCGAGAAGCCTCGTCGCCACGCCGGAGACTGCCGCAGTGCGAATCGCAGTGACGGAACTCGCGTCGATCACGGCGACGATGGAGCCATGATCCGGCTCGAACAGCAGCACCACGCCCTGATGCGAATCGTACTCCGTGCCATGGTTGCCGTTGAACACGGTGATAACCTTCACACCGAGCGCGTCTGGTGTCTCCATGTACGCCGGCATCATGCCGAGGATGCCGGCCTTCTGCGGAATGCGCATGAGCGGTCGCAGCGGCAGGATGGCCTTGCCGCTGGCGAGTGTGGCCAGCGCGCCTGCCATGACATCCATGCACTCGTGCATGGGCAGGAGGCCGGGCACGTCCGCCTCGGTGATGACGCGCATGCTACTTGACGAGCACGAACTCCACAGGCGCGCCCGTGAACACCATCTTCACGACGCGATGTGGCTCCGCCGTGGAGACGTAAAACGTGATGGGCTGCTCTCCACCGGTCATGTCCACGCGATAGGCCGAGAACGTCCCTGCCGGCACGGTGATCGATTCGGTTCCAGCGACGGTCATGGTGAGCTGCTTCACCGTGCTCGTCGACACGCCGAATGCACTGATCGTGAACTTCGCGCTCGGCGCCCACTTGAGGCCCGGCACGAGCGCGCTGACGAAGCTGTCGTCGAGCACGCCGGGTGCCACGGTCGTATCGACGTTCACCGTCTTCGGACCGGTAGGCGAGGGAGTGGTGGCGGAACCCTTCACGCGGCCGTTCGCATACACGAGGTCGACCTTGAGATCCTGTCCCTGCACCTTGCCCTCCGCCTTCACGGTGCGTGGGGCCAGATCGCTGCCGAAGGTGGATTCGAACGACTGCTGGAGGATCGGCCCGATGACCATCGCGTTGCGATAGGTGTAGCCGTTGCCGGTCTTCGTCAGCGAGGTCGTCTGGTGGCCCATCGCGTTGCCCTGTACGAGCACTGTGAAGCTATCCGCGCGCTCGGCGAGCCTGCTGACATCCACGGGCAATGCCGTCACGCGCTGCACGAGGTCGGAGGGCAGCATGGCATCGCCTTGCGCGTTCACGATGCGCGTGGGGGCGATCTTCGCGAGCTTGTCGTAGATCTGCGCGCCGTCGCCGACGACGACGATGAGCGACCGGTCAGGCCGCATGAACCGGTTGGCTGCTGCGCGCACCTGGGCCGCCGACACGGCAGCGAGGCGCGGACGCAACGTGCGGATGAAATCCGTGGGCAGCCCCAGCATGGTGTACCGGCCGACCTGCTCGGCAATACCTCGCGCCGTCTCGAGCTGCAGCGGCAGGCTGCCGACGAGCCCACCCTTCGCCGCGTCGAGCTCCACGAGTGTCGCCGGCGTCGTGCCAAGGTCCCGCTCGATCCTCAACAGCTCGACCAGCGCCGAGTCGGTCACGGCATTCCGGACTTCGGCGGTCGCCGCGAACGTGCCGATGTCACGATTGCGCGTGAGCTGTGAATAGGCGCCGTAGGTCCAGCTCTTCTGCTCTCGCAGCGACTTGAACAGACGGCCGTCGGCACCGCCGCCGAGCATGCGGCTCCCCACGGTGAGTGCGTAGTAGCTGGGGTCGGCGGGCGTGTAGGTCAGGTTGCCCACGATGATGTTGCTCTGCACGGAGCCCGGACGATGGACGAGAAGGATCTCCGTGCGCGCGCGCGTTGGCAGTGCCGGGCGCTTTGCCTGGGTGACAGCGCTGCCGTTCCAGCTGCCGAAGCTTTTCTGGACAAGGTCGCGTGCGTGCGCGAGGCTGATGTCACCGGCGACGACGAGCAGTGCACCCTTCGGCACGAGCAGCGTCTTCTGAAAGTTGCGAAGGTCATTGACGGTGAGTGCGCTCACCGACGTCGTCGTGGGATGCTTGCCGTACGGATGGGCGCCGTACAGATGCGCAGCGAAGAAGCGCTGTGCGAGAGAGGTCGGCTGCGATTGTTCGAGTTGCAACGCCGACTGCAGCTGCGTGCGCCCGAGCTCCACTTCTTTCACGAGGAACGACGGCCGCGCGACCGCATCGGAGACGAGCTCGAACGCGAGCGGCGCGTTCTCGGCGAGCACGTCGGCGTGTACGGTCAGGAAATCCTCGTTCGAGCTGGCGCTGATCGAGCCACCCACACCCTCGATGGCTGAGGACACCTGGTCGGCCGTGCGCGAGCCGGCGCCCTTGGTGATGACGCTGGCGGCCAGAGTGGCGAGACCTTCCTTACCCGCGACGTCGTATGCATCGCCAGCGGGAAGCATGAGCGCGAGCGATACCACCGGCTGACGCTTGCTCTCGACGAGCATGATGCGCAGGCCGTTGGGCAGCGTGGCCTCCTGGAATGCCGGAATTGCGGCGGGCTTCACGGGACCGGGCGCTGGCGCTTTCGTCGGTGCTTGCGCACCGGCACTGATGCCGGCGAGCAGGAGGAGCGATCCGGCGATGGAGAGGCGAGTCAGGTGGCTCATGGGCGGGGCCCCTCGGGGGGCTTGATCAGGATGACGGTGGAGTTGTCGGGGCGCAGGTACTGCTGCGCCACCCGCTTGATGTCGCTCTTCGTCACCTTCATGTAGCGATCGAGGTCCGTGTTGATCGCCTCGGCACTGCCGAGGAACATGTTGGCGCTCTGGATCGCCTCGGCGGTGTTGAGGGCCTGCTGGCGCCCGAAGATCGCGCCGGCGCGACGACTGTTCTTCGCCTTGGTGAGCTCCTCGTCCGTGACGCCATCGGAGACGACCTTGGCAATCTCGATGGAAATGAGCTTGTCGAGGGAATCCGTCGTCACCCCCTGATTCGCGATGGCGAGCGCGGCGAACGTGCTGGGCCCGCGATGCGGGCCGGTGACGTCGAGACCGACCTGTGTGGCGAGAGCCGCCTTGGCCTCGCGCGCGATTGCGCGGTTCATCCGCGAGCTCTCCCCAGAGCCAAGGATGGTCGCCAGCAGCTCGAGCGCGGCGTGATCCTGGTTCTTGTACTCGGGCACCAGGTAGATCCGCAGCAGGGCAGGGAGCGTCGCCTTGTCGTCGGTGACGGTCTCGCGCTTCTCGCCGGCATTGAATTTCGCGTCGCAGGTGACGGGCGGCGCGTCCTTCGCGCGAGGGATGCTGCCGAAATATTGCTCGATGAGCTTCCTGGCTTCCGCGGGTTCGAAGTCGCCGACGAGCGTGAGCGTCGCGTTGTTCGGCGCGTAATAGAGATCGAAGAACGCCTTCACGTCTTCGGTTTTCGCCGCGTTGAGGTCGGTCATCGAGCCGATGAGCTCATGGCCATACGCGAAGCACGTCTGGGGATCGAAGGGCGCGGTGACCCCCTTGAGGAAGGCGCCCGTATACGGCTGGTTGTCGATGCGCAGACGACGCTCCTCCTTCACGGTCTCGCGCTGGTTCTCGAAATTCGCCTGGGTGATGGCGAGCGACCGCATGCGGTCCGCCTCGAGCCAGAGCCCCATGTTGTACCGATTGGACGGAAGCACTTCCCAGTAGTTCGTGCGATCGTCTGCGGTACTTCCGTTCATCTGGCCGCCGGCCTGCTCGACCATCGCCATGTGCCCGCCCTTCGGCACGTTGGCCGAGCCCTGGAACATCATGTGCTCGAACAGGTGGGCGAAGCCGGTGCGGCCAGCCTGCTCGTTTCGCGAGCCGACGTTGTACCACACGTTCACCGCGACGACCTGTGTGGAATGATCGGGCGCGAGCACGACGCGCAATCCATTGCCGAGCGCGAACGTGTCGAGCTGAATACGTCCGGCGTCCTGCGCGTGAAGCGCGGACGGCGGAGCCGACGCGAGCAGCATTCCGCTGGCGAGGGCAAGGGTGAGGCGCCGCATCGAGACTCGGGGAGCGGGAGACGGAAATCCCGCCGTGGGCCAGGACCCGGGCGGGAGGGAGTCGTGCTGAAAACGTACGGCCGTGCGACTGACTTCGGCAGTGGTGCTGCAACGCCGCTCAGGCGACATGCGCATCCACGAGCGAGTCGTCGAGCAGGGCGAGTGTCGCCTCGGATACAATGTGGGATCCGAGGCGGCGGCAGCCTGCGCGCGCGATGGCAACGAGGTCGCCGGCCTTCGACGCCAGCGCCCCATCGGCCAGCCCGCGTCGCCCCGCGCGACGGAGGAGCGACTCGTCAGCCTCACCGAGGAGGTCCACGGCCTCTGCGGCCGCAGTGGCGTCTCCGATGATACCCGCGACGAACGCCATCGCCGCGGCCCGGCCCACAGCGTCGATCGCGTCGAGCGA
>JBBQDT010000117.1:0-13135 GCA_038319955.1 Gemmatimonadales bacterium | reverse complement strand
GACGCGCTCTGCAACCTGCGTGGCTCTGTCCATGCGCCGATTGTACACGCGGACCTCGCCGAAGCCGCATCGTTCTGCCGCACACAGGACCGCTGCGGCACTCCCTCCTGCACCGATGAGCGCCATCCGTCCGCGCGGTCTGTCCATGAGCAATGCCCGCATCGTCGCCTCGGCGCCACCGACGTCGCTGTTGTCGCCGACGAGTGCACCGTCCTCGTGCCAGTACACGTTCACGGCTCCCACACGTGCCGCGAGTGGCGACAGTCGTGCGCATCGCGCTGCGACGAGCTCCTTGAGCGGAATCGTGACGTTGCCTGCGGCACGCTCGGCGGCAAGCACGGCCAAGGCCTGGTCGAGCGCATCGGGAGCGACGTCGAGGGTCTCGTAGACGATCGGGATGTTCGCCGAACGAAGCGCGGCGTTCTGGAAGCGGGGCGACAGGCTATGCGAGACGGGATGGCCAAGGAGGACGAGCCGCGGTGGCGCGTCCATCACGGCTCGCCAGGCACCCGCTCAGAGACAATACGATCCAACACCCGGCGAATTTCGGCGTCGAGTTCGTCGGCACTTGCGCGATAGACGTCGAGCTCACCGCCCATCGGGTCACTGATGGCCCGTCCCGACGAGCCACGCGCCGGATAGGCAGTGAGCATGAACGCCTTTCCACCTCCCCCCATTGCCTCCACACGTTCGAGATGGTGAGGGCCCATGGTGAAGATGAGATCACTTCCCTCGACGAGGGCGCGCGTAATCTGCTGGGAGCGATGCGTGCTGAGGTCGAGTCGTCGCTCCAGACCGACGAGCAGTGCTCCATCGGAGGCGGCAGAGCCATCCCACGCACTGGTGCCCGCGCTCGCGACATCGATATCCACGAGTCCCCGCTCGATGGCGTACTTGTGCGCGAGCGCCTCGGCCATCGGGCTTCGACAGGTATTGCCGGTGCAGACGAAGAGCAGCTTCATGACCTACGCATCTCCGATGAGGCCCGGCGCCGTCTCCCTCAAGAGCGTCGCGGCGATGGCGCCAGGCCGAATGACACGTGGGGCGCGCCCCGTACAGTCGACGACCGTGGAGGGCGACGACGGATTGAGTGTCCCTCCGTCGAGCACGCGCAGCGTTCCCCGCGCGATCTCCTGTGCCCACTGCTCTCGAATCTCGCGCGTGGAAGTGGCCGGCGGAACCCCGGGACGGTTCGCGCTCGTGGAGGTCATGGCGTCACCGTGCGCACGGATGAGATGCTGCAGCGCACTGTGCGACGTCCAACGCACTGCGATCCCGCCTTCAGGTCCTCGCAACGCCTCTGGCACGCGCTTCTCCCCACCCGGCAACACCAGCGTGAGCGGGCCGGGCCAGAACTTTGCCGCGAGATTCGCCGCGAAGCTCGGCAAGTGCAGGTCGAGCTTGGCGAGCATCTCGCTGCCCGCGATGAGGAGCAGGAACGGCTTTCCCTTCGGCCTGCCCTTCAACTGCACCAACGCCTGCACCGAGTCGCGATCGATCGCGCCACCAAAGCCGTACACCGTTTCTGTCGGGTACGCGAGTACGCGGCGCAGCTCCATCTGTGCAAGTGCGGCTCGGATGGCCGCCGCCACTTCTGCGTCGGACCAGAACGGGATGGCGAGTGGGGCGCCGCTCATTCAACGAGTCCGAACAGGGACTCGACACGGGCGAAGTCACTGGACTCGGTCACCTTCATCGCGCGCTCACTGCCACGGACGACCTTGACGGGAATCCCGAGCCATTCGAACAGTGCCGCATCGTCGGATGTCGCGATGTGCTCAGCGCTCGCCCGCCGGTGCGCATCCACGAGGAGCCGGCGCGGAAAGCCCTGCGGCGTCTGCGCGCGCCACAGGCCATCGCGATCCACGGTGCACTGGATGACGCCGTGTTCGTCCACGGACTTGATGGTGTCCACCACCGGCACTGCGGCAATGGCGCTCGTGCCGCCGCGCACGGTGTCGACCACCCGATCGATCGTTGCCATGTCGACCAGCGGACGCGCTGCATCGTGCACCAGCACGATCTCGGCCTCGTCGGGGAGATCGTCGAGCCCGTTCGCCACGCTCTCGCTGCGCGTCCGTCCGCCGACGGACACCAGCAGGCGATCGACATCACATTGAAACAGCCAGGGCGGCGGATCGCCTGCGTAGCGCTGCGGAAGCACGCACACCACCATGCCCACATCCGGCCGCGCCATGAACGTCTGCACGCTGTGCAAGAGCATCGGCTTGCCTGCCACCCACCGGAATTGCTTCAACTCGTCGCCGCCGATACGCGATCCGCTCCCGCCGGCGACGATGACGACGCCGACGTCCCTTCTCGTTCCGACCGAAGGGAGGGACCTGCTCTCCTGACCTTCGAGATCACTCACGCGAACACCCGCTCGAACAGGTCGCCGATGGTCCGCACGCCCACCGCACGCAGACCCTTGGGCACGCGCTTCGGCACGGCACGCTCGGCGAGGTACGCCGTGGTCATTCCCATGTTCGCCGCTTCGGCCAATCGGCGTTCCGCCTGCGACACGGGACGAATCTCCCCTCCGAGTCCCACCTCGCCGACGAACACCGCCTCATGTGGGAGTGCCCGATCATACACGCTCGACGCGAGCGCCGCGGCAACGGCGAGATCCCCAGCCGGCTCCTGAAGCCGCACGCCGCCGACGACGTTGAGGAAGACATCCAGCTGCGCGAATGAAAGGCCGGCGCGCTTGTCGAGCACGGCGAGCAGGAGGGCGAGCCGCCGGCCATCATAGCCCGTGGCCACTCGCTGCGGCGTGCCGAAGCCCGCCTTGGCCGCGAGCGCCTGGATCTCGATGAGGATGGGTCGCGTGCCCTCGAGCAGTGCCGTAACCGCGCTGCCCGACGAATGCATCGAACGGTCGCCGAGAAACAGCTCGGAGGGGTTGGCGACGGGGATGAGTCCGTCCTGCGCCATGCGGAACACGCCGATCTCGTCGACGCTGCCGAAGCGGTTCTTCGTCGCGCGCAACACGCGATGATCCACCGAGTTCTCACCCTCGAAGTACAGCACCGTGTCCACGATGTGCTCGAGTGTCTTCGGCCCGGCGATGCCGCCGCCCTTCGTCACGTGCCCAACCACGAACACCGCCGTGCCGCTTTCCTTCGCGAAGCGCATGAGCCGGGCGGCGCATTCGCGCACCTGGCCGACATTGCCCGGCGCTCCCTCGAGGTCATTGGTGAAGACGGTCTGGATCGAATCGACGATGAGCACCGACGGCGCGACTGCCGCGGCGGTGGTAAGGACCGTCTCGAGGTTGGTCTCGCTCAACATGCTGACGTCGCCGGCATCCTCGCTCAATCGGTCCGCGCGCAACTTGATCTGGAGCGCGCTCTCTTCGCCGGACGCATACAGCGTGGCGTGCCCCGCGCTCTGCAGCCTCGCGGCCACTTGCAGCAGCAGGGTGGACTTGCCGATTCCGGGCTCGCCGCCGATGAGGATCATCGACCCGGGCACGATGCCGCCGCCGAGCACGAAGTCGAACTCGTCGATGCCCGTCTTCCAGCGACGCGCTTCGGATCCGCTCACGTCGCGCAGCTTTGGGGTGAGCGCGACGCTTCCCCCTTCGGCCAGGGTGCGTGCCCCGCCGGCGCGACGGCTCGCGCCGCCCGTGGGCGCCGCCTTTGCCGCCATCTCCTCGACGAGCGAGTTCCACGCGCCGCACACGTCGCACCGGCCAGCCCATTTCGGGTGGTCGGCACCGCATTCCGCGCAGCGGAAGAGCGTCCTCGTCTTAGTGCTCATGCGGAGACTGTTGCATGCGCACGAAAGTTAGCGCGTGCACGACGACGCTGAACTCCTTTCGCATTGCCGGGCGTACCACTCTGACGCCGCCACGGCGACGAGCGTCGACACGCGCCGGACTAGCCGACTCGTCGCTCCTGCCCACCGGGTCCAATGCGCCCCGCCTCCTGCCCACCACCAGACGGACCCGGCGCGGGAGCCCGCTGCGAGAAGCTCTCGAAGCGCGTGTAGTTCTTGTGGAAGAACAGATTCACGAACCCGATCGGACCGTTGCGCTGCTTGCCGATGATGATCTCCGCGCGTCCTTCCAGCGAGTTGCCGTCCTTGTCCACCGGACCGTCATACACTTCCGGACGGTAGATGAACATGATGAGATCTGCGTCCTGCTCGATGGCGCCCGACTCGCGCAGGTCGGACAGCTGCGGACGCTTGCTGTCACCAGCGCGCTGTTCCGGAGCACGTGAGAGCTGCGACAACGCGAGCACCGGCACCCTGAGTTCCTTGGCGAGTGCCTTCAACCCGCGCGAGATCTGTGACACTTCCTGCTGGCGACTCTCGCTATTGGCCGGACCCTGCATCAGCTGGAGGTAGTCCACGACGATCATGTCCAGCCCCTGGTCCGCCTTGAGGCGCCGCGCCTTCGACCGCATCTCGAGCAGTGTGATGCCGGCCGTGTCGTCGATCCAGATTGGCGCGTGGGTCAGGATGCCGGCCGCACGCGCAAGGCGCGGAAAGTCGTCGTCGCGCAACATGCCTTTTCGCAGCTTCTGCGCATCGATGCGCGCTTCGCTCGTGAGCATGCGCTGCACGAGCGATTCCTTGCTCATCTCGAGGGAGAAGAACGCGACCTTCTTCTCCTTCTCGATCGCCGCATGCTGCGCCATGTTGAGCACGAACGCCGTCTTTCCCATCGACGGTCGCGCCGCGATGATGATGAGATCCGACGGCTGGAAGCCTGACGTCATCTCGTCCAGGTCGTTGAAGCCGCTCGCGACGCCGGTGATCGCTTCGCCGCCGGCGTGGATGGCCTCGATGCGCTCCATCGTCGGCCAGAGCAGCTCCTTGATTCGGGAGAATCCTTCCGACGTCCGCTGCTGCGCGACCTGGAAGATCCGCTGTTCGGCAAAGTCCAGGAGTTGGTCCGCCGTCTGGGCGCCACTGAACGCTTCGCCGACGATCTCGGTGGACACCTCGATGAGCCGGCGCAGCAGCGCCTTCTCCTTCACGATCTTCGCGTGGTACTCGACGTTCGCTGCCGTTGGCACCGCGTCCACGAGGAAGCCGATGTAATCCTTGCCTCCTGCGCTCTCGAGTTCCGCCTTGCGCGCCAGCTCATCCGCCAGCGTGAGCGGATCCACGACGCTGCCCCGCTCCGTGATCGAGATCATCGCACGGAACAGCCGGCGATGACGCTCGGCGTAGAACATCGTGTCGTCCACGACCTCCACGGCGCGCATCACGGCGTCCTGGTCGATCAGCATCGCGGCAAGCACCGCCTGCTCGGCGTCTTCCGAATAAGGAGGACGACGATCGCGGTATGGGTCGCGCGCCGAGGGCGCGCTACTGATCGAATATTCGACGGGCGAGCTGGACATCTTCCCAGGTGGGGCGTTTCCAGGCCGGGTTCCGAAGGAGCGCGGCTGGATGGTAGGTCACGATGAGTGGGACACCATAATAGCGATGAATCTGGCCGCGCAGCTTGCCGATGGTGTTTTTCGTCTCGAGCAGCGTCTGGGCGGCAAAGGTGCCAAGCGCGAGAATGACCTTGGGACGGACAAGCTCGATCTGGCGAACGAGGTAGGGCGAACAGGCCTGCACTTCCTCCGGGAGAGGATTTCGGTTTCCCGGAGGCCGGTGCTTGAGGACGTTGGCAATGAACACATCGTCACGGCTCAAGTTGATCGCTCCGATGATCTTCGTCAGCAGTTGCCCCGCCTGCCCCACGAACGGCACGCCCTGCTCGTCCTCGTTTGCGCCCGGTGCCTCCCCCACGATCATGAAGTCGGCATTCGGATTGCCCGTGCCCGGGACGGGATTCTTCGCTGTGGCATACAGTGGGCAGCGCGTGCACTTGGCGACGGCGTCCGCAATCTCCTGGATCGTCGAGAGTTTCGCGGCGACGTCATCGGCCAGCGCGCGACTCGCACCACCAACGACCAGTCCGGCGGGAACGTCCGACAGCGCGATCATGGGAGTCGCCGGAATCTGGGTCGATGGGGTGTGCACGGCGCTCGGAGCCGCCGCCG
This sequence comes from Gemmatimonadales bacterium, assembly GCA_038319955.1. Classification (GTDB taxonomy): domain Bacteria; phylum Gemmatimonadota; class Gemmatimonadetes; order Gemmatimonadales; family Gemmatimonadaceae; genus AG11. Next base: position 7,127 of record JBBQDT010000117.1, on the reverse strand, counting down.
AGGGAGTCGCCGCTTCCTCCTCGAGCGTCTCAGGCGGCGCCGGCGTCCCGATCGACGGCCGAGCCTCTGGCGCGCCACCGGCTGCACGCACCGCTGCACGCCAGTCCGTGGACACGGCTTCCGCCGCCGGCTTCTTCCTCGACCCGCCCTCGGCCGCGCCCAGCAGCTTCATGGCGTCCTCGACGCTGAGCGAGTCGAGCACAAGCTCACTCTCGCCGAGCTCCCGCCGCTGTTCGAGATAGCGCCGCAGCGCATCGTTAGCGTCCATCGATCAACGCCTCCACGCGGTCCAGGATCTCCTCGGCCACCTCTCGCTTGTCCATCAATGGCAGTACCTCCGGCTCGCCTCCGCCCCGCACGATCGTCACACGGTTCGTATCCACGCCGAAGCCGGCCCCGGGCTCATTCGCCGCGTTGAGCACCACCATGTCGAGGCCTTTGCCGTCCAGCTTTCGCATCGCGTTGGCGAGCATGTCATCCGTCTCCAACGCGAAACCGACGATCACGGCTCCGGGTCGGCGCGCGTCGCGGGTGCTGAGAAGGATGTCCGGCGTCTCGCGTAGCTCCAGCGTCCGATTGCCACCGGTCTTCTTCAGCTTACCCGGGGCGAGCGCGGCCGGCTGATAGTCTGCCGGGGCGGCGCTCATCACCACGACGTCCGCGGCACCAATTCGTGTTGCGACCGCATCGCGCATCTCCGTCGTGGACTGGACGGGAACATGCGCAATGCCCACCGGCAGCGGGATGGACAGGGGACCGTGCACGAGGGTGACATCAGCACCTCTCCGCCATGCAGCCGTCGCGATGGCAACGCCCATCCTGCCGCTACTGAAATTCGAGAGGAAGCGCACCGGGTCGAGTGGTTCGCGCGTCGGACCGGCGGTCACCAGCACAGAGCGCCCAGCGAGCGGGGACTCGCGTTCCAGCAGCCGGCCGACATGCGCGAAGATCGTCTCGGGTTCCGGCATCCGGCCCGGTCCACTTCCCTCGCCGACGGCAAGCACGCCGTCATCAGGCAATAGCACCGCGTAGCCCAACGTGCGAAGGTGCTGGGCGTTCGCCTGCGTCTGCGCGTGCGCCCACATGCGATCGTTCATCGCGGGAACGATCAGCACCGGTGCGTCGGCGGCGAGGAGGCACGCGGTGAGCAGGTCATCAGCTTGCCCGGTCGCGGCGCGCGCCATGAGGTCCGCGGTCGCGGGCGCGACAACGATCACGTCGGCAGCGCGTGCCAGCGCGATGTGGTCGAGCGCGCGCCCCGGATCGAACAGGCCTGTGTGCACCGGCCTGCCCGTGAGCGCCTCGAACGTGATGGCGCCGATGAATTCGGTCGCGGAACGCGTGAGCACGACGTCCACCTCGGCGCCGGCTTTCATGAGCAGTCGCGCGAGCCAAGCGCTCTTGTAGCTGGCGATGCCGCCGGACACGCCGAGCAGCACGCGTCGCCCCGCGTAGGGCCGTGTTCCGTTGTCGGTCACGGGATCAGAAGGCCACAAAAGGTGTCGTCCCGACAGGAGCGCGAAGCGCGACCGAGGGACCTGCTCGTGATAACGCGTGACAAAAGCAGGTCCCTCGCTTCGCTCGGGACGACATCCAGGTCGTGCTTACTCCGCCGAGCGACGGCGGGGAATGACGCGATAGTTGATGTCGCCGCGCGAGAGCTCCTCGAGCGAGCGCGTCGTGAGCTTCTTGTCGCGCGACGCGGAGCCGCCCGGAAATTCGTTCAGGGCACGCGCGTACTTCGCCGCAACGAGGACGCCGAGATACTTGTTCGCGGCGTGCTGGGCGATCTCTACCGGTGTGAAAACTCGCATGGACTCGGTGATCAGGGTGTGTTGTTCTCGATTTCCATCTCGAGCCGCTCGATGAGCAACCCGACCTGCTTCTGCAGATTCTTCACGCGCTCGCGGCTGACGGTCTCCGCATCGATGATCGACCCGACGCTCGCCACGGCGCGCTCGAGGTCGTCGTTCACCACCACGTACTCGTACTCGTCCACCTGCTGAAGCTCTTGCAGCGCCGACTGCAACCGTGCCGCCAGTTGCGCCGGGCTTTCCGTCTTTCGCGACCGCAGGCGGTCGAGCAATACCTCCGCCGAGGGCGGGAGGATGAAGATGGTGACCGAGCTGGGAAAAGCGCGAACGAATTGATTCGCGCCCTGCACGTCGATGTCCATCACGACGTGCTTTCCGTCTGCGATCACACGCTCCACTTCCCGCCTGAGCGTACCATACAGATTTCCGTGGACCACCGCCGACTCGGCGAAGGCACCGCGTTCCCGTTCGGCGATGAAGTCCGCGCGGGAGATGAAATAATAATCACGTCCCTCGACTTCGCCCGGTCTGGGCGACCTGGTGGTGCAGGAAACCGAATAGCCCAGGTCCGGGCGGCGAGCCAGAAGGGCCTTGGCAATCGTCGTCTTCCCGCCGCCGCTCGGGGCGCTCAGGATGACCGGAAAGCCGCCAAGGAGGCTCATTCGAGGTTCTCGACCTGCTCGCGGATCCGCTCGAGCTCCTCCTTGACCAATAAAACGTCCGCGACGATCGCCGCGTCGTTCCCCTTGCTCCCCGTCGTGTTCGCCTCCCGCAACATCTCCTGAAGCAAAAATCCCAACCGCTTGCCGACGCCGTCCGGTTGCGCGGATGCCAGCGCGGCGCGAAATGCATCGATATGAGCGCGGAACCGCGACAGCTCCTCCTGCACATCCAGCCGATCAGCGAGCAGCGCGATCTCCTGCGCCAGGCGCGTCTCGTCGACGGCCAGACCGTCGGTCAATTCCTTCACGGCGTTGCGAAGCCGGTCGCGCTGCTCCACCACGCGCACTGGGGCGCGCTCGGCGATCCGGCCCAGCGCGTTCTCGATGTTGCCCAACCGTTCCTCGAGATAGGCGACCAGACGGCCGCCCTCGGCCGCGCGCATCTCGAGGAGGGCCTTCACGGCACGTTCGACAATCGTCACGAGCTGCGGCGCTGCTTCGTCGGACAGCTCCTCTCGAGCGCCGGTGATGAAGACATCGGGTAGTCGCAGAATCGTGGCGACGTCCACGGTGTCGGTCAACCCGTTTTGCCGCTGGAGGGTGCGCAGTTGCTCGACGTACGCGGCGAACCGCGTCTCGTCGATGGGCAGTGCGCCTGTCTCGGTATCATCGCGCTCGAACCGCGCTGAAAGGGTCACGTGGCCGCGCGTGACGCTACGGCGCATGGCATCACGCACCTCGCCCTCCCAGCGCTGGAGCACGCCTGGCAGCTTGATGGACGGACTGAAGAAGCGGTGATTCACGGAGCGGACCTCCACGCTCACGCGACCACCGCCCACATCGCCGTCGGCTGCGCCGAAACCCGTCATGCTACGTATCATATCGAGCCGCGTAAGTTACGGCACGACAACAACATTGTCAATTCCAAAAATCCCACCTGATGCCATAGAACTGCGTCTGTCGCGGCATGTTGAAGCCCGGTACCATGGCGTACTTCTCCTGGAGAAGATTCCTGAACTGATAGGTCACGACGGCTGTGGCCACTCGGATCTCCAGCTTGAACGCCAGCACGCGAAAACCCGGCGCAACCGCCGCCGAATCCGTTCCCACCGGGAAGCGCGCGCTCGATCGATACTCGTGCGAAAGCGATGTCAGGAGGCCAAAGTTGCCGCGTGGGAATCTGTCGAGAAGGTTGGTCTGGAGGTAGAGTTCGCTCCGCGTCTGATATTGCGGGCGGTAAAATCCAGTGGTGTCGGTCCAGGCAACGCCCCAGACATCCGCATAGACCGCCTTCCACAACCTGCCCCGAATGCTCGCGGTGCGCGCCGTCGCCTCAGGCGCGAGACGAATCGCGGGCGACTTCTGGTATGCCGTGTCGAATTCCGCCGGCGCCAATAGCGTCGTCGGCCCACGACGCAGGATGCCTCCGGTGAACCACAGGTCCCGCACGCGAACGCCAGCTTCGGCGCGAATATTGGTGCGCGCCGCAAGCTGATAGCGCGTGATCTCCGACGTGTCAGGCGTGACGAACGGCCCCAATTTGCTGAGATCGAACGTGCCGGTGTCGGTGAATACTGCCGCCGTGCGTGGCTCGACAAACAGCCGGTCGAACGTGCCGCTGCCCGTGCGCGATGCGGATGCCGTCACGGCGATGCGGTCGCGCAGTGAGAGCTTGGCAGTTCCCTCGTAGCGCGACGGCGCGAGGTAGCTCTTCCCTTCGCCGAACAATGATACGGCGAGAGGTCCGCCGACGGCCGACGCACGACCTGACATCACATGCGACGTCCTCCCGCCTCCCACTCGCAACCGCTCCGCGCCGCTCAGCTGGACGGGGCCGCGCGTCAGCCCGCCCGTCAGCAGGTATTGGCTCTCGTACGCCGCCGAGTCGCCGAGCGCGGTGGAATCGGTGGAAGCACCGACGTTGGTGGAGCTGCGCGGCTTGCCGTGATACCCCATCGCGGAGGCGACGAGCTGCATCCACCGGCCACGATCGGGATCTCCGTTGGCCAGCCTCGCATACGCGGTGGAGCGGTTGGTCTCGATGCCGGGAATGACCTTGGTACGCTCGTCGTCGTCGCCTGTACCGCGCCACGGCGCCCGGTTCCGGTGACTGCGCTCGATAAACCCGTCGGCGCTCCACGGGCCACGCGTGATGCCGAGCCGGCCCATCAGGTTCAGCGCGTCGGACGACGGCAGGGCGTTGTCAGGCTGCGTCGTGAATTGTTCGGCCGACACCTGGAACGCCTCGCCGTGGTCGTACCGTCGCCCGAAGAAGGCACGGTATTGGTTGGTGTTCTGGTCGCCCGTCCCGATGTCGGCGCGCGTATAGGCTATCGTCCGGTCAACGCGCCAGCTTCGCGCGTACACGCGAACCTCTTCGGCACCGCGCTCGATGCGTACTTCTTCGAGGGCATGCAGCGGCAAGTCATTGATCGGCGCCACGCCGCGCGCGCGCCGGTCCATCGGATCCAGCTCGAGTCCATCGAGAAACAGTCGAATGCGACGCAAGTCGCCTTGCGACGCCAGGACAACCGGCGCACCGATAGCACCGGCGGCAAACTCGGTAATGCCCGGCACACGGCCCAACAACTCGGAGAGTGTCTGCGCGCCGGTCGCGAACAGTGCGGTGCGGTCGTAGATCCTTTGCGGCCCGATCTCGAGAATCGGTGGCGCCTCTGCACGCGCCAAGGGCGCCTTGATCGTGTCCTTCTTCACCACCGTATCCGGCAGCGGAACGAGGCTCTTCGGATTCGTGTCACTCCGGATGAGCGTGTCCACCGGGTGCAGCGGCAGGGGGATATTGACCGTGTCACGCCCTGCCGGCGGGAGGTTGCGTCGTCCGCCGGCGGTGTCCACTCGGCTGCGCACGGTGTCGCGTCGTCCGCTCACGGTGTCGCGGCGCACGGGCACTTGCGCACCCAATCCGACTGGCAAAACGGCCCCGGCAACCACGCCGAGGCCGAGGAGCACGATCCACAACGACCGGCGAAGGATCACCCGGCGCGCCCTCGCACGAACTCGACGAAGGTGCCGACGGGAACGCCTGTCGGGCCGCGCGGCACGGTGACAAGGTCGGCTTCCGTGTACGCCGTGCCCGCGACGTCCAGATGCACCCAGGGGAATTCGCCAGCGAACTCCGCCAGGAACATCGCCGCGCTGATGGTGCCTGCTGGCCGGCCGCCGGAATTCCGGATGTCGGCGACGTCCGACTTGATGAGCTCCTTGTAGTCATCCCACATGGGTAGCTCCCACCCCGGCTCCCCCGCCCGTGTTCCCGCACCAAGCACTTCCTTCACCAGATCCGCATTGTTGCCAAGCACGCCCGAGGCCGTGTGCCCAAGCGCTATGACACATGCGCCCGTGAGCGTCGCTGCATCGACGACCGCCGCTGGCTTGTAGCGGTTCGAATACGTCAGCAGGTCCGCCAGCACGAGGCGTCCTTCGGCATCGGTGTTGATGATCTCGATGAACTTGCCCGACATACTCTTCACGACGTCGCCCGGCTTGACTGCCGTTCCGGAGGGCATGTTGGTGGTGCAGCCGATGAGCCCGACCACGTTCACCTTCAGCTGCAGCCGCGCGATGGCCTCCATGGCCCCGAGCACACCGGCCGCGCCGCACATGTCGAACTTCATCCACTCCATCCCCTGCGCCGGCTTGATCGAGATGCCGCCGGAATCGAAGCACAGCCCCTTCCCGACCAGCACCACTGGCGCAGCACCCTTGGCTCCACCTTCATATTCGAGTGCGATCAGCTTCGGATCCTCCGGTGTTCCCTGCGCCACACAGAGCAGGCTGCCCATGCCGAGCGCCTCCATCTCCGACCGGCCCAGCACCGTAACGCCGAGCGAGTGGCGTGCGGCAATGTCGCGCGCCGTGCCGGCGAGATGGTCAGGTGTGCACAGGTTGCCGGGCATCATCCCCAGCGTGCGCGCCAGGGAGTGCCCTTCGGCAATCGCACTTCCCGATGCAATGCCCTGCTCGATCACCGCCACGTCGGGTCCAACGATCTGCGCGCTCGTCAGTGGGGTGCGGCGTTCGTCCTCGGGCGGCGGCGTCTTGGTCTCCGTGTACTCCCACGCGCCGGCAGAGAGCCCCAGCGCGAGTGCCTCTCCCTCGACCGCGTCCAGCGCGCCGGCGTAGAACGCCAGCGTGCCGGCACTCATGCGTCCACCCTGCCGCGCCGCAACCGCACCCGCTCGGCGCAGCGACGACACGCGATCGGTCGCCTTGCCCAGCCCAATGAGCAGCACGCGGCCCGGTCCCGTGGCGGTGCCGGCGAAGTGCAACGTCTCGTCGCGGCCACCACGAAAGTCTCGCCGCTCGAGACTCCGCGCCAGCACTCCGCCAAGCGCATCGTCGAGCAACGTAAGTTCGGTATCAAGTGTGCTGCCGCTGGAAAGCGCGACGACGAGCAGCGGAACGTTCAAAGCGCCGAGGTTTGCGATCCCCGCCGTGAGCGAAAGCGTCATTGGGTCGGTAAAGTCGATGGCTGGAAGGGACGCCCGAGGCGCCCCTTCTTTGGATGGTCTCGTCGCCGAACGACGACGTGCTCACTGCAACTACGCCTGCTAACTGATACAAACGGACGGGTAAACGCGCTTGGTCGTGCTTGCCTGCAGGTCGCGGGCGATGGCGGTGCTTCTCTCGG
>JBBQDT010000116.1:0-13164 GCA_038319955.1 Gemmatimonadales bacterium | reverse complement strand
TGACCAGGTCGCGAAGAAGAAGGCCGGCGCTGATCGCTGGCTCGAGATCATGGAGATCGCGCACCAGGAGGGCATGAAGACCTCCGTCACCATGATGTACGGCATCGGTGAGACGCTCGCCGAGCGGCTCGAGCACCTCGCGCGGGTGAAGGAAGTGCAGGCACGCACTGGAGGATTTACGGCGTTCATCTGCTGGCCGCTCCAGCCAGAGAACACGCCCACCATGTCGCACATGCAGAAGACCGACGCGCTCGACTACCTGCGCACGGTGGCCATCTCGCGCATCGCACTGCCCAACGTGCCCAACATCCAGTCCAGCTGGGTCACGATGGGCATGAAGATCGGCCAGACGGCGCTACGATTCGGCTGCAATGACTTCGGTTCGCTCATGATCGAGGAGAATGTCGTCTCGGCGGCCAATACCACGCACCGTACGTCCATCGCCGAGATGGAGCATCTGATTCGCGACGCGGGCTTCACGCCGGCCAGGCGGCGCCAGGATTATTCGATCATCGCGCCGCTGGCAGAGGCGGCGGCGTGACCGAGGGTCGTCGCCTGGCCGTCCGGAGTGGAATCGGCTACGACTCGCACCGATTCGCGCCAGGCGGCCCGCTCACCCTGGGAGGCGTTCGCATCCCGAGCGATGCCCACCTGCACGGCCATTCGGACGGCGACGCCGTTGCCCATGCCGTCACCGATGCGATCCTCGGCGCCGCTGCGCTGGGAGATATCGGTGAGATGTTCGCCGATACCGATGCGGCGAATGCGGGCCGCGACTCCATCGAGATGCTGTCCCTCGCAGCCAGGCGCCTCGCGACCCACGGATGGCGAGTGGCGCAGGTGGACGTCGTCGTGATTGCGGAGACGCCGAGGATCGCGCCGCACCGCGACGCAATGCGCGATCGGATCGCCGGTGCCATCGGCATTGGCCGCGAGGACGTGAGCATCAAGGGCAAGACGAACGAGTTGATGGGCTTCGTCGGTCGCGGAGAGGGCATCGCCTGCATGGCCACCGCGACGATCATCGCCGAATAGCGCATGAGTGGCCTCATCGCGTGGCTGACGGGGCTGCCGCTGGCTGTCCTCTATCCCGTCATGGCGGTGGCCGCGGCCATCGAGAACGTCTTTCCTCCCATTCCGGCCGACTCGATCGTCGCCCTTGGCAGCTGGCTCGCGGCTCGCGGGGAAGGGACGGTGATGGGCGCGTTCCTCGCCACCTGGATCGGAAATGTCGGAGGAGCGGCAGTGATGTATTTCGTTGGTCGTCGGCACGGCGCCGGATGGATGCACAAGCGCTTTCCCCGCCTGGTTGACGACCGGAACGAAAAGCGCCTCGAGGCGATGTACGGCAAGTACGGCGTGGTGACGCTCGTCGTGAGCCGGCTCATCCCAGGCGTGCGCGCAGTCGTCCCGCCCTTTGCCGGTGCACTCAAGGTGCCGCCGATCACCGCGATCAGCGCGATGGCGATTGCGTCGGCGCTGTGGTACGGCGTGATCAGCTACGTGGCGTTTCACGCGAACTCGGAATTCTCGCAGCTGCTGGATGTCGTGAAGGAGTCCGGCACCATCGTCGCGCTGGTGTCGACCGCGCTGCTCTCGTTGCTCGTGCTCGTCTGGTTCCTCCACCGGCATCGCCAGCGGGACACGTGAGCGACGACGACCGTCGCTCGCGGAGCTTCCTGCTTGCACGGTTCTCCGACTACGTCACGCTCGAGCAGGGGCTCTCGCCGCGCACGATCGAGGCGTATCGGCGTGACCTCGCACGGTTCGCCGAATACGCGGAGTCGAAGGGGATCGGCGCACCGGTGGACATCACCGCGAAGGTGATGCGCGAGTACGTGTACCACCTCAAGGACCTTGGTCTCGCACCGGCGTCGATCAGGCGCAACGTGTCGGCGATCCGCACATACTTCCGCTTCCTCACCGGGGACGGCATCGTCGTGCGCGATCCAAGTGAGCGGCTCGAGACCCCCAAGCGGTGGCGCAGCCTGCCCGAGGTGCTCACCGTCGAGGAGGTGAAGACGCTGCTCGCATCGCCCACCCTCGACGACAAGCTGGTGTTCCGCGACCGTGCGTTGCTGGAGCTGGCCTATGGTGCCGGTTTGCGCGTCTCCGAATGGATCACACTCGGCCTGCGCGACCTGCTGCTCGAGGACGGGCTCGTCCGGGTCTTCGGCAAGGGCAGCAAGGAGCGACTCGTCCCCATCGGTCGGTCAGCCATCGCCGCACTGGCTGTTTACATCCGCGAACAACGCCCGCGGCTCGAAAAGGGGGAGGGCAAGGGGATTCTCTTTCTCAACGCGCGCGGCAAGCCGCTCACGCGAATGGGCGCGTGGAAGATCCTGCGCGGGCACGTCGACCGCACCGGGATCACGAAGCACGTGTCGCCGCACACGCTGCGTCACTCCTTTGCCACACACCTGCTCGAGGGCGGCGCGGACCTGCGCGCCGTGCAGGAGATGCTCGGCCATGTGGACATCGCCACGACGCAGATCTATACCCATGTGGACCGGGAGTATCTGCGGCAGGTGCACAAGAGTTATCATCCACGGGGCTAAGCTACCGACCTCCGCCGGACTTCCGCGATGTTGCTCGTCATCGACAATTATGACTCCTTCACGTACAACCTCGTGCAGTATCTCGGCGAGCTTGGTGCGGAGGTGGTCGTCCATCGCAACGACGCGATCACCATCGAGGAGATCGAGGTGATGGCGCCGTCCGCGATGGTGTTGTCGCCCGGTCCCTGTGCACCGGCGCAGGCAGGCATCACGGTCGAGGCGATTCGCGCGCTCAGTGACCACATCCCCACCCTCGGCGTTTGCCTTGGCCATCAGGCGATCGGGGAGGCGTATGGGGGCCGCGTCGTTCGAGCGGCCCGAGCCGTGCATGGCAAGACGTCGCGCATCGCTCATGACGGGAGCGGGTTGTTTGCCGGACTGCCCTCGCCGCTCGAGGTTGGCCGCTATCACTCGCTCGTCGTTGAGCGGATGTCGCTCCCGGCAGGGCTGGAAGTCGTCGCGACGTCCGTGGACGATCCGACGGAGATTCACGCGCTGCGCCACGAAACCCACCCCGTCTGGGGCGTCCAGTTCCACCCGGAATCCGTGCTGACACCGAACGGCAAGCACCTGCTGAAGAACTTCCTGAATCTCGTCGCCACGTGAGGCCCGCCATTCGTGTCGGTGCCATTGCCGCGGCCTTGGCGTCGTTCGCGATGTCGACGCTGGCGCGCGCGCAGGATGTGGTGGTCGGTCGCGGCGCCGATCGGAATTCCGGTGCGTTCATTCGCGAGGCAGCGGCGCAACGGCACGTCGTCATCGCTGGCACCGGAAAGCTCGAGCTCCCGCGAGACACGACGATAACGTCGACGCTTCTCGTCATCGGGCGCGACACGTATCTGGCGAGCACCGTGCAAGGCAACGTCGTCGTCGTGAACGCCAACCTGTTCCTCCGGCCTGGCGTGAACGTGAGCGGTCATGCTGTCGCGATCGGCGGAACAGTGGCGAGCACCACGCTCGGAAGCGTAGGTGGCCGCATCGAGAGCTACCCGGACGACAGGTTCGACGTCGCGACGGGGCAGGGCGGCTATGCTTTTGACTATCGGCCGGTGGCTGTGGCGCACTCATATCCGTTGCTGCAGCCCGCTGGGCTCATGGGCGTGTTGATCCCGAGCTACGATCGCGTCGATGGATTGTCGCTCCCCGTTGGCGTGTTGCTCACGGCAGGCGATCACATGGTCGAGGCGGAGGCCGCGGTGACGTATCGCAGCCGTCTCGGGAAGTTCGACCCCGGCCTCACTGTGCGCATTGCGCCGGATCGGGCCGTGCGGTTCGTCGGGTTCGCCGGCATCGATACACGCTCCAATGACAGCTGGAACTACTCCGATCTCATCAACTCGGCCACGACCTTTTTCGCCGGGAACGACACGAGGAACTACTTCCGCTCGAAGATCGGTGAGGGACGTCTCTTTGCGCTCATCGAGCGGCCGGGCGTGGCGTTCGAACCGTTCATCGGCGGGCGCTACGAGAAGGTGAGCCCCATCAGCGCCACGGGCGACGTCTATAGCGTGACGGGCCACAAGGACGTGGAACTGGAGCATATTCGGCGGCCGAATCCATTGGTGGAGAACGGCTCGATCGGCTCCGGGTTGATCGGCGCACTGCTGTACGACACCGCGGGCACGGTGGCGAGCCGTGTGCGGATTGGTGTGGAGCAGAGCTTCACGACGGTGACGGGTACGAAGAACTTCACGCAGGTCACCTTCGACGGCCGCCTCGACTTCCCGACGTTCAAGGCGCAGCACCTGTATTTTCGCTCGCATGCGGTCGCGACGATCGGCGACAGCGTGACGAAGGCGCGCTATGCATATCTGGGCGGAAGTGGCACGTTGCCCGTACTTGATATGCTGGAGCTCGGCGGCACGAAACTGTTCTATCTCGAGAGTCGTTACGCCATTCCGATCGAGTCCGTCGTGCTTCCGTTCATCGGCTCGCCGATGGTGACGCTGCGGCACATCATGGGCTCCGCTGGCGTGAAGAGTCTGCCGGACCTCGAGCAGGAGATCGGTGTCGGCCTTGGGCTGAGTGCTTTGCGCCTCGATTACACGAGGGACGTCAGCAACGGCCGCGGCTCGAAATTCGGCGTCGGGATTTCGCTCTCGAAGTAGCGCTCCTCCACACCCGAAAAGCGGCCTAGCGCTCTGACGCCACGGCGGGTAACTTTCTTGGCGTGAAAGTTGCATCCGCGCCCCGCCCCGAGTGAAGACGCTCGCCGTCATCCCAGCACGACTGGGCGCGACGCGGCTCCCCCGAAAGCCCCTTCGTCTCCTCGCGGGTGTCCCCATCATCGTCCGGGTCTTCGAGCGCGTCTCGGCACTCCGTGTCGCGGATCGCGTTGTCGTCGCCACCGATAGCGACGAGATCGCCCAACGCGTGCGCGAGGCCGGCGGGGAATCCGTCTTGACCTCTCCCGCCCACCCCTCGGGCACGGATCGCGTCGCCGAAGTCGTGCGACTTGCCCCGTATCGTGACTTCGACGCCATCCTCAACGTGCAGGGGGACGAACCGTTTGTCTCGGCATGCGCGGTGCGCGGGGCGCTACAGCAGGTCACGGGCGGACACCATCCGCTCGGCACCGCCGCGGTCCTCGCGTCGCCAGAGGTCCTCGGGCGTTCGGATGTCGTGAAGATCGTCACTGCCGACGATGGTGCCGCGATGTATTTTTCGCGCGCACCGATTCCGTTTCTGCGTGACGTGCAGGATGTCGTCGCGCGCGATGCGCGGGTGTTGCATCACGTCGGCGTCTACGCCTATACACCGGAGTCGCTCGCCCACTGGGTGGCGCTGCCGGCGCATCCACTGGAGCTGATCGAACGGCTCGAGCAGCTGCGTCCCCTGGCCGCGGGCGTGAAGATGGGCGTGGCCGTGGTGAAGGGCCCGCTCCGCGCGGGCATCGACACCGAAACAGACCTGGAACGTGCGAACATGGAATGGCAGACCTTCACCGTGAACGAGAGCTGATGCAGACCAACACTCGGCAGCACACCACGAAGTACATCTTCGTGACGGGCGGCGTCGTGTCCTCACTCGGCAAGGGCATTGCGGCCGCGTCACTGGGACGACTGCTCGTGGAGCGCGGGCTCCGCGTGACGATGATGAAGTTCGACCCGTACCTCAACGTCGATCCCGGCACGATGTCGCCGTTCCAGCACGGTGAGGTGTTCGTCACCGACGACGGCGCCGAGACCGACATGGACCTCGGTCATTACGAGCGATTCATCGACCGCTCGCTGTCGCAGGCGAACAACGTGACCACGGGCCGCATCTACCTCAACGTGATCACGAAGGAACGGCGCGGCGAATACCTGGGCTCCACGGTACAGGTCATTCCGCACATCACCGACGAGATCAAGAGCGCCATTCGCCGCATCTCTCCCGAGAACGACGTCGTCATCGTCGAGATCGGCGGTACGGTGGGCGACATCGAGTCGCAGCCGTTCCTCGAGGCCATCCGCCAGTTCCGGCACGACGTGGGACGCGAGAACGCGATCTTCGTGCATCTCACGCTCATCCCGTACATCGCCGCGGCGGGTGAGCTCAAGACCAAGCCGACGCAGCATTCCGTGCGCGAGCTCATGCAGCTCGGAATCCAGCCGGACATCCTGATCGTTCGCACCGAGCGTCCACTCTCCGACGACATCAAGCGCAAGATCGCGCTGTTCTGCAACGTGGAGTTCGGCGCCGTGATCGAGTCACCGGACGTGAAGTCCATCTATCAGATCCCGCTCAAGTTCAAGGAGCAGGGGTTCGACGACAAGGTGCTCCAGAAGTTCGGTCTCGAGCGCCCCGCGCCGGAGCTCGCGCCCTGGCGTGAGATGGTCCAGCGCGTGGTGGCGCCGCACGAGCGCGTGCGCATCGCCGTCGTCGGCAAGTACACGGACTTTGTGGACAGCTACAAGAGCGTGCAGGAAGCGCTCATCCACGGTGGCATCGCGAACGATGTCGGTGTGGACATCTCGTGGACGTCGAGCGACAGCTTCACGGACGCCGCCACAGCGCGTGAGATCCTCGCACAGCACGACGGCTTGCTCGTCCCCGGCGGATTCGGCGTGCGTGGCGTGGACGGCATGGTCGAGGCGATCCGCGCAGCGCGCGAGAACGGCGTCCCCTTCTTCGGCATCTGCCTCGGCATGCAGACGGCCATCATCGAGTTCGCGCGCAACGTCTGCGGCCTCGACGACAGTCATTCATCCGAGTTCGCGCCCGAGTGCGACAACGCCGTCATAGCGCTCATGGAGTCGCAGCAGCATGTGACGGACATGGGGGGCACCATGCGACTCGGCGCGTATCCCTGCCGGCTGTCGCGTGGCTCGCGTGCGGCCGAAGTGTACGGCGTCGCAGAGGTGAGTGAGCGCCATCGCCATCGCTATGAGGTGGCCAATCAGTACCGCGACATGTTCGTCGAGCACGGGCTTCGCCTCAGCGGCCTCTCGCCGGATGGCCAGCTCGTGGAGATCATCGAGTTTCCGGCGCATCCGTTCTTCATCGGCTGCCAGTTCCACCCGGAGCTCCAGTCGCGGCCTACGCGCCCGCATCCGTTGTTCGCGGGCTTCGTTGCCGCGTCGGTTGCGGCGAAGCAGCGCAAGGCCGGCAGCCGCACCGAGTCGTCGATCGGGGCGCCGTCGCATTCATGACCGCCGCCCGCTTTCGACGCGACGCGCTGTTTCTCATCGCGGGCCCGTGCGTGCTCGAGGACGACGCGCTCAACCTGCGCGTCGCCGAGCATCTTGCGCGTCTCGCAGAGCATGTCCCTGGTGGCATCATCTTCAAGGCGAGCTTCGACAAGGCGAACCGCTCGAATGCGGGAGCGTTTCGCGGTCCGGGGCTCGACGAGGGCCTCGCGGCACTCGATCGCGTCCGTTCGGCGACGGGCCTTCCCATCCTGACTGACGTGCACCTCCCTGAACAGTGTGCAGCGGCGGGGCAGGTTGCCGACGTACTGCAGATCCCCGCCTTCCTCTCGCGCCAGACCGACCTGCTCGTCGCCGCCGGCGCCACGGGGAAGCCGGTGAACGTGAAGAAAGGGCAGTGGATGCATCCCGAAGGCATGGTCGGCGCGCTGGCAAAGGTGCGTGAAGGCTTTCGCGACGCGGGACACCCCGGCGAGGCGGAAGTCGCCGCTTGTGAGCGCGGCACGTTCTTCGGGTACGGTGATCTCGTTGTCGACTTCCGCGCGATGCCGCGCATGCGCGCCGCGTGCGACGCGCCGGTGATCTTCGACGCCACGCACAGCGTGCAGCAACCGGGACGCGGTGAGGGCGGTACGAGCGGGGGAGCGCGGGAATTCATTCCGTCGCTCACCATGGCCGCGTGCGCCGTCGGCGCGGATGGTCTCTTCATGGAAACGCATCCCGATCCCTCACATGCGCCGAGCGACGGGCCGAACATGATTCCGCTCGACGAGCTGGATGTCCTGATTCGCCGCGCCGTGCGCGTGTGGGAGGCGGCGCGCGGATGATCACTGCCGATCTCGCGCGCGGCATTCGACTCGTCGTCCTCGATGTGGACGGCGTGCTCACTGACGGCGGTGTCTACCTCGGCGCCGTCGACGGCAAGTCGATGGAGTTCAAGCGCTACGACATCCAGGACGGTCTTGGCATCTACCTGATGCAGAAGGCAGGGCTGCGGGTCGCCATCATCACGGGGCGCGTGTCGGAGAGTGTGCGACTTCGTGCGCTGGAGCTCAACATCGAGGACCTCGCGCAGGACGCGAACGCGATGAAGCTGCCGGCGTTCCTCAGGATGCTCGACAAGCATGGCATCAAGCCGTCGGAGGCCGCGTTCATCGGCGACGACTTTCCCGACATGGCGGTGTTGCGTCTCGTCGGTTTGCCCGTTGCGGTGGGCAATGCAGTGCCCGAGGTGAAGGCAGCGTGTGCGCTTCAGTTGACGCGCGAAGGCGGCAAGGGTGCCGTGCGTGAATTCGCCGAGGCACTGCTCAAGGCGCGTGGGGAGTGGGACACGGTAACGGAGCGCTACGTCGAAGAGCGCTCGCTGTCGATGACGGATCCTCGGCCGTGACATCCGACCAGATCATCGCCCGCGGGCGCAACGTCGTGCGTCTCGAGCGGGAGGCGCTCGGGATGGTCGAGGAGCGTCTTGGCGGCACGTTCGCCGACGCCGTGACGATGATGGCGAAGTGCACCGGGCGCGTGATCGTGACGGGCGTGGGGAAGAGTGGCCTCATCGGACGCAAGATTGCCGCAACGCTGACGTCCACCGGAACGGCCGCGGCATTCCTGCATCCGATGGATAGCGTCCACGGCGACCTTGGTATTGTCGGGTCGGGGGACGTCGCGATCCTGATCTCCAAGTCTGGCGAGTCGGACGAGTTGCTCGGGTTGCTCGAACATCTGCAGGGGCTGGGGGTACGGACCGTCGCGATCACGGGAGAGATGGGCTCGGCGCTGGCTCGGCTGTGCGACGTGGCGCTCGACGCGTGGGTGAAGGAAGAGGCGTGTCCGCACGACCTCGCGCCGACGACGAGCACCACGGCGGCCCTCGCGCTCGGCGATGCGCTCGCGGTTGCACTGTTGGAGTACAAGGGATTCCGGCGCGAGGATTTCGCGCGCCTGCATCCTGGCGGCGCGCTCGGTCGTCGTCTCGTGACGCGGGTGGACGAGATCATGCTTTCCGAGCCGTTACCGATTCTCCCGCCAGGCAGCACGCTGCGGGCAGCGGTCGTCGTGTTGGCGGAACAGCGCGGTATCGTGCTCGTGGCGGATGGCGAACGGAGGTTGCATGGCGTACTCACGGCGGGAGACCTGACGCGATTGATGGAACACGAAATGGACGTGCTGTCCCAGCCGGTCGAGCGCATCATGACGCGCACGCCACGCTGCGCTGAATCGGGCGAGCTGGCGAGTGCGGCGGCGTTCCGCATGGAGTCGTTCGGCATCATGGCAATGCCCGTGCTCGGCGCGGATGAACGGCTCGTTGGGGTCGTGCACCTGCACGACCTCCTTCGCGCGCGAGTCGCCTGATGCGATTGGGACTCGTCGTCGCCACGATTGCGTTCGTGGCCGTGGCTGGCTGTAACAGCAAGGGCGCTGCTCCTCCCGTCAGCGGCAAGGCGTCGCTCGCCGACAGCGCGGAGCAGGTGATGTTCAACGTCCACTTCCTGCTCACCGACAGGGGCGTGCAGCGCGGCGAACTGTTCGCTGACACCGCCTACATCTTCGACGAGAACACGCGCTTCGACCTGCGAAAGGTGCGGAGCACGTTCAACACGTCCACCGGCGCCAAGGACGGCGTGATGAGCGCCGACCGCGGCAAGTACAACATTCGGCAGCAGATGCTCGAGGGGTTCGGCAACGTCGTGATCGTGACGAACGACGGAAAGCGCCTGACGACGCCACAGCTGCGGTACATGCAGGGTATCAACGAGGTGTCGAGCGATACGTCGTTCACGCTCGTCCAACCTGGCAAGACGCTCTCCGGCATCGGCTTCAAGTCGGATCCGCAGCTGACGCGCTTCAGCATCAAGAAGGGTGCGAGGGGCACGGGCAGCTTCGTGCTCCCGGGAACTTGACGATGTTGCGCGCCGCCGTCGTCGCTACGCTTCTGCTCGCATTCTCCACCCAGGCCCAGGACACCGGTGCGCCCAAGGGACGTTGCCGCTTCCAGTTCGACAACACGCCGAATACATCGCTCTTCACCATCCAGCTGCCGAGCAAGCAGTACAACTCGTTCCTCGGCAATGGTGTGGTCGCGCGCTGCCCCTCGCAGGGCATCGTCCTCAAGTCCGACAGCCTCGAGCAGTACGGAGACGAGGGGCGCTATTTCTTTGTCGGCCATGTGGACTACAAGGAGCCGCGCCTCACCCTCAAGGCGGAATTTCTCACGTATTTCCAACGCGAGGAGCGCCTGCTGGCGTTTTCAAATGTTGACGCCACACTGCCGAGCGGCTCGAAGCTCAAGGGCAACTCGCTCGAGTTCTTCCGCGCCATTCCCAAGGTGCGCCCGAAGCAGCACGCCGTGTCCATCGGCCGCCCGACCATCTCCATCATTGAAAAGGATCCGCAGGGCAAGACACAGCCGCCGGTGACGGTCACCGGAAATACCGTGTGGATGGAAGGCGACAGTGTGGTCGCGGCATCGGGCGAAGTCGTCGTCGTGCGGCCCGAGCTCACCGCCACCGGCGACTCGCTCTACCTCGACAACGGCAGCGGCATCCTGCGCCTCATGCGCAAGCCGAAGATGATTGGTACCAAGGGCCGCCCATTCACGCTTGTCGGCGAGACGATCGACCTGTTGTCGAAGCGGCGCAAGCTCGACCGCGTGTTGTCGAAGGGCGGTGCGGAAGCCACGAGCGAGGATCTCGACCTCAAGTCCGATACGATCGACATGCGTGTCACCGACGACCTGCTCCAGCGTGCGACGGCGTGGGGCAAGGGTCGCGCGCGCGCCACCTCGCCGCAGCAGACCATCGTCAGCGATTCCATCGACGTCATTATGCCGAAGCAGCGGGTGCGCGAGATGCACGCGATTCGCGGCGCGGTGGCGGAAGGCGCGCCGGATACGAGCAAGTTCCACGCGGCGCCCGACCAGAAGGACCGCCTGATGGGTGACACCATCATCGCGTACTTCGATTCGATTCCAGCCAACGACACCACCTCGAAGCCACGCATTCGACTGCTCATCGCCATTGGCCACGCGTCCTCACTGCAGCATCTGCCACCACAGGACACCACGCTGCGCAGGCCGGCGATCAATTACGTCTGCGGCAAGCGCATCACCGTCACGTTCGATTCCGCGAAGGTCAAGAATGTGAAGGTCGAGGACAGTGATCCTCCGTGCGGCGGCGTGTATGTCGAGCCCGAGGCAGATTCCGCGCGCAAGGCTCCGCCTCCCGGCAGCACGCCACCCACCACGCCGGCGAGGACACCAGCCGGCGGCACCCCGCCGCGGTCTCCTCCGCCGACCACGCCTACTCCGGCCATTCCGCCCAAGCGACCATGACCGGTCCCATTCCATCACCGCGCATCCAGGCGCTCATCGACCGCCTCGCCCGCGGCGACCGCTCCACGGCGCTTGCGTTGCACGCCATCATCACCGCCGCCGACAGCGATGGGTTGGCCAGCCTCGACGACGTCGCCGTCATCTACCGTGGCGACTACCTCTCCGCGCAGCGTGCCGCCGGACGCGATGTGGAGCGGGAAGCAGGCGAGTTGAGCATGGACCAGGTGCGATCGCACCTGGCCACCTCGGTGCTCCTACGCCTCGCCTCCGACGGCGTGGTCGGGCTGCCTGCCGTGAGTATCCTCGAGCCGGGCGCACGGCTCCGCATCGCCCCGGCGCTCTGGGCGGAAGTCAGTGGCATGCGCGCCGAGGTTGCCGACGTCCTCCGGCACACCGGGGAATTCGCCACGTCCCGCGACTCCCGCGGCGCCGCTCCCCCCTCGCCAGGTACACCCGGCAGCGTGCTGGAAGCCCGTGGGCTGTCGAAGATCTATCGCAAGCGCCGGGTGGTCAACGATGTGGCCTTGCGCTTGCAACAGGGGGAGATCGTCGGACTGCTGGGCCCGAATGGAGCGGGGAAGACCACCACCTTCTACATGATCGTGGGGCTCATCCAGCCGCTCAACGGGCGCATCCTGCTGGACGGTACCGACGTGACGTCCATGCCGATGTATCGGCGCTCGAGGAAGGGGATCGGGTACCTCTCGCAGGAGCCCTCCATCTTCCGAAAGCTCTCCGTCGAGGACAACATCGTAGCCATCCTGGAGACCCTCCCGCTCTCGAAAGAGGAACGGTCGGCTCGCCTCGAGAAGTTGCTGGACGAATTGAGCATCAAGCACCTGCGGCACAGCAAGGCATACCAGCTGTCCGGTGGTGAGCGCCGCCGCCTCGAGATCACACGGGCGTTGGTCACGGAGCCGAAGTTCATGATGCTGGACGAGCCCTTCGCCGGAGTCGATCCCATCGCCGTGCACGACATCCAGACCATCGTGGCCAACTTGCGGACGCGCGGCATTGGCGTATTGATCAGCGATCACAACGTGGAGCAGACTCTGGACATCGTAGACCGCGCATACATCATGTTCGACGGCAAGGTGCAGGTCTCCGGCACGGTGCGCGAGCTCGTGTTCGACGACATCGTTGCCGATCGGTACCTCGGTCCGACCCTGTCGGCGCGCCTCCGCGCCAGGTTCGAGCGAGAGATGCAGGGAGACGACGCATGAGACCGGGACTCGGCCAGCATACCCAGCTCAAGCAGGAGCTGAAGATCAATCCACGCCTCTACCAGGCGATGGATCTGCTCTACATGCCCCTCCTCGACATCCAGAACCACCTCAAGCAGGAACTCCTCAACAATCCGTTCCTCGACATGATCGAGCCGGACGAGGAGGACGAAGAGGAGGGCATCGAACAGCAGGAAGATCCCAACCCGGAGACCGAGGCCGAGAAGGAAGAGAAGGGCGAGATCGACTGGGAGGAAATCCTGCTCGACGGCTTCGATGCCGGCGGCCGCCGCGAAGAGCACGAGGAGCGCGAATACTACGAGCCGGTCACCGTGGATACCCGCGACCTCGCGGACCATCTTCGCGACCAGGTGTCGTTGCTCGACTTGAACGGACGCCAGATGTACCTGGCGGACGAGTTC
>JBBQDT010000115.1:0-13210 GCA_038319955.1 Gemmatimonadales bacterium | reverse complement strand
CCGGAATTCCACGAGCGGAAGATGGTCCATCAACTGCGCGAAGACCGTGCGGCCAGTATTCACAAGTCAACCCCGAAAGTGGACCGAACAAACGTATCTCGGAGTTGAAATCGATTTTCAGGCGAACGGCCTTCAAGTCACTGCGCCGTTGCGACTTATCGCGTCACACTTTTCCCTCAATTGGACAGTACTGCATAGTGATATCACTTCAACGGAGCTCTTCCGATCATGCTGCGCGAGATCGAATACAAGGCGATGTCCGGCATTCCCGCCGTTTTCCTGTACGTCGCGATAGCGCTCGGCGCCTTCGGAGCGGCGCCGTACTTCCTCAGCCACAACATGCCCCTCGGTGTCTTCCCGAGCGCGGCAGTGATAGTCCTCCTGTTCGTCGGTGCGCCGGGGTTCTTCATCGTCAACCCCGGCGAGGCGAAGGCACTCCAGCTGTTCGGCGAGTACAAGGGCACGGTGCGGACGCAGGGGTTCTGGTTCGCGAATCCCTTCCTGAGCAAGAAGACCATCTCGCTCCGGATCCGGAATTTCGAGACGACCAAGCTCAAGGTGAACGACAGCCGCGCGAATCCCATCGAGATCGCGGCCATCGTCGTGTGGAAAGTCGTCGACACCGCCGAGGCGCTGTTCGAAGTCGACAACTATTCGACGTACGTCGCTGTACAGAGCGAGTCTGCCGTGCGTGCGGTGGCGCAGTCATATCCGTATGATTCGCACGCCGATGACGAGGAGGCGCTGTCGACACACACGGCCGAAGTGTCGCTCTCGCTCCAGAAGGCCGTACAGGATCGCCTCGCGAAGGCGGGGGTCGAGGTGATCGAGGCGCGGATCTCGCACCTCGCGTATTCGCCGGAGATCGCGCAGGCTATGTTGCAGCGGCAGCAGGCCGGAGCGATCATCGCGGCGCGCTCCAGGATCGTCGAAGGTGCGGTCGGCATGGTGGAGCACGCGTTGCAGATGTTGTCGGACAAGGGGGTCGTGCATCTGGACGAGGAGCGGAAGGCGCAGATGGTCAGCAATCTGCTCGTCGTGCTCTGCTCAGAACGCTCGGCGTCGCCGGTGGTGAACGCCGGATCGATCTTCGGTTAGCACGGCGCGTTCAGTGGCCGAGCGAAAACCGTTTCTGCTTCGCGTCGATCGCACGCTTCTTGACGCTGTGCAACGTTGGGGGAATGATGACCTGCGTTCCCTCAACGCACAGATAGAGTACCTCCTTCGGGATGCGTTGAAGCGCGCCGGCCGGTTGCCGAAGAAGCATCCGGAGGGGGAGGGAACTGATCTCGATTCGGGGTGATATTCTTTTCATGGCCAAACGCCAGAAGCTCGTTTCTGCGATCAGGTCGGTCAATTCGCGCGGCGATATCGCCGACGATGCGAGGCCCGTGCGCACGTCCGAGCAGTATTCGCCGGATGGTACGCCTCCGCATGACAATGCGAGCGCGCTCGAGCATGCAAAGGCAATCTGTGCGCTGCTCTTCGGTCCGGCGGGCAGTCGGGCGTTCCCGATTCGCTATTGGGACGGCTCGGTAGACCCGGCCGCGCGAGAGACGCTTCCGTTCACGCTCGTGATCGCGCGTGCGGGCGCGCTGCGTCGCATGCTGCTGCCTCCCAACGAACTCACCATCATCGAGGCGCTGCTGTCGGGTGATGTCGACATCGAGGGGGACATGGAGCAGGCGATGTGGATGGGCGACGGCATCAACGAGCGCCTGCGCAATCCCCGCACGCTGCTCGCGCTCGTACGACACCTGCGCAAGCTTCCTCGCGAAGAAGCGGGCGCGAATGTGCGCGAGCGACGCGCCGAGCACACGGTCGGACGCGTGGGTGACGTGCACGAACCGGCTCGCGATCGCGCCGCCATCCGCTACCACTACGACGTCGGCAATGATTTCTATGCGCTATGGCTCGACGAGCGGATGGTCTACTCGTGCGCGTACTTCGCCGACGGCCGAGAGACCGAAGGTGACCTCGAGGCCGCACAGCTCGCGAAGCTCGACCTCATCTGCCGCAAGCTGCGGCTCCAGCCCGGCGAGCGCCTGCTCGACGTCGGGTGCGGATGGGGCGCGCTCATCATGCACGCGGTCAAGCACTATGGCGTGACGGCCCTGGGTATCACGTTGAGCGATGCACAGGCCGCCTTCGCGCGCGAGCGGATTGCGGCGCAGGGACTCGCCGACCGGTGCACCGTGGAGATCCGCGACTACCGCCACCTCGAAGATCACGACCCATTCGACAAGATCTCGAGCGTGGGCATGGTCGAGCACGTGGGCATCGAGAATCTGCCGACGTACTTCGCGGCACTGCATCGCGCCCTGCGTCCGGGCGGGCTCCTGCTCAATCACGGTATCGTGAGTGTATCCGAGGCGCGGCCGAAGTCGCGGTTCGACTGGCTCGAGAAGCGCATCTGGAAGCGCGATGCGTTCCTCGACCAGTACGTGTTTCCGGATGGACGCCTCGGACCGTTGAGCGCGGTCATTGCCGGCGCGGAGTTGGTGGGGTTCGAGACGCGAGACGTCGAGAGCCTGCGAGAGCACTATGCGTTGACGTTGCGGGCGTGGCTCACGCGTCTGGCGCGCGTTTCCGAGCTCGCCACGTCGCTCACGGATCCGCGTACGTACCGCACGTGGCGCCTCTACATGGCCGGCTCGGCGTTTGGCTTTTCGTCGGGACGGCTGAACATCGTGCAGACGCTGTTCGGGAAGCAGGAAAAGGACGGGACGTCGAACCTGCCGCTGCAGCGAAGGTACATGATCGAACCGCGTGGCTGAGTCGCACCAGCGTCGGTCGGTGTGAACGGCACGCGTGACATAGATTCTTCAACTCCACTGCGTAACGAGGATTTCGTGATGGCGCGCGCACACAAGATGGAGCTGCTCGAATGCGGCTGCGGCCTGCCCGATGAGGGCTCCGGCGAGCGGAAGGCGGTCGCCGTCGATCCGGACGCGAAGGAGCGCAACCGCAAGCGCCTGCGTCGCATCGAGGGGCAGGTGCGCGGGCTCCAGAAGATGGTCGAGGAGGATCGCTACTGCGCCGACATCATGACGCAGATCTCCTCGGTGCACGAGGCCCTGCGCTCCGTGGGACGTGAGCTCATGCGCAATCACCTGAAGCACTGCGCCACTTCCGCGATCGCGTCTGGCCCTGCGGAAGCCGATGCGATGTACGACGAGCTGGTCGATCTCATCTACAAGCACAGCCGATAGGCATCGTTCGCTACCGGCCCAAGCGCGATACTCATGCTCGCAGCGCTGGCGAGACTCAATCTCGAGACCAGCCAACGGCACTCACGTTCGCGGGCGAGCCTGTTGGGTAGTACTATAGAAAGGCTCTTCTTTCAAACGGGCTGGGCGCATCGCCAGCGTTCGCCGCAACGATCGATCCTTGAATTCTTCCAATCCTTGAATTCTAGCCCGGCTTTTCCGTCATGGCCTCGACGCGCGGTCCAGATCGGCGAGGAACTGAAAGGCACGGCCAGGATTGAGGGATTCAAGGATTGTGGAATTGACCGGTGCGAGTGCCAGTAGGGTCGCGCCGAGCCTGAAATGACATAACGAAATCGACGGTCTACCTCTTCCCACCGATCATGACACCACGAATCGTCCGCCCCGCCCTCATCGCCTGCGCGTTGATCGTCGCCTCTGCGTCGCTCGCGATCGCCCACGACCTGTTTCTCAAGCCCGACGCATACTTCATTGCGCCGAACGGCACTGCGGCGCTCACCGCCTTCAGCGGCACCTTCTCGACGAGCGAGAACAGCGTCACCCGCGACCGGCTCCTCGACATCTCGATGGTCGGCCCCGCGGGGCGCAGCAAGGGCGACACCGCAACATGGTCGGACAAGGGCAAGGCGAGCCACTGGACCCCCAAGGTCGGCGTCGCCGGCACGTACACGTTCGGTGCGTCGCTCAAGCCGCGCATCATCGCGCTCGATGCGAAGGCGTTCAACGGGTATCTCGCAAGCGATGGCTTGCCTGACGTTCTCGCCGCACGCAAGACGAATGGCGAGCTGGCCAAGCCGGCGCGCGAGCGGTACTCGAAGCACGTGAAGGCACTGCTCCAGGTCGGCGACGCACACACGCCGAGCTTCGGCACAGCGCTTGGATATCCCGCCGAAATCATCCCGCTCGACAATCCGTACGCGACGGGCAAGGGCACAATGCGCATCAAGGCGCTGGTCGACGGGGCGCCGATGGCCGGACAGGTCGTCATCGCCGGAGGTCGCACGCCCAAGGGCGGTCGCCTCACCGAACAGTCGGTCCGCACCGATGCGCAGGGAGTCGCCACGATTGCGCTGAATGCGAGCGGCACGTGGTACGTCAAGTTCATCCGCATGGTCAAGATTCCCGCGTCCGCGAAGGACTCCGTCGACTACGAATCGAAGTGGGCCACCATCACGTTCGCCATTCGCTAGCTGATTAGCTTTGATGGGTGAACATCGACCCCATCATCAACGACGCGATTCGCACCCGGCGCACCTTCGCGATCATCAGCCATCCCGACGCCGGCAAGACCACGCTCACCGAAAAGCTCCTCCTGTACGGGGGAGCCATCCACCTCGCCGGTACGGTGAAGGCGCGACGCCAACAGCGCCACGCCACCTCCGACTGGATGCAGATGGAGCAGGAGCGTGGTATCTCGGTGACGTCGAGCGTGATGCAGTTCGAGTACGAGGGATATCAGATCAACCTCCTCGACACGCCGGGCCACGAGGACTTCTCCGAAGACACCTATCGCGTGCTCATTGCCGCCGACAGCGCAGTCATGCTGCTCGACAACCGCAAGGGCGTCGAGGAGCGCACGCGTCAACTGTTCGCCGTCTGCAAGCGTCGCCGCATGCCCATCTTCACGGTGGTCAACAAGTGCGACCGCGTCGGCGAGGATCCGCTCAAGCTCCTCGGCGACGTCGAAGCCGATCTCGGCATCGACTGCTATCCGGTCACGTGGCCGATCCACTCGAACGGCGCGTTCATCGGTGTGTACGATCGCCGCCGCAAGTTGATCTATCGCTTCGAGCGCGGTGAAGATCACGGCGCCAGCGAAGCGGACGTCCAGGTCAAGGCGCTCGACGACCCGAGCCTGAGCGACATGCTCGGCGCCGAGGCGCATGCGCAGCTCGTGCATGACATCGCGCTGCTGGATGAGGCGGGGCACCAGTTCAGCGAGGCGGCGATGCTCGCCGGTACGCTGTCGCCGGTGTTCTTCGCCAGCGCGCTGACGAACTTCGGCGTCGAGCCCTTTCTCCGTGAGTTCGTCGAGCTCGCGCCACCGCCAACGGCGCGCGAGTCCACGAATGGGCTCGTCCATCCTGCCGACCCCGCGTTCACCGGCTTCGTGTTCAAGATCCAGGCGAACATGGATCCGAAGCATCGCGACCGCATTGCGTTCGTGCGCATCTGCTCCGGTCGATACGAGCCCGGGCTCGCGGTCACGCACGTGCGCACCGGCAAGGCGCTCAGGCTGTCCAGCGCGCAGCAGTTTCTCGCGCGCGAGCGGTCGGCCGTGGAGGAGGCGTGGCCAGGCGACGTCATCGGCGTGATGGACCGCGGTAACCTGCGCATCGGCGACACGCTCGCCGCGGGGAGCACCATCGAGTTCTCCGGCATTCCGCGCTTCGCGCCCGAGCACTTCGCGCGCATCCTCGCCACCGATCCGCTCAAGCGCAAACAGCTCGATGCCGGATTGCGCCAGCTCACCGAAGAGGGCGCCGCGCAGGTGTTCTACACGTCGGGCACGGATACGCTAAGCCCAACACCCATCGTCGGCGCGGTGGGCCTCCTCCAGTTCGACGTCATGCTGCATCGCCTCGAGCACGAGTATGGCGCACCCTGCCGCCTCGAGAAGATCTCGGCGCGCTATCCGCGGTGGGTCGTCGGTTCGGCGAACGATATCGAGCGCATCTCGCGCGATCGTGGGCGCATGCTGTTGTACGACGCCAAGGGACATCCGCTCATCCTCTTCGAGGACGCGTGGGGACTGCGGTGGGCGCTCGATCGAGAGAAGGACGTCACCTTCCACGAGGTGGCGCCCTGAGTTCGGTGGGGTAGGTTGTCGTCCCGAGCGAATCGAGGGACCTGCTCTCAGAACGTCGGATTGAATCCGATCGCGACGCCACCGTGCGGGTCCGGCATCACCGACGCGCTCAGGAATATCCGATCGAAGCGATTGTTCGGATGCGCGTGGCTGTACGACACCACCTTGTAGCCGGCCCACACTCCCATGATCGCGCCGGAGGCCACGTCGCTGGCCCAGTGCTGGTCGAGCCGGATGCGCGCGAGACCCGGAAGCATGCCCGCGGCGAGCAGGATGGGCGCCACGAACGGCGTCGCCTCCGCATGGCGGCGATGCATCTCCATCGCCAACACCGTCGCGACTGCCATGCTCGACGACGTGTGGATCGAGGGGAAGGCGCGATAGTCGAAGCTCGAGTCACCGTAGAATCCGCGGAATGGCTTGAACTTGTACTGATCGCTGTCGTGTGAGACGTACGGCCGCGTGCGGCCCAGCGGTCCGCGAATGATCTGGCTGGCGAGGCTCGCGAGCACCACGGACTCGGTGGTGTGCAGCGCGATGTCCGTCACCGTCGGCGAGTGAAAAAGACGTCCGACGCCGTAGGTGAGAATGCCGGCCGCGGTGAGCGTCGTCTCGTTTACCTTGCTCACGCGACGGGACCACTTCGACAGTCCGTCCCTGTCAGCGCCATTCGCCTCGAATGTGCGCCCGCGCTGCGACCGCTGCGCGATCTTCGTGTCGAATGCGCTCAGCGCACCCGTCGCGGCGAGGCCCAGGCCACCGACCACAAGGTCGCCGCGGTTGAAGAAGGTCTTGTTCGCGGAGCTCGTGTCGGCACTCTGCGCGCCGGCTGAAGAGCCGATGATCGCGAGCGGGAGCAGAAGCGAGACGAATCGTCGCACGTTGGAAAGTCCTCGAGTGAATTGCCAGACGCCCCAATAGCACGATGCATACCTCACAGCCCGCTCCGCTTCTGCAGTTGCCGGGGCACTAAACGGGGACGCTCGGCGTTCGCCAGCAATAGCGGGGCTCGCGGCGAAAATCTGCGCGATTCAGGCAAGCTGGACAGCCGACCATGGCACCCACCCTGCACTCTGACAGGCGCCACACTGAGCGAACTCGGCTGAAGACAGGACGCCGACTCACCAGAATGGGAGCATATATGAGCTACCGAATTTTCAAGGACTCGCGCGGGACGGAATGGCAGACATGGGACGTCGTCCCGCGTCTGGGCGAGCGCCGCGTGAGCGAGCGCCGGTCCGTCACCGCGCAGCCTGCACATAGCGACCGGCGTTCCAGAAGCGATCGTCGTATTCTCGCCGGACACCGATCCGTTCTCAGCGCTGGACTCGAGGATGGATGGCTGTGCTTCGAGGCGCCGGAGGAAAAGCGACGTCTCACGCCGATACCCGCCGACTGGCTGCACTGCAACGTGGATTGCCTGGAGCGGTACTGTGCGGAAGCGAAGGTGACGCGTCGCGTGAGTGACATGGATTTCAAGGCGGACAACTAGGAAGACTGGCCGCGCCTGCCGCACCCCGTCATCTTGCCCCGTGCTCTTCCTGCTCGCCTCCATCCAAGCCGCCGCGCTGCTGCTGCTCCTCGCGCGCCTCTGGCCAGGCCGTCGCCGACTGCCGCCCGTTCAACCGCGTCCGCATAGCGGCACCCCCGCTGCGGTGAGCGTCGTCGTGGCCACGCTCAACGAAGCGCATCGCATTGCGCCATGCCTGCGCGGACTCATGGAGCAGGGTCCCGTCGTTCGCGAGATCCTCGTCGTGGACAGCGGCAGCACCGACGGTACGGTGCAGCTTGTCGAGGCAGCCGCGCAGCGTGACACGCGCATTCGTCTCTTGCGTGACGATCCACTGCCCGCTGGTTGGGTGGGCAAGGTGTGGGCGCTCCAGCACGGACTCCACCACGCGACCGCCGACTGGATCCTCGGCATCGACGCGGATACCGAGCCGCGACCCGGCATGGCCGATGGCGTTCTCGCCGCCGCCGAGGAACACGGCTACGACGCCGTCTCCTTCGCGCCGAGGTTCGTGATGTCCACCGCGGCCGAACGGTGGCTGCAGCCAGCGCTGCTGGTGACACTGATCTATCGGTTCGGCGCTGCTGGTACGGATGGCAACGGCGAGCGTGTCATGGCGAATGGCCAGTGCTTTCTCGCGCGCCGCTCCGCGCTGCTCTCCGTCGGCGGCTATGTGAGCGCCCGCAGCTCGTTCTGCGATGACGTCACTCTCGCACGCCATCTCGCCCGCGCGGGACGGCACGTCGGCTTCCTCGACGGCTCGCGCCTGTACGACGTGCGCTCGTACACGTCCGCACGTGAAGCGTGGCGCGAGTGGGGCCGCTCGCTCGACTTGAAGGACGCCTCGTCAGCCCTCCGGCAGTGGGCTGATGTCGCCTTCCTGTTGGTGGTGCAGGGCACGCCGGTTCCGGTGTTGCTCGCCTTGGCGCTGTTCGGCGTGAATGCCACACCCCTCATGGCCACCAGCGCTGCGCTGCTTGCCGTGCGCGTGATGCTCCAGCGTGCCCTCGCTCCGTCGTATGACCGTCGCGGCGTCGCGTTCTGGCTCTCGCCACTCGCCGATCCCCTCGCAGCGCTTCGCATCCTGCTCTCCACGCTCCGTCGTCCACAACAGTGGCGTGGGCGGCGATATGCGGACGTCGAGGCGATATTGCTTCCATGACCGACCAACCCCGCGCCCACCCGCCCGAGACCACCGAAGGCTGGTACGCCTTTCATCACGTCCTTTCGTGGGACACGACGACCCTGCGCGCTCTCGATGTCGACTCGGCCAGGTCGCAAGCAGAGCGCGAGCTCGCCGTGCTGGCCACGCCGGTCGAGGGCGGATGGAGTGGAGTCTTTCCGCTCATCGGCTCGCGCGCTGATGTCATGCTCGTCCACTTCCGTCCCACGCTGGACGACATCGGCGTCGCGCAGCAAGCCGTGAAGAAGCTCGCGCTGTTCGCGGCACTCCGCACCGACTACACGTTTCTCAGCATCACGGAAGCCGGCCTGTATCACGCCAGCGCCGATCTCGCGAAGGAGGCCGGCGCGCGTGGCGGATCGGTCGGCGACGAGAGCTATCGCGCCGCCATGGCCGCGCGTGTCGAGAAGGAGCGGGCGAGTCCACACGTGCACCGCCGCCTCTTCCCCACGCAGCCCGACGACATGCCGTATGTCTGCTTCTATCCGATGTCCAAGCGACGCGCCGTGGGGCAGAACTGGTATGCGCTGACGCTCGAGGAGCGCAGCCGACTCATGATGACCCACGGCATGACCGGCCGAGGCTATGCGGGCCGCGTGAGCCAGGTGATCTCCGGCGCGATCGGCTTCGACGCGTGGGAGTGGGGCGTGACGCTCTTCGCTGGCGATCCGCTCCAGTTCAAGAAGATCGTCACCGACATGCGCTTCGACGAAGTGTCCGCACAGTACGCGGAGTTCGGGGAATTCTTCGTCGGCAAGCGCGCCTCCGCGACGGAGTGGCTCTCTTCGTTGTGAATTAACTGCGGTCCGACGGCGTCTCCGGCGCCAACGCTCCGCTCTCCAGCGCGCGAGCCGCGATGGCCGACAACCGCTTGTCCTGATTGATTCGCAGCGCGCGGATGTTGCGCCGCGCGCGACGCATCGCCGCCGGAATGAACACCCGCGCGCAGTCGAGTTCCGCTTCCGCCGCATCGACGCTCCCCGCGCGCTCGATCTCCCACGTCGTCCGCGAAAGCACCGCCACCGAGTGGAAGATGTCGATCGCCGCATTCGCCAGGCGCAGCTGCAGGAACTGTCGCTCGATCACGGCCTTGCCATGCTTGAGCAGCAGGCCCTCCACCGCCAGCGCGAGGTCGTGAATCTCGTTGGCCACGAGACCCGCTTCCTCGTCGAGCGACTCGTGGACCATCGAGAATGACGGCTTCGTGATCTGCCGCTTCGCGCGTCCGGTCACGTATGAGCCGATCACGCCGAGCGAGTGAAGCGGATCCTTGAACGCCTTGCCAAGCGCCTTGAGCCGCTCGCCGGGCTGCTGGAGCGCCGAGAGGGCGATGAGCGCGCGAAGGACCTCGTTCGTTCCCTCGAAGATCAGGTTGATGCGCGAATCGCGCACCGACTGCTCGTACGGATAGTCCTTCGAGTACCCGATGCCGCCGGCGATCTGCAGCGCGTCGTTCGATGCGCGGAACGCCAGCTCGCTCGCGAACACCTTGCACGCCGCCGTCTCGAGCGAGTAGTCGATGCCCCCGCGGTCCACCATGCCCGCCGTGAGCATCCATGCCGAGTCGGCCGCGTACGTCTCCGCGGCATTGATGGCGATCTTCTGCTGGATCATCTCGAAGGAGCCGATCGGGCGACCGAACTGCTCCCGCTGCTTCGCGTATACGAGCGCCTCGTGCATGATGCGCCGCGCGCCGCGCGAGGAACCCGCCGCGAGACCCAGTCGTCCCGAGTTGAGAATCTCGAGCGCGAACTTGAATCCCTGCCCAACCTCGCCGAGTCGGTCGGCCATGGGCACGACGACGTTGTCGAAGGTCACCGTGCGCGTGTCGCTCGCCTTGATGCCCATCTTCTGCTCGGGCTGGCCGAGCGAGATGCCCTTCGCCTTGGCGTCGACGATGAACGCGGTGACGCGCTGTTTCGTCGTGCCATCGGCCTGCTTCACCGGCACCTTCGCGAACACCGTGAACACGCCCGCATAGCCCGCGTTCGAGATCCAGATCTTCGTGCCGGTCAGCGAGTAGGACGACCCGTCCGCGCTCGGGATTGCCGTCGTCGTCATCGCTTGCGCATCGGAGCCCGAGCCCGGCTCGGTGAGGCAGAACCCCGCGATGATGTCTCCACTCGCGCACCCGGGCAACCAGCGTTGCTTCTGGTCGTCGGTACCGAACAGTGTTATGCCCTTGCACCCAATGGACTGATGTGCACCAAACAGCACGGCGAGCGAGGCGTTCGTCTCACCGACCTCGCCGAAGACGCGAGAGAATACCTGCGCGCCCGCGCCGAAGCCGCCGTACTCCTCCGGGATGTTCACGCCCATCATTCCCAGCTCGCCCATGCCCTTGAGGACATGCTCCGGGAACTTGCCGTCGTGGTCGAGCTGCTTGGAGTCGACGTTCTCCGCCGCCCAGTCGCGGAACGTGTCGAGAATCATCCGCAGCGACTCGGCGTCTTCGTCGCGCAGGGCGGGGAAGGGAAAGACCAGGTCCTCGCGGATCTCGCCGAGGAAGACGCCCTTGGTGAAGGACGGATAGAGGTCCGGGTTCGCGAGGTGTGGCGCAGCCGCAGCGTGCGGCGCGGAGGTCTTGGTTTCGGTCGCGGTCACGGGCGTCTCTCCGGAGGCAAGTGCCGAAATCTATCCTGCCGACCACACCTTCGGCGTCCGGGGAAGTGCGGACACGCGGTCGGGAACGCATCTTGTGGGAAGGGTAGAACGGGCGGCCGGCGGTTCGCCCACGTGACCTAGCCGACGCGACCATGAAGACGACGATTCTTCGCCGCACCCTCGCCCACGCCACCGCGACGCTCGCGCTCGCGCTCGCCGTCAGCCCCGCGGCGGGCGCGCAGATTCCCGACCGCCTCGCCGATAGCACGTTCTGGCGGATGATGACCGACTACTCCGAGCCGTGGGGCGTGTTTCGCTCGGAGAACTTCGTGTCGAACGAGACGTCGCTCCAGTACGTCATCCCCGAGCTCCAACGCACGGTGAAGCAAGGCGGCGTGTACCTCGGCGTCGCTCCCGACCAGAACTTCACGTACATCCTCGCCGTGAAGCCGAGCATCGCGTTCATCGTCGACATTCGACATCAGAACGCCGTGCAGCACCTGATGTACAAGTCGCTGATGGAGACGTCGGACACCCGCGCCGAATTCCTCGCGAAGTTGTTCGCGCGGCCGCCGTTGGTGGGAGTGGATACCGCGTCTACCGTGATGCAGCTGTTCGACGCGCTCGCCAACACGAAGCCCGACAGCACGCGCTATCGCGCAAACCTCAAGGCGATCCTCGATCGGCTGACGAAGGTCCATCGCTTCACGTTGAGCGACAGCGAGGTCGTATCGATGAGCTGCGTGTACGGCGCCTTCTTCACCTATGGCGTGACGCTCAACTACAACCACAGCTCCGACTGCCGGAATCCCGGCCCGTTCGCGTTCGGCCGTGGGGGACGTCCCGGCGGCGGCGGTGGCGGGACGATGGGCGGCTTCGGAATGCCCGCGTTTCTCGGCATGCTCGTCGAGACCGATAGTGCGGGAACGAATCGCAGCTATCTCGCCACCGAGGCGAACTATCGCGCGCTCAAGAACATGGAGGAGCGCAACCTCATCATTCCGTTGACGGGCAACTTTGCCGGCGAGAAGGCCGTGAGAGCGGCGGGCCAGTATGCGCGCGACCATGGCGCCACGGTGCAGACGTTCTATCTGTCGAATGTCGAGCAGTATCTGTTTCAGCAGGACGACGAGGCGCAGCGGTTCTACAGGAACGTCGCCACGCTGCCGATCGATTCGACGAGCACGTTCATTCGGTCGTTCTCGGGCGGGATGTACGGGGCGTACGGGCTCGAGCTGAAGCAGCAGAGTGGGCGCTCGATGCAGTTGGTGAGCTCCATTCAGGAGACGTTGAAGGCGTTCGATGCGGGCGAGCTGACGAGTTGGATCGAGGTGGTTCGGCGGTCGCGACAATGAGCTGACCGATGAGCGCCCACGCTCATGCTCCGGCTGATGGCTCACCTTCGAGCTCATGCTGGTCGCTCATACTCCAACGCGCGATTGAAGCAGGGCGCTCTTATCGCGGAAGCTCAGTCGCTGCCGCCGATCAAGCGTTGCACGGCGAGCAGGAGCGCATGTGGCAATTGCGACGGGCGTGACACCACCCGATATCCCGCCGACCCGAAGATCTCGGCGAGGTATGTCTCTCCCTCTGACGCATCGACCGTGATGCAGAAGGGATGAATCCCCTGGAGTCGCGCATTCATCACCGCGTGGCGCGAGTCCTGGATCGCGTACTCGGCGTCGTAACCGAAGTCATGCGGCTTGCCGTCGGAGATGATGAGGAGCAGCTGATGCGGTGCCGGGTGACTGCTCAACGCCGTCGTCGCGTGCCGCACCGCGGCGCCGAGGCGCGTCGTTCCGTGCGGCACGAGCGCGCTGATCCGTTGCAGCACGACGGACGAATGCCTCTCGTCGAATGCCTTGAGTGGGTAG
>JBBQDT010000114.1:0-13225 GCA_038319955.1 Gemmatimonadales bacterium | reverse complement strand
ACGGTATTACAGGTTTTAGACGTGTCGCTCTTCGAAAAAACAGACCTGACGCCCCTGCTGCGGCGTGCGGATGCCGATTCTGCTCTGTGCGAGACGGCTAACCAGTTGTCCTTTCAGGACTTATAATTGGACAGTACTGATGTGCGATCGTGGCTCACCGCACCAGATGCGCGACGAGAGGCGCAACTGCCATCTGGATGTCTTCGATGGACAATTGCATGCTTACATCGTTCTTTGCAGAAGACGGCCTGACGAGGCACTTCATCCCTCATTCGTAGCGGACCAGCGCAATGACGAAGCAGGAAGGAAGCGACGTGCTGTCCCCGCTGGATGCGGAGAGCGACGCGGTCGCGCGCGATGCGGCGCAGGCGCGATGAGCGAGCAGCCGCGAGAGATGGAGGGCGGACTTGCGCTCGTTTGCGCGCGCGATGGACGGGTCGAGCGCGTTCTGCGGGACGACTTTGGCCTCATGGGCACCGTCGAGCCGGGAAGCGAGTGGAGCACACGACTGCACGCCTCGAGCATCCAGAAATCACAACTGTTTCTCGCCGAGGTGATCGTGTCGGGCTCGGCAATCGACTGGGAGCTCGGTGTTGCGCTGCGCGGCGCCGTGTCCGTCATGCACTTTGCAGGTGCCGTGACGGACGATGCGCATGTGCTGATCGTCGGCGGCTCGTCACGGTCGCTACTACTCCAGTACTACGAAGAGCTCATGCGCATCAACAACGAGCAGGCGAACGCCCTGCGCGCGGCGCTCAAGAACCGCGCGCTCGCTTCGGATGATGGTGGCACCGAGACGTACGATCGCATGATGCAACTGAACAACGAGTTGACATCGCTGCAGCGGGAGTTGACAAGGCGTAATATGGAGCTCGAGCGGGTGAACCGCCTCAAGAACCAGTTCGTCGGCATGGCCGCACACGATCTGCGCAACCCGCTTGGCGCGATCCGCTCCTTCAGCACGATGTTGCTCGATCCGGACATGTCAATTCCACCCGAGAAGGCGCGCGAGTTCATCGGCAGGATCCGCTCCTCGAGTGAGTTCATGCTACGGCTCATCGACGACCTTCTGGATATTGCCGCCATCGAGGCCGGGCAGCTTCGTCTCGACCTGCGCCTTTGGGACATGGCCGAACTGCTTCGGAGGAATCTCGTGCTGATGCGCGTCCTCTCGGAAGAAAAGGGGATTGTCATGGAGGTCGTCATCGATGACGACGTTCCCTCCGTGATGGTCGATGCCGAGAAGGTGGAGCAGATCGTCTCGAACATCATCAGCAATGCGATCAAGTTCTCCAACCCGGGCACGCAGGTGCGAATCGACCTGACGCGTGATGGCGACGCGGCGCTACTCTCGGTGACCGATCAAGGTCCAGGCATCCCCGACGGCGATCTGGCGCAGTTGTTCAAGCCATTCGGCCGGGGATCGACACGCCCCACGAGCGGCGAGCATAGCACGGGCCTGGGGCTGGCCATCACGCAGCGGATCGTGCAGGGACACGGCGGGACGCTCTGGTGCGAGAGCATCGTCGGTCAAGGTACGACCTTCCACGTCCGGCTCCCCGCCAGCCCTTCACTCTGAAGGCGACGCCCATTCCCGACACTTACACGTCGGATTCTGCTTCGCCGCTGGTGGCCTGGACATGATTCAGCGCGGTCACCAGGGTGGTTCCACCAAGGACGTTTCCTGCCAGGGTGGGCACGATGAAGTGCAGCCAGACATTCGACCACGCCGCGGAGCCTCGAATCCCGGCGTAGAACACCTCACCCGAGCCGGCGATGACGTGCGCAAACCCGCCGATGCCGATGAGATACGTCATGATGATGATGATGATCGGCTTGGCCGTCTCCGCTGCCGGCAGCATCCAGACGAGGAGCGCAATCAGCCAGCCGGCGTAGATGGCACGCACGAAGTTGTCGAGCGCGCCGTGCTGCATCGCCTCCGCGGCGACTGACGACAGGGCCCGCTGTGTTTCCGGATCGACGATCTGGAGCTTGACCAGCGCGAATGCGAAGACGAAGGATCCGATCAGGTTCGCAATCAGCACCGACACCCACAGGCGCAACACGTTGAGGAGACGCGCGCGCGACCATTTGTGCAGGAGCGGCACGATGGGCGTGAGCGTGTTTTCCGTGAACAGTTGCTGGCTGCCGAGGATGACAACGAGGAAGCCGACGCTGTAGCCACTCTTGGCGATGAGCGGGCGCCATGGCGCGTCCGGAAGCCGCGCAGTGATCAGGGCCTCCGCCAGGAAGG
The DNA here is from genome assembly GCA_038319955.1 of Gemmatimonadales bacterium. Taxonomy (GTDB): domain Bacteria; phylum Gemmatimonadota; class Gemmatimonadetes; order Gemmatimonadales; family Gemmatimonadaceae; genus AG11. Next base: position 10,971 of record JBBQDT010000114.1, on the reverse strand, counting down.
AAAACCCCATCGAGAGGCCGGCCGAAAGCCCCGACCAGAAGAGCGCATCCGTGGAGCGGTCGAGCTCGCGCTCGCCCTCGCGGCGGATGACCTTGTAGGTGGTCTTCGCATCGAGGGACTGGGCTTCCGCTGCCTTCTTTTCGGAACGTCCCTCTGCGCTCTTCTCGTCCGCGTTGGTCACCGTCTCGAGTCCCGGCTCTGGATGCACGTCAAGATACTCGGCTTCCCGTCACAGCCGCGGTTGATCCTGCGGCGAAGCGGCAATCGAGTCTTGCGTCACCACGTCGCCCAACATCCGCGCCGTGGCCTCCAGCAGCGCGATGTCGTCGTCCATCACCGGCTGCGGCGCGGGGTCGAAACTGCAGAGCGTGCCGATCGGCGTGCCGTCTGTGGCACGCACGAGCGCACCGCAGTACGAGAGCACTGACTTTCGTCCCGGGTTGCTCGCTGCACGCGGATCGGCATTGGCGTCGGTGATGACCACCGACGCCTGCGTCTCTCCCACGATCGAGCAATACGTCTCACAGAGCGGGCTGTCCGCACCGCGATGTGACTGTTGCTGCTCCCGATCGAACAGCGCGACGTTTCGCAGCACCGCTCCGTCGAACCGGTACAGGCCGGTGAAGCGGTGCAGTGTCCGCGCATTCAGGTATTCCAGGACGCCCCCCACTCCTCCGCTTCGCAGCCTTTGCAGCAACTCTTCCTGAACCGGGTCAATGAGGTTCTCGAACCTCGCACGGCCGCGCGATTGGGCTGCCACCGGTGCGCTCGACGCTGCTTGCTCCTCTGTAAACCCGCTCAACGGCGGCATGGGGGCTGCCATGGTCGCGCGCGCGATCGACAGCTCGAACGTGGTTCCCGAGCCAGACTCGCTCTCGACCGTGAGCTCCGCGTTCATTCCCTTGGCGAGATCCCGACTGATCGCGAGTCCGAGTCCGGTGCCCTGCGCCGAGCGATTGAAGTCGCCGTCAACCTGCATGAAGGGCTGGAAGATCGCCTCGAGCTTCTCGGCAGGAATTCCGATGCCGGAGTCCGCAACGAGTATGCGGACTATCTGGTCGTCGACGGCGCAGCTCAGCCGCACGCGGCCTGGCGGTGAAGTGAACTTCACGGCGTTCGACAGGAGATTCATGAGCACCTGCTTCAGGCGCTCATGGTCCGCCTGCACAACCAGATTGGCCGGGCACGCATCCACCTCGAGAGTCAGGCCCTTCGAGGCGGCCTGGGTGGCGATCATTGCTGCGACCTCGCTGAAGGTGGACGCAACAGAAACGGGTGCCAGGTTGAAATGAACCGCGCCACTCTCGAGCTTGGCGAAGGCGAGAATGTCGTTGATGACGGCGAGCAGGTGCTGCTGCGCGCGCCGGATGCGCTCAAAGTCGGTCTGCTGCGCTTCCGTCACCGGGCCGCGAAGCCCGAGCCCAAGCAGCTCGGTATACCCGCCGATGGCATTCAGCGGCGTGCGCAACTCGTGGCTCATCGTCGCCAGGAACCGGGTGCGCGCGAGTCCAGCCTCTTCCGCCGCCACCCGCGCCGCGCGCTCGGACTCGAGCAACTGTTCGCGCTCGGCCTCAGAGGCAATGCGCTCGGTGATGTCGGTGTTCGTGCCGAACCAGCTGAGGGAGCTCGTGGCTGGATCACGGACTGGCAGCGCCCGCGACAGGAACCAGCGCCAGGAACCGTCGCGGGCGCGCAGCGGAAAAGTGTCCTCCCATGGAATGCCGTCGGCGATAGCCTCCCGGAATTTCTCCGTGACCCGACTGACATGGTCGGGATGATGGACCGTCTGCCATGCCCAACCAACGCATGTCTTCGAGCGTGGTGCCTGTGTATTCGAACCAGCGCTGATTGAACCAGTAAATGCTTCCGCTTTCGTCCGCCATCCACGCGAGTTGCGGAATGGAGTCGGCGATCGCCCGGAACCTCGCCTCACTGCCGGCGAGCGCGGCATCGACGCTATGCAACGCGTTCGCTGCCGCTGCGGCAACGTCGCTCGCTGCGAGGTGCGCTGCCGCAGCGCGTACCTCGAGTTCTGCGGTCACTGCGGTCGCGAGATCGGTGAGGAGATGCACGTCATCCTCGCTCCACTCGCGCGGGGCGAAATCCACCACGCAGATCGTGCCCAGCACGCGCCCACCCATTTCGGGGCCGAGCGAGGCTGGCGCGTACAGAGGAACGCCGACGTAGGCGACGATGCCACCCTGCGTCGTTCCCAGGTTGTCGTGCACCAATGGGTGGATACGCGCATCGGAGACGAGGAGGGGCTGTCCGGAGGCAACGACATGCTGGCAATACGACGACTCGAGGCCCACGGGGTTGTCATACGCGTCACCCAATGGCGCCGGCGCACAGGCGACGACCGGCACCTGGGAATCCGCCGTCAGCACGTTGATCTGCGCTACGGGCACGCGGAGCGCGCGCGACGCGACGCGGACGATGGGACGCAGCGCTTCCACCCTCAGCGGGCTCCGCAGGTCGGTAGCTTGAAGCGCAGCCAGACGCACTGCGTCGGCGAGCGCGGCGCGCGTTTCTGCAATGCCCTCGATAACCGCTGCGCGCTGGGGCTCCGTGGCGGGAATTGTGTCGTTGTCGCTCATGCCGATGCGAGCCCCATCATGCGTTCCGCCCCCCCCGCGCCCGACTCAGTTATTGACTTCTGCATGCAAATCCGGAGTTGGACGCGCGCCCCGGCTCCCTCTCCATTGCAATTGTTCCCCCACTCGCATGACCACTGTCGTCATCGAGCGCCTCGGCCTCACCATCAGTGGGCTTCATTCGTACCTGGGCCGCGCCGCAGCTAGCCCGCCTACCGGGTTCAGCGATACGAATTTCGAGCGTTTTTGGCCCCTTGATCGTTTAATCAGTGTACTCCTGTCCCCAACCACGCTCGTGTTGACATTCCCACGACGCGTCCGGAATATCCGGCGCCTCGCATTCATAGCTTTTTGCCTCGGAACGCCATCGTTGTCCACCGCCGCGCAATCGCTCAACGCGCCGGGGGAAGTAGTGGCGCGCGCGTCCGCCATGGACAGCCACGTCGCTGCCACTCCGCAGGCGCGCGCCGTGCGCACCACCGAAGCGGTGGTGCTGGATGGACGGCTCGACGAGGGCGTTTGGCGCACGGCTCCGAGAACATCGGCGTTCACCCAGACCGATCCAGTCGATGGCGCTCAGCCGAGCGAACGCACCGAGATCGCGGTCATCTACGACGAGAACGCGATCTACATAGGCGCGCGCATGTTCAACTCCCGTGGTGCCGTCTCCCGCCGGCTCGGCCGTCGTGACAGCGAGTTGAATGATTCCGACTGGCTCACGGTGGTCTTCGACAGCTACCACGATCATCAGGGCGGCTATCGTTTCCGCATCAACCCGAGTGGGGTGAAGGGAGACGAGGCCAATGGCGACCGCAGTTGGGATCCCGTCTGGGACGCAGCCGTGTCGGTGGACAGCGCAGGCTGGACGGCCGAGCTGCGCATCCCGTTCAGCCAACTGCGGTTCGGCACGGCGGCCACGCAAATCTGGGGCATCCAGTTCCAGCGAGAGATTGCGGCGCGGGCGGAAAAGATAGTTAGCTCTTATACGCCCAAGAGCGAGAAGGGAGGCTCGGCGCGGTTTGGGCATTTACTGGGTCTCGAGAATATCCCTCAGAGCCACCAGCTCGAGCTTCTTCCGTACGTCGCCGCCCGTGCGGAATACAAGCAAATACCATTGCCCACGGGCGCCCCGTTCGTGAATCCGTTCCGCAGCGGCCGCGACTACTCCAACAGTTCGGGCGCCGATGTCAAATACCGGCCGACTCCGAACCTCACGCTCGACATGACGATCAATCCAGACTTCGGACAGATCGAGGCGGATGAGTCGCAGGTAAACCTGAGTGCGAACGAGACCTTCGTTGGGGAGCGACGGCCCTTCTTCATCGAGGGCTCGAGCATTTTCCGGACGACGCAGGAGGGTGGCGGCGGTGGCGGCGGTGGTGGCGGCGGCGGGGGCGGAGGCGGAGGCGGAGGCGGCAGCAACGAGCTTTTCTATACCCGCCGCATCGGTCGCGCGCCGCACGCGGGAGCTCCCTCCGGGAGCGTGTACGCCGACGTCCCTGAGGCCACGTCGATACTTGGCGCAGCGAAACTCACGGGACGGACGGCGCAGGGGTGGTCCATCGGCATACTCGAGGCGGTGACCCGCCGCGAGGAGGCTGCATACGTCGCTGGCGATGGTTCGCGTGGCGACGCCGAGGTGGAGCCGTGGACGAACTACCTCGTGGGTCGTCTTCGCCGGGATTTCCGCCAGGGGGCGTCGAGTGCAGGTGGCATCGTCACGCAGGTGACACGCAGTCTTCGCGACTCACTGCTCGCGCAGCGGCTTCACTCGTCGGCAACCGTGATCGGGGGCGACGTGCGTCACGAGTGGGCACAGCGCATGTGGGGAATTACGGGCACGCTCGTCGGCAGTTCGGTCCAGGGCAGCCCGAACGCCATGATTGCGACACAGCGCTCGTCTCTGCGCTACTTCCAGCGACCGGATGCCCAATCGCATCACGTGGATTCGCTCGCGTCGTCGCTGAGCGGATTCCAGTGGACGGCCAACCTCAACAAGATGGCAGGCCGGCACTGGCGCGGTCACGTGTGGTTCAGCGGCACCAGCCCCGGCTTCGAGACCAACGACCTCGCCTTCCAGACGAGTGCGGACCGGCTGCGCCTCGAGGAGAGCGTCGCGTACGAGGAAAACGAGCCTGGTGCTGTGGTGCGGCGGTGGACAGTGCGCGCGACGCCGGACCAGAGCCGCAACTTCGACGGTGACCTCACGGGCAATGGCTTCAAGGTGGACGGCGACATCACCTTCCTGAACTATTGGAACACGCACCTGACGTTCGACAGGGACTGGGTGACGACAGACGACCGGCTCACACGGGGTGGGCCGCTCGCCCGAAATCCCGGACAGACCACTCTTTCCGCATGGGTGAGTACCAACTCGCGGCTGGCCTATACCGCGAGCGTCAACGTCAACGCGCGACGCACACCGGCCGGTGGCTGGTCCAATACGCTTGGCGGCCGTCTCGGGTTCAAGCCAACATCCGCATGGAGCGTCGAGCTGGAGCCACGAGTGAGCCGCAGTCACGGCGTGGCGCAGTACGTCACCACCATCACCGACGAATTCGCGATCGAGACGTTCGGGCGCCGCTACATCTTTGCGCCAATCGAGCAGACGACCACGTCCATGAACATGCGGTTGAACGTCACCATGCGGCCCACGCTCACGCTGGCCCTGGTTGCCCAGCCCTTCCTGGCGAGCGGGCGATATGGAACGCCGCGACAGCTCGCGGCGCCGGCGACATATGACTTCTCCGAATTCGGGCGCGACATCGGAACGATGACCCGCGACTCGAACGGATCGTTCACGGTGGATCCCGATGCCGGGGGGCCCGCGGCGCCATTTTCCGTGCAGGACCCCAGCTTCAATTCACGAACGCTGAATGCAACCGCGGCGTTACGCTGGGAATGGCTTCCCGGATCGAGCGCGTATCTGGTGTGGCAGCAGCGACGAAACGCGCCCGGCACGATGGGGGATTTCGAGTTCGGTCGTGACAGGGCCGACCTGTTTCGAGCCGTGCCGGAAAACACGCTGCTCTTGAAAGTCAGCTACTGGATCAATCCGTAGCAGAGCCCGGGCGCCTCATGTCGTTCCCTGCATCATGCTTTCCGTTCCCGATACAGCCTCGTCGACAATGGACTTCGGCATGCGAATCCTGAAGGTGGATCCGCGACCGGGATTGCTCTCCACCGCGATCGTTCCTCCATGCGCATCGACAATACCCTTCACGATCGTCAGCCCCAGGCCGACTCCGCGTCGGTCACCGCGTCGTGCCTGCCAGAACTGCGTGAATAGCTTCGCCTGCTGCTCTGTCGTCATTCCCTGCCCCGTATCCTCGACCACGAAGCATACATCCTGCTCGTCCTCGAACGCCGCCAATCTCACCAGTCCACCGTCCGCTGTGAACTTGACAGCGTTGCTCAGCAGGTTGTCGAGCGCCTGAAGCAGCCGGTCGCGATCTCCTGTCACGCGAAGCGACGCGTCGGCGGTAATGACGTCGACGGTAACGCCCCGCTGATGAGCCTGCGATGCGACTCCCTGCGACGCGTCACGCAACAAGTCACTCACGATCACCGGCGCGCGCTCGATGTCCAGGCGACCACGCTCTGCTCGCGTCACGTCCATTAGGTCACGGATGAGCCGGTCGGCGCGCTGTGCGGAGCGGCGCATGGCGCCAATCTGCTTCACCAGCAACGCCGGATCCACGGTCGATTGCTCTTCGAGCAGCTCGAGAAGGAAGCTGGCGCCCATCTGGATGGTGTGCACCGGGTTGCGCAGGTCGTGCGACACCACCGCGAGCACCTCGTCGCGCGCACGGGTCGCGGCCTGTGCGGCGCGATACAGCGTCGCATTGTCCACAGCGGACGAGACGCGCCCTGCGATCTCCTCCACGAGCCAAAGGTCGGAGGCGTCATAGTCGCGCGTTCCCGAGGCGAACAGGAGCGTGCCGATCCTGCCTTGTTGCCCGCGTAACGGGGCAGTCACGACGTTTGCCATCCCGAGTTCCGCAAGAAATCCCGGCGCTGGCTCGATCACGCCCACGTCGCCATCGGCAGGTATGCCGAGCGCAAAGCCCGGGTCGCCGAGCAGCTCGCAGAGCCGTGCCTCCTGCGAAGGATCGATGTGCCGGCAGATGCTTCCGTGCCCGATCGCCTTGTCCTCGAGGTAGACGACGCACCCTTCTCCCAGCAGGGGAAGCGCCACGCGCACGGCGCCGCTCACCGTCATTTCGTGCTCGAGCGACGACGCGAGTATCTCACCCGCATCGGCAAGCAACTGCATTGCTTCGGAGGTCCGCCGTTGGCTGGTCACGTCGCGAAAGGTTACCACGGCACCCGCCATTACATCGTCGATCAGCAGCGGGGACGATGTGCAGTCTGCCGGTACAGCTGTTCCATCGCGGCGCTACAGCACCGTATCGTGCACGCGCGCCGACCGGCCGTCACGGAACGCATGGAATAGCGGACAGTCCTCCTCCGGGAATGGTGTGCCGTCGACGTAGTGATGATGCACCAGCTCGTGCATGTTGCGGCCGAGCACCTCGTTTGGAGAGAAGCCGAGGATGGCGGAAGCTGCCGGGTTTACCAACGTGCACAGCCCGTGAGTATCCACGGTGTAGATGCCGTCGGTGCTGGACGCGATCACCGCAGCGCGCTCGCTCGCTGCGACCACCGCTTCGCGCGCGGCGCGGTCCGCATCCCACAGCGCATCGCGGAGCTCGAGCTCCGTGCGGAGCAGCGCGCCAAGCTGCCGCAGCGTATCGAGCTCCGCATCCGTCCACTCGTGCGGCTTGGTGTCGATCGCGCAGAAGCTGCCAAGTACCTGCCCGTCGGACGACCGGATAGGGATGCCTGCGTAGGCCACGACCCCCATGTCGCTGACGGCAAGGTTGTCGCGCACCAGTGGATGCTCGCGCGCGTTCGACACGATCAAAGGCGCAGCCTGCGAGACGACGTGCTGACAGAACGAGTGCGAGAGCGGTGTCTCGCGTCGACTGGCCCACGGCTCCGGGAGGCCGTGCTGACTCTTGAAGAACTGGCGGCGGTCGTCGACGAGCGACACCAGCGCGACGGGCACACCGAGCACCGCAGAGGCCAGTCGCGTGATGCGGTCAAATCGCTCCTCGACAGGCGTGTCGAGCAGCGCGGACCGCTGCAGCGCGCTCAGCCGTACAGGGTCGTCGAGAGTCGGCGTGCGTACCGTGTCAGCCGCTGTGTCATTCACGCGTGCGACGATCCGGTGCCCGCCGTGCGCAATCGTACGAGGGACATGGGGAGAAGGCGTAGCGGACTGGTCGCATCAGCTCGAGGCAGCGCACGGGAGTCACGGGCGACCTTGACGAAGTGGCCAGGTCCGTTCGTGAGCACTCTTCATCGCAGCAGCCATGCCGCACGCTTCGCCAACCATGTTCCAGCGCTTGCGAGACCATCGCGCTGGAGCTGCGATCGACGGGCAAGCGAACTCCCACGGAGCGAGCGGCGTTCCGGACTATCCGGTCTTCAGCTCAAGGGCTACGTTCCGGCTTCCCTTTCGACCGCCGATGACCGACCTGCGCGACCAACTCCAGTCGTTGATCGGTGGCGCGTACACGATCGAGCGCGAGCTCGGCGGCGGTGGGATGTCGCGCGTCTTCGTGGCCGAGGAGAAGGCGCTCGGCCGACGTGTCGTGATCAAGGTCCTGCCGCAGGAACTGGCGGGAAGCGTGTCGATCGCGCGCTTTCGCCGCGAGGTGTCGCTTGCCGCGCGGCTCCAGCATCCGCACATCGTCGCGCTCATCTCGGCTGGCGAGATCGACGGTCTGCCCTACTATATCATGCCGTTCGTGGAGGGCGATTCGCTGCGCGCGCGACTCTCGCACGGCGAACTGCCCATCGCGCTCGTGATCTCGGTGATGCGCGACGTCGCGAAAGCGCTCGACTATGCGCATGGGAGCAACGTTGCGCACCGTGACATCAAGCCGGACAACGTGCTCCTCGCGGGCCGCTCGGCGGTCGTCACGGATTTTGGCGTGGCAAAGGCCCTGAGCGAATCGACCGCCGCAGGTCCGCTGACCTCCATCGGCGTCGCTCTCGGAACACCCGCGTACATGGCGCCGGAACAGGCCGCTGCGGATCCGACTTCGGACCTTCGTGCCGACATCTACTCATTCGGGGCGATGGCCTACGAGATGATCGCGGGTCATCCGCCGTTTGCGGGACGCAACACGCAGGCGGTTCTGGCCGCGCATGCGGTGGAAGCTCCTCCACCGATCGGCACGCTCCGCGCTGCAACGCCGCCGGCGCTGGCGGATCTCGTGATGCGCTGTCTGGAGAAGCGCCCCGGGGACAGGCCGCAGCGCGCGAGCGAGTTGTTGGAGGTTCTCGATACGCTCGGCACCCACAGCAGTGCCGAGCCCGGTGGCGCACGTGGAGCGTCGACGGAGCGCGGCGGAGGTCGATCGCGCGGCACCATCGCGATCGCGGTCGCGGCCGTGTGCATCATTGCGGCGGGCGCGTGGCTCCTTCCGGCTGCACGTGGTGCGTCATCCGGGCCGCGGTCGATTGCCGTGTTGCCATTCGAGAACCGGAGCGGCGACACGACGTTCGACTATCTGGAAGACGGCGTGACCGATCACGTGCGTGATGCCCTGAACACGCTGCCAGGCCTGTCCGTGAAGGCACGCGGGTCGTCGATCCAGATGAAGGGTGTCAGCGCACGGGAGGTCGGTGGAAAGCTCGGCGTGGACGTGGTGGTGCAGGGGTCGCTCAGCCGATCCGGATCGCGTCTTCACCTGACGACGGAGCTCGTGAGTGCGTCGGACGAGCGCGTGCTGTGGAGTCGCACGTTCGACGGGCAGGCGAGTGAGCTGGGCGGGATGCAGGACACCATCGTCCGCGCCGTGTCTGCGGCATTGCACCTTCCAGCTCCCGGCGAAATTGCCGCTCGAGATGGAGGTCGCGGCACCGCCGACGCGGAGGCGTACGACCTCTTCCTTAGGGGGAGGCATGCCAAGGATCGGTTCGACGATGCACGCGCGATCGCACTGTTCAGCGCCGCGGTGAAGCGCGACCCGCATTTCGCGCGCGCCGTGGCGTTCCTTGCCATTGTCTACGCGGACAGCCCCGTGATCGGCGCCGCTTCCCCGGACGCCCCGTTGCGCCTCGCACGCGAGAATGCAGACAAGGCGCTTGCGCTGGATTCGAACGTCGTCGAGGGATACATCGCCGAGTCGTTCGTCATGTCCAGTGATTTTCGGCGGCTCGGCGATGCGGTGCGGCCGCTTGAACGCGCGTTCGCGATCGACTCCAACAACGTGGACCTGCTCTGGACCTATGCCTTCGCGCTCGCCCAGATCGGGCGCGTGCAGGAGGGGCTCGTGCAGGCTCGTCGTGCACGCGCGAAGGATCCGTTACGCGTGATCGGATTGCTCGGAAAGCTGCTCTCGATGGCGCATCAGTACGACGAAGCCATCGCGGAGACGAAGTCCACGCTTGCGCTCGATCCCAACCACGTGCTCGCGTACCGGGAGCTCGGCTTCCTGTACGCGTTCACGGGACAGCGCGACAGCGCGTTGCGACAATTCGAAACGGCATACCGGCTCGATCCGAAGAACTTCGGCACCGGCCCGAACCTCATCTTCGGATATGCGCAGGCGGGACGCTGGAAGGATGCGGAGCGACTGCGGGCGTCGGTCGAAGCGCAGGGCGGTGGAAACTCGCCGAACTACTCGCACGTGCTTGCCGACCTCGCCTTCGGCCAGTATGACGCGGCGATGACGGCGCTCGAGGCGGCGGTTGACCATGGCGATCCACTGTTCGGCTCGTTGAGCCTTCCCTGCGAGCTGATGTTCGATCCACTCAAGGCGAACCCGCGGTTCGACGTTCTGATGCGGCGGATCGGTGCGCGTGCGTGCCCCGCATCCGGAAGGTGGCCGATCACGCCGCCGCCGCATGCCGGGCCGGTGTCGTCGAACCGGACTTGACAACCATACAACTATATGGTTGTTTAGTTGACAGACCGTGACCACTTCCCGGTGTTGCCCTCATTCCACCATCATGATGATTCCAGTCCTGTCCCCGCTCCTCGACCCTCGCACCACCGCCGAGTTGGTGAGGCATTCGCCCGGCACCCGCCTACTCGACGTCCGGACGCCGGGCGAATTCAAGACAGCGCACATTCCGGGGGCGTACAACGTACCGCTCGATACACTCGCCGAGCACGCGAGGGAGATCCGCAACGTGACAGACGCTCCGATCGTCCTCGTCTGTCAGAGTGGCAATCGCGCCCGACAGGCCGATGCCGCCCTTCGCTCGCTCGGCATGTCGAATCTGCATCTGCTCGACGGCGGCATGATGGCCTGGCAGGCAGCCGGCCTGACGGTGAACCGCGGCGCCAAGCGGATAT
>JBBQDT010000113.1:0-13262 GCA_038319955.1 Gemmatimonadales bacterium | reverse complement strand
TGTCGGTGTTACCGTGTTCTCGAACTCCTTCCGTGACCTCATCGATTACACGTATTCGGCGACCGACCCGAACTACAACAACATTGCACGCACACGGTCATCGGGTGCCGAGGTCGAAGGTCGTCTTACGTTGGCCCACGGCCTGAGCGCGGATGCGGCGTTCACCTATCTGGCGACGCGCGTCGTCGACCCCGGCACGAGCGCCGTCGTGACGGCGACGTTCGCGCCAGGCGCGCGGCTCCTCCGTCGCCCGATGCACACCATCGACGCGGGCGTAGGCTATCACGTCTCGCGCGGCGGCGTGGATCTCCGCGCGCACCGCGTCGGCACACGTGAGGACAACTACTTCCCGCCGAACTTTGCCGCCACTCGGCACGTGACGTTGAAGCCGTATACGCGCGCCGACCTCTCGGGCGAGCTCCGCGTGCTCGCCGAGTCGCGCACCACCGTGACGCTGACGCTTCGCGCCGAGAACGTCTTCGATGCGCGCTATACGGATGTCGCGGGGTTCAACTACGACTTCGCGCGCACCGACGCAGCGTCATTGACCCAAACCGGCTATCGCGGCGCTGGACGCAGGGTGCTGTCCGGGGTCCGCGTGTCGTTCTGAGTCGAAAGTCGCCTCGCCCTCGAGGGCCATGACTCGGCAACGCGCATGGGTCACACGCTTAGATTTCCGCGCATGGCCATCCTGGCTACCGACGCCATCGTGCTCCACCAGTTCGACTACCTCGAGTCGTCGCGCATCCTGCGCCTCGTCACGCGCGATGGCGGCGTGCGCAGCGTGCTCGCGAAGGGCGCGCGTCGCTCCTCGCGCCGCTTCGGCAGTGCACTCGACCTCTTTGCGCAGGGCACCGCGCAGCTCTACGCCAAACCCGGCCGCGACCTCGATACCCTGAGCGGATTCGACGTCATCCGCGCCCGGCCCATGCTCGCCGAGGACATGGGCCGCTTCGCTGGCGCCTCGGCCATCGCGGAGCTCACGTTGCGCTTTGGGCGCGAGGCATCCGACAGCGCACTCTTCGACGTCGTCTCTCGCGCACTCGATGCGCTCGCGTCCGCGGCGACCGACGAGGCCCTCACCGCCACGCTCGCGAGCGCGTGGCATATCGTCGCCGAGTTGGGCTTCGCTCCCGCCCTCGACATCTGCGGCGAATGCCACGAACCTCTCGATCCCGCAGCCACGGTGCTCTTCCGTCACGCGTCCGGTGGTGCGCTCTGCCAGCCGTGCGGGCGAGTCGCACCGGCCGGCCGGTTGTTGCCCGCAGAGGTGCGCAACACACTACGACGATTCCTCTCCGGCGACGCCGGCCTTCCCCTCGGCGACGCCGAAACGCGAGCCCACCAGCGGCTGTTGCGCGAGTTTCTCGCCGAGCACCTCACGGATGGACGTCCGCTGAAGGCGCTCGAGATGTGGGAAGAGCAGCGGTGGTAGCGCGAGGCCTCGGATGATCCTCGGGACCGCGGGACACATCGACCACGGCAAGACCACGCTTGTGCGCGCGCTCACGGGAGTGGATACAGACCGCCTGCCTGAGGAGAAGCGCCGCGGCATCACCATCGATCTCGGCTTCGCGCCGCTGCAGCTGGATGGCGTGGGGCAGGTGGGCGTGGTGGACGTGCCGGGACACGAGGCGTTCGTGCGCACCATGGTCGCTGGCGCCACAGGAATCGACCTCGCGCTGCTCGTCATCGCGGCCGACTCCGGTGTGATGCCGCAGACGCGCGAGCACCTCGCCATCCTCAAGCTGCTCGGCGTTCGTGGTGGCGTCGTCGCGCTGACGAAGCGCGATCTCGTGGACGATGAGTGGCTCGCGCTCGTGGAAGATGACGTCCGCTCGACGCTCGAGGAGTCATCGCTCGCCGGCGCGGCGATCATCCCTGTCTCGGCCGCCACGGGCGAAGGCCTCGACGCGCTTCGCGCTGCACTCACGGTGGCGGCGCTCGCAGTTCCCGCGCGCTCGGAAAGCGATGTCTTCCGTCTGCCGGTGGATCGCGCATTCACGGTACGTGGCACGGGCACCGTGGTCACCGGCACGGTGTGGTCCGGCACGCTCGCGCGCGATGCAATGGTGCGTCTTTTTCCCCTCGGTGTGCTCGCACGCGTGCGCGGCCTGCACGCGCACGGCAGGGCGGTCGATCTCGTGCGCGCCGGCGAGCGCGCGGGAGTCGCGCTGGCGGGGGTGGAGCTCGATCAGGTAGGACGCGGTGCCGTGCTTGTCCAAGGCGACGCATGGCGCTCGAGCCGTGTACTCCGTGGGGATCTCTCGCTGCTTCCCGGTACGTCTGCCACGCTTGGACCGCGCTCGCGCGTCCGTTTTCATCTCGGAACGAACGAGGTCGGCGCACGACTGGTCGTGCGCGACAACGTCATCGAGCCCGGCGTGGAGCACTCCGCGCGCATCGTGCTGGACGAGGGAGTCGTCGCCCGCGCCGGCGACCGTTTCGTGCTTCGTGCCGCGTCTCCCGTTTCCACCCTCGGCGGCGGTACGATCACCGATCCGCATGCGCCTCTTCGTGCCCGGCCCTGGCCGCTCCAGCGGCGCGATCCGGCGAGCATACTTGCCGCACTGTCCGCAGAAGCGGGAGCCGCAGGCGTCAACGTGAACGACATTGCGGTACGTGTCGGCATTCAGCCCGGCACTGTTCAGGAACTGCTGGATGCGGCCGGTGGCTGGCGAGTCGGTGGCCGGTTCATCGGGGCCGCCACCCGCGATGCGCTCGTCGCGAGCTCCCAGGCAATCCTACGCGGATTTCACGCAGAGCATCCGCTCGAGATGGGAGCCCCATTACAATGGCTGCGCTCGCGGCTCGACGCGCCGGATGAGGTCGCGACTGCGCTCGTGACCGCCTTGTCAGCGGATGGGACCATCGCTGTGACCCAAGGGCTCGTGGCGAGCGCTGGATTCGTTCCGACACTGAGCCCATCACAGGCTCGATCGTCCGCTGCCCTGGTCGACGCGCTCGTGGCCGCTGGTAGCGAGCCGCCGACCGTGGACGAACTCTCCGCGCAATTGGGAGTTCAAACGGAGGAACTGATGTCGGTCGCTCGCTGGCACGCTCGGACGCATCTGTTGGTGGCTGTCGAGCCGAACCGCTACTACGCGTCTTCGGCCGTGGATTCGTTGAAGGCGCGGATGGGGGTGGGAATGGCTGACGGTCGCGACTATGGTCCGCCTGAGCTTCGGGATATGCTCGGCCTCACGCGGAAGTTTCTTATACCGTTCCTAGAGTATTGTGACCGTGAAGGTTACACCATTCGTACCGGCCTCGGCCGACGCCTCGTGGCACCGAAACCGTAACCCGGGGTACACATAAGTCGGTATATAGGAGGGCGTAAGTCGAGATGGTTTCTTGACATGCGGTTGTGTCGGGCATAATTTCGCAAGTACTGCAGCATCCTCATTCACCCGTCACAGGAGCAGCATTAGGATCCTGTTTCGTCAGCCGGAGTTCACATGTACCACCGCTGGGCAGCGCTTGCGCTCGCGCTCGCCCTTTGTGCAGTCCCGACAAAGCAAGCGGCGGGGCAAGAGGCGGCACCACAGCCCCGAGGGCGCAAGCTGGGGGTACTCGGGCAAAACTACCCGAACCCGTTCAATCCGGAAACGCACATCCCTTTCAAGATCGAATTCGAGGGATGTAGCGGCGTTCACGTTGTGTCGGTCCGCATTTACAACGTGTTGGCGCAGCTCGTCGCAGTACCCAAGCTCGAGGGCGAGATTGGCCTGAACCGGCCTGTCTCGAACCTCTCTCTTCCATGTGGGTCGTACACGACCTTCTGGGATGGAAAGGTCCTGAACACCGGAAAGGAAGCAGCATCCGGCGTTTATCTCTACGAGCTCATCGTGGACGGTGAACGATCCACCAAGAAGGCGTTCATCGCGAAGTGAGCTAGCATCCGGTCAGCATCCACAGCGCGACGCGCTCGGGCAATCATGCCCGGGCGCTTCGTGTTTGCCTGACTGCCAAACCCGGCCGCTCGTGCACGTTAACGTCAGTCCTGTCTGCCGACATGGCGCGATGCAGACGGCACTACCGTTGCTCCCTTCGGGACGTCACGTGTCACAACCTCTACGCAACAGGACATGATCAATCCAGAACGACTCACGGTGAAGTCCGCCGAGGCACTGAACGATGCCGTCGCGGAAGCGCGGCGCATCGGCAATCCCCTCGTCTACGACACGCACCTGCTGTTCGTTCTCCTCGCGCAGGACGAGAGCATCGTCGTTCCGGTACTCCAGAAGCTTGGCGTCAACGTCGCCGCGCTCAAGGAGGCCATTCAGCGCGAGATCCAGCGCTATCCCAAACAGAGCGACGCGTCGCCCTCGTACGCCCGCGAGCTCACCACTGTGCTCGACCAGGCTGAGAGGGAAGCGAAGAAGCTCAGTGACGAGTATGTCAGCACGGAGCATCTCCTGCTCGCGCTCGCCGATGCCAAGGGCACAGAGACGAAGACGCTGCTCAGCGCACTCGGCGGCACCCACAAGGCGTTGCTGCAGGCCATCGAGGCCATCCGCGGCACGCACCGCGTTACCGATCAGAACCCCGAAAACCAGTATCAGGCGCTCCAGAAGTACACGCGAGACCTCACGGAGGACGCGCGCAACGGCAAACTGGATCCGGTCATCGGTCGCGACGAGGAGATTCGTCGGGTGATGCAGGTGCTCTCGCGCCGGACGAAGAACAATCCCGTGCTCATCGGCGAGCCTGGTGTCGGCAAGACAGCAATCGTGGAAGGCCTCGCGCAACGCATCGTCAACGGCGACGTGCCCGAGAGCCTCAAGGGCAAGCGCCTGGTCTCGCTGGACCTCGGCGCCCTGATCGCCGGCGCGAAGTTCCGCGGCGAGTTCGAGGAGCGTCTCAAGGCGGTGCTCAAGGAACTCACCGAGGATCCCGACCAGTTCATCACCTTCATCGACGAGCTGCATACGCTGGTCGGCGCGGGCAAGGCCGAAGGCTCGATGGACGCGGGTCAGATGCTCAAGCCGATGCTCGCCAGGGGTGAGCTGCGCGTCGTGGGCGCCACCACACTCGACGAATACCGAAAGCACGTCGAGAAGGACGCGGCACTGGAGCGGCGCTTCCAGCAGGTCTACGTCGGCGAGCCCACCGTTGAGGCAACGATCGCCATCCTCCGCGGCCTCAAGGAGCGCTACGAAGCGCACCACGGCATCCGCATTACGGACAACGCCGTGATCGCCGCGGCCACCCTCTCGCATCGCTACATCTCCGACCGCTTCCTGCCCGATAAGGCGATCGACTTGCTGGACGAGGCAGCTTCAAAGCTGAGAATCGAGATCGACTCGATGCCGCAGGAGATCGACGAGGTCGAGCGGCGCGTCATGCAGCTCGAGATCGAGCGCACTGCGCTCCAGAAGGAAAAGGATGCCGCCAGCAAGGAGCGTCGGAGCATCATCGAAAAGGAGCTGGCCGAGCTGAAGGAGAAGTCGTCGGCGATGAAGGCGCAGTGGCAGCAGGAGAAGCAGACGCTGGAGGCCGTCGGCAAGATCAAGCAGCAGATCGAGCAGGCGCGCCTCGAAGCGGAGCAGGCCTCGCGCGCCGGTGATCTCGCCAAGGCCGCCGAGATCAGCTACGGCACGATTCCCGAGCTCGAGCGCCAGATGAAGGAGGCCGAGGGCAACCTCGCCAGCGCCGGTGGTCGCGCGCGCTTCCTCAAGGAGGAAGTCACCGCGGAGGACATCGCCGAAGTCGTCGCGCGCTGGACGGGCATTCCTGTCACGCGGATGCTCGAGGGCGAACGCGAGCGGCTCACGAAGCTGGACAAGGAGCTGGCGAATCGCGTCGTCGGCCAGACGGAAGCGGTGGAAGCCGTCGCCGACGCCGTCCGTCGTTCACGCGCCGGCTTGCAGGATCCGAATCGTCCCATCGGTTCCTTCATCTTCCTCGGTCCCACCGGTGTGGGAAAGACGGAAACCGCTCGCGCGCTCGCCGACTTCCTGTTCGACGACGAGCACGCCATGGTGCGCATCGACATGTCCGAGTACATGGAGAAGCACGCCGTATCTCGGCTCGTCGGCGCGCCGCCAGGTTACATCGGATACGAGGAGGGCGGGCAGCTCACGGAAGCCGTGCGCCGGCGTCCGTACTCGGTCATCCTCTTCGATGAGATCGAGAAGGCGCATCCTGATGTCTTTGGCATCCTCCTCCAGATTCTCGACGACGGGCGGCTCACCGATTCGCAGGGCCGCACAGTGGACTTCCGCAACACCGTCATCATCATGACGTCGAACATTGGCAGCCACTACATCCTCGAGAACGCGGGCAGCGAGTGGTCCACCGTCGAGAAGGAGGCGACGAATGCGCTGCGTGGCCATTTCAAGCCCGAGTTCCTCAACCGCGTGGACGACATCATCGTCTTCCGGCCGTTAGGGCTGGATCACATCGCGCACATCGTGGACCTGCAGCTGGAGCGGTTCCGGAAGTTGCTCGGGGACCGCAAGCTGTCGCTCGACGTGACGCCGGAGGCGAAGAAGCTGCTCGCCGAGGAAGGGTACGATCCGGCATTCGGAGCGCGTCCGTTGAAGAGAGCCATTCAGCGGCTGATCCAGAATCCGTTGGCGATCATGCTGTTGGAAGGACAGTTCCAGGAGGGCGATACGATCGTGGTAAAGCCGGGAGATGGAGGGAAGCTGGCGTTCGAGAAGGGGGAAGTGTCTGCAGCAGCGGCGGAATCCGTGAAAATCAGCGACCGTTGATCCGCGCCCATCGGCGTCAGTTTTGTAGGTTCCTTCAATGACCTCGGCGACTCGACAGGCGCAGGACGAACAATGGATGGGGATCGCGCTCGCTGAGGCGCGCTTGGCCGTCGAGGCTGGCGAGGTTCCGGTGGGCGCGATCCTCGTTCGCGACGGCGAGATCATCGCGCGCGCGCACAACCGCACAATCCGCGATCAGGACGCCACCGCGCATGCCGAGTCGCTCGCGGTGCGCGAGGCGTCGGCACATCTGGGAAGCTGGCGGCTGGACAGGTGCACGCTGTACGTGACGCTCGAGCCGTGCGCGATGTGCGCGGGAGCGTTGGTGCTCGCGCGTGTGGATCGTGTGGTGTTCGGCGCGTGGGACGCGAAGGCAGGGATGGCCGGTTCGATCGGTGACCTCCTGCGGCACCCTCGTCTCAATCATCGGCCGGAGGTGCAGGGCGGGGTGTGCGAGACGGAATGCGGGACCCTGTTGCGTGAGTTCTTCGCAGCGCGTCGAGGACGAGAATTCGTTGACACTCCCCAGCCATCGGGGTAAATTACCCGGCTGTTCCGGACAGGTGGCTGAGTGGTTGAAAGCACCGGTCTCGAAAACCGGCGTACCCGCAAGGGTATCGTGAGTTCGAATCTCACCCTGTCCGCTTGCGGAAGGTCGGAACTGTGTTCCAAAGCGCGCTGGGTCGGCGGTTTGGCGCCGCCAGCGCGCTTGGTTCATTGGATCGGTGGCCGAGTGGTTTAAGGCGCACGCCTGGAAAGTGTGTGTACGTGAAAGCGTACCGTGAGTTCGAATCTCACCCGATCCGTTGGCAGATCGTTGACGAGTTCTCCGCCGTTGTTGCGGTGCGGAGGTAAAACCTCAGGTCGGCTTCCCGGTTTCAAACGGGAAATTGAGCACGCGGTACCCCTTCACGTGATCAGAGTCCTTCTCGGTCACCTTCGCGTCCGGCAAGTCCTCCATCACATCGGGCTTCTCCGCGCCCTTCTGTTCAGGCTTCGTTTCGCGCGTGTTGTCGCTACTCACGGTAGGCTCCTTTGTTGGGCCAGTACCGGACCGAAAATCGCGCCGGCGAGCAGGGGAAGCACGTCGCAAGCCGTGGCGTTGACACCGAGCAAGTACCTTGTTCGCAATTGGTTACGTGTTTTTGTGCCGAGTGCACGTCGGCCTGATACATGTACCATGTGTCGCGTTTCAACCCAGACGGCCTCGGTCCGGCACCTCGCCGAGGTCCACCGCTGCCGGAACCAAAACGGCTGTAGCTCCACTCACGCTGCCGCTCACCACACCCGCGGCTCTTGCTTTTTTCCGCGAGTGGGGGCATTCAACCCGTGACGGAGACGGAAACATCAGAGCTGATGCTTGCGAGGCACGGCGCAGCCGCCCTCCGTGCGCACGATGAAGTGCGGATGACGGGCCCTACGGAGGCCGCCAGTGGCTTGGTCGGACGAACACACGAGCGAGTCGGACGCCGATGCAATGATCCGGCGTGGAGCGCTGGAACATGCAGGCGGAAATCTGGAGGGAGCCGAGTCGCTCTTTCGCGACGCATTGCGCGCGCTCGAGCAAGGTTCAGAGCGGAATGAGCCGGCGCTCATCGGAACGCTGAACGCGCTCGGACAGCTCCTCGTCGATCAGGGTGCGTTTCAGGAAGCCGAGACCTATCTCACCCGAGCGCTCGAGCTGAGCGAGACGGCCGCGAGTGGGCTCGACGACGAGCTTCCAATTCTGCTGCTCGAGTTGAGCCGCGTGTACATCCTGCAATCAGCCTATGACTTGGCAGAGCGGCCACTGTTGCGCTTGCTCGCCATAACGGAGGCGCAGGGCGCGGGTCGCCCCGAAGTGGCGACGGTGCTCGCCAGCCTCGCGGCGGTTCGCCACGCGCTTGGCGACTATACGTCGGCCGAGGATCTGTATCGGCGAGCGCTGACGATTCGTGAGAGCACGCTCACACCGAATCACATCACGACCGCCGCGACGTTGGAGTCGCTGGCCGGGACGTGTGCCGCACGTGGCCGCTTCGCCGAGGCCGTTGCGCTGTGTAATCGCGCGCTGTCGATGCGCGAGACGACGCTTGGCTCCGCCGATCGGAGCGTGCGCGTGGCGCGCAAGCGAATCGCCGATCTGCAGCTCGAGGCGCCGGAGGAGAGCCGAATGCGAACGCCGCCTCGCGCCGCACCCACACAGCAACCGGCGCTACCTGTCGACGAGCCGCCGATGGCGCGGCCCATCGTTGGTGCATCCGCACTCCCGCCGGTCCTCATTCCCTGGGCCGGCGAGCTCAAGGCCGTGCGGCAGGAGATCGAGTCGACATCGACTGATGTGGTCAGTGAGCACGCGTCGTGGCGTACTGCTCTCACGACCGCAGTGGCGACGCGGTCGTCCACGTTCATTGCCGTCACCGCCGGTCTGGTGGTCGTGCTTGCAGCGCTGGTCTTCAAAACACAGCTGGGAAACAAGCCGGAGCCGAACGGTTTCGCCGAAGCGGAGCCGTTCAACCCCGCGTCACACGTCGTTACGCCGCCGGCTCCTGCTACAGCGATGCCTCCTCTCGCGTCGTCCGCGACGGACAGTGTGCCGGTCGCGCCCAGCGCAGACGTCGTCGAAGCGGTGTCGCCGCCTGTCGCGTTTCCAGCCGCGCCGCCGATTGACGCGCGCGCGCTCAAGAGGCCGCAAGCGACACCACCGAACGCACCGGTAGCGCTGCCGAAACGCGCGAACGTCGTCGCGCCGTTCACGTCACGTGCAGACGTCGTTCCGGCTGGCCGAGTGGGGAGTCCTGCCGCCATGCCCGTCATCGATTCCGTTCCTCCGCGCGCGACGGCGCCTGTCGGAGAGAAGGCACTGGAGCCGCGTCGCAGCGAATCCGTCAATGCACCAGCGTCGAACGCGCCAACGTCGCCGACGGTGATCGGCACGGCGCCGCAGCCGCAGTATCCGGACGCCCTGCGCGATCAGCAGGTCGAGGGCGAAGTAGTCGTGCAGTTCGTCGTGGACGAGAATGGACGGCCGGACCTCTCGTCGATGACTGTCGTACGCTCGCCGCACGTGCTGCTGACGAATGCTGTTCGTGCCGTGCTGCCGCAGTTCCGCTTCGAGCCTGCACGCACGGCGCCTCCACAGTCCATTCCGCGACCCGAAACCGTACGATACGCGTTCACCTTCCGTGCGCCGCGCCGGTGAGACGGATCATTCCAGGACTCCGAAACCTCCACCAGATCGCATGATGCGCATTCCCGCGACAGCTCTTGTGGCGTTGTTACTCATCGCTGGCCGTCTCGGCGCACAGCAATCGATCGGCGTCGTGTCGAACGCGGTCGCCAGCCCGGTGTTGCCGGACATCGTCGCCTTCGAGCGCGCGGTGAGTGACCGTCAGGAGCTTCAGTTCATCCGCCTGTCGAACCAGCGTGTGTTCCTCGCAACGCTAACGCCGACGACGGGACGTCCCGGTGTGGTGGTCACGATTCCCGGTGCCGGCGCGGGCAAGACGCTGTCGGCCTATGTAGGCCAGCTCGATTGGCGGCCGGTGGCGGAGCAGGGGCGGTCATGGTTTGCGTATGTCGCGAGCGACGACAACGGCCATCTCGGCCTGATGCTCAACTACATTGATGCTGCGGGCGAGCTCGCGTCGGCGAATCCGATCCGGATTCCCTTTGCCGGTCAGGTGAGGACGCCTCGTTGGTCGCGCGATGGAAAGCATCTCGCCTTCGTATCCGACAGCAGCATCCTGTATATCGTATCCGACGTCAGTAGCGCGCTGCGCTCTGGGGTGGCGAGAAGTGTCCGGCCAATGCGTGTGTCGGCTGCATCGAGGCCCGCGCTGTTTCCGGCGTGGTCGCCATCGGGCGATCACATCGCGTATGGCACTGAGGTTGTATCGGGAGGTAACCGCAATGGCGCCATCGAGGTGCTCCCGATCATTCCCGCATCTGGTGAGGTCGCGGGTGTACCCGTCATCGTTACGGGAGAGTTGAGCGACGAGGACGAGTATCGTCCTTCGTGGTCGCGCGACGGAAAGTACATCGCCTTTTACGCGGACAAGGCCGGCACGGGAAGCGCTCGGCAGCCCGTCTCGATCGGCGTTGTCGAACTCGTGTTGAGGACGGGACTGGCCTATCGGGGTATCGTGAAGGAAGGCAGCCAACGCTGGCTCGCGGACGACGTGATTCCCGACGAGATGCATGGACCAGCGTGGACGTCGATCACAGAAGGGAGCCAGCGAAAGGACGCCGTGGTGTTCGTCCAGCGTGATGCGACACGCAAGGATCCGATCGTCGTGTCGGATCTCCAGCGCTGGCTCGCGCAGCTTCCACGCGATCAACACGAGACGGCGCTGGCGTCGGCATTCGAAGCAGACAGCCCGAGATCGGTGAGCTCCATCGAGATGAGCAAGAGGATGCGATTCGTCTTCACATCGGTGAGAGGGGGCAGCGAGATCGTGAGTTACCGCGACGTCGCGGCTGCGTGGGCACAGGGGCCGGAACCGCCGGTGGTCGTCGCGGCCATTGCTGCTGCCGCAGTGTCCGGAGCTGCGCCGACAGCCGACGGCACGATCGGGCTCGGTTCGCATAGGGGTCAGGACGTGGCTCGTGCGCTGCTCTTTCCCGGACTTGGGCAGTTCAGCGCCGGGCACCGCTCGAAGGGAGCCATTCTGTCGCTCGCAGGGGTGGCGGGCGCCGTCGTCGCCATCACCTCAAGGGCGGGCATGAGCACTCCACTCGCAGCAGGCAAGGCGGCCGTGGACGCAATCAGCCGCGACCCATCAACTCTCGCGGCGCAGACGGCCAACTATAACCAGGCCAAGTCGGACTTCGACACGCAACGCAGCATGGCGCTTGTCGGCGGCGGCGTGTTTGCGGCGGCGTGGCTCTTCGGGATTCTCGACGCGTCGATCAGCAGCGCGCCGGGAACCGACGTCTCGCTGAGGGTCGTGCCGGATCGGAGCGACGGCAGAGGCTCGAGCGCGAATGTCGGATTCCACATCGCTGTGGGGCACCTTCGACGTTGAGTGGTCGCGCGGGCAGGAGTGATCTCGAATTGTGTAGTTGATCCCGGTCGTTGCGTTTCGGCCTGAGCACCGTTGGGCGCTCGGCCAAGTTGAATCCCAGCGGATGGTGACCTGTGCGTGTCTGGAGAGCATCCTTCGTCGTTTCCTCCGCCGTCCTTCTCCTCTGTACGTGCGAGAGCTTTCCAACACTGCCGGTGTCGGCCGAATCGGTTGCGCCAGCGGCCGCGCTGCCGCAATCGTCGACGGTTGGCTCGCTGCTGACGCCCGCCGTCACCGTGACCGACGCGAGCGGGAATCCGCTGCCGAGATACCAGGTGACGTTCACGGTCGTATCGGGGGGAGGGTCGGTGAGTCCCGGCGCGAGTTTGACGGACGACAACGGCAAGGCTTCAACGCAATGGACGCTCGGACCAACCGCTGGTCAGCAACAGGTCGTCGCGACTGCCGGGTCAAAGACTATTCCGTTCACCGTGACCGGGACGGCCGACGTGGCCACGCAGATTGCTGCAAGCCCAGGCACGAGTGTCCAGACCGCACCACCGGGCGCCGCCGTCTCCAATCCGCCGAGTGTGATCGTGCGAGACTCGCACGGCAATCCGAAGGCCGGCGTGGCGGTGACGTTCGCGGTCGCGTCGGGCGGCGGGTCGGTGACGGGAAGCGCGACGACGACCACCGCGAGCGGCGTCGCAACCGTCGGTAGCTGGACGCTCGGTTCGATCGCGCAGACGAACACGCTCACTGCGACGAGCGCGGGTCTGACGGGCAGCCCGGTGACCTTCACGGCTACAGCGCTTGCTGTCTCCGGAACACTCACCGTGAATGCCGGGAACAACCAAACGGCGACGGTCAGTACCGCCGTCACTGTTGCTCCGAGCGTCGTCATCCGGGACGCGAACAACAATCCGGTCGTTGGCGCAAGCGTGACGTTTGGCGTGGCAACCGGCGGCGGGTCGGTGACCGGCGCAACGGCGCAAACGAACGCCATCGGCGTTGCCACCGTCGGCAGCTGGACACTCGGACCGACCGCAGGCGCCAACACCCTGACGGCCACGAGCACGCTGGGCTCTGCGACATTCACCGCGACGGGTGTCGCGGCCGCGGCATCGACGCTCGCGATCAACGGGGGGAATGGGCAGACGTCGACATCAGGAACGCCGGTGGCGATCCCGCCGAGCGTCATCGTGAAGGATCTACAGGGCAATCCGGTGAGCGGTGTGTCGGTGACGTTTACCATCGCATCGGGCGGCGGAGCGGTAACCGGAAGTCCGGCCACCACTAACGCCAGCGGCATTGCGACTGTCGGCAGCTGGACGCTCGGTGCCACCGCCGGAGCGAACTCGCTCACGGCTTCATCCGGCGGTCTGACGCCAGTGACGTTCGGTGCGACCGGCACCACGGGTTCGGGCTCGATGAGCGTGAACGGCGGTAACAATCAAACAGCAGCGGTGAACACCGCCGTTGCCGTGTCGCCGAGCGTGATCATCAAGGACGGCAATAACAATCCGATCAGCGGCGTGGTGGTGACGTTCGCCGTAGC
>JBBQDT010000112.1:0-13265 GCA_038319955.1 Gemmatimonadales bacterium | reverse complement strand
CGTGTTGATGGGGCCGGCCCGGTTGCTCGCGTTTGCGGATTCGGTGACGAGCATCGGCGAGGCGGAGTTGCGCGAGCATGATCTGGCCGGCGTCACACGCGTTCTGTTTAAGACGCGCAACTCTGCGTGGCTCGCGAGCGGCAGCACCGAGTTTCATCCCGATTACACGTATGTCGCACCGGACGGCGCGGAGTACCTCGCGTCGCTCGGCGTGAAGCTCGTGGGGGTGGACTACCTGTCGGTGGAGCAGTTCCACTCGGGGCACCACAAGACGCATCGCACGCTGCTCGAACGCGGGATCATCATCGTGGAAGGGCTGCTGCTCAGCGACGTTCCGGCCGGCACGTACGAGCTGTACTGCCTGCCAATTCTGTTTCCGGGGCTCGATGGAGCGCCGGCGCGGGCTGTTCTCGTTTCCACGTGAAATGCGGGCCCTCGCTGTGCGCGGGACGACATGACATTGTCAGGCCAACCTTTTACCTAACCGGCATATGCAACTCGCGATGATTGGCCTTGGAAAGATGGGCGGGAACATGACCGAACGTCTCATGCGCGGGGGGCATGGCGTCGTCGCCTTCGATCGCGATGCTGCCGTCGTCGGCAAGTATGCGGGACTCGGCGCCAGGCCGGCAGCGGATCTCGCCAACCTCGTGCAACAGCTCGAGGCACCGCGCATCGTGTGGATCATGGTGCCCGCCGGCAAGCCGACGGACGATACCATCGATGCGCTGTCGGGGCTCCTCTCGGCGGGCGACATCATCATCGACGGCGGCAACTCGAACTTCAAGGATTCGCTCGCGCGTGCGGCGCGGCTCGCCGACAAGGGCATGCACCTCCTCGATGCGGGAACGAGCGGCGGTGTGTGGGGACTGGCGGAGGGCTACTGCCTGATGGTCGGCGGTGATGCGGACGCGGTGAAGCGCTGCGAGCCGATCTTCCTCGCGCTCGCGCAGGAGGGCGGCTACGCGCACGTGGGCCCGTCGGGCTCGGGGCACTACGTGAAGATGGTCCACAACGGCATCGAGTACGCGATGATGCAAGGCTACGGCGAAGGCTATGAGATCCTCGCGTCGTCGAAGACGTTCCCCAACCTCGACCTGCATCAGGTCGCCCAGCTGTGGCAGCACGGCAGTGTGGTGCGATCGTGGCTCAACGGACTCGCCAGCCACGCCTTCGAGGTCGATCCGAAGTTGTCGAAGCTCAAGGGCTACGTCTCCGATTCCGGCGAGGGACGCTGGACCGTGCAGGAGGCGATCGACCTCGACGTCCCCGCGCCGGTGATCACGCTGTCGCTGCTCATGCGCCTGCGGTCGCGCCAGGAGGATTCGTTCGGCGCCAAGGTGCTCGCCGCGCTGCGCAACGAATTCGGCGGACACGCCGTGAAGACGGAGGGCTGATGACCGCGCCAACTCCCTTTGCCAGTGCCCGGACGACCGCGCGTCCGACGAGCCAGTTCGGCGTGGTTGGTCATGCCCAGCCCGAGCGCGCTGATCCGTGCACGATGGTGATCTTCGGCGCCACCGGCGATCTCACGAAGCGGAAGCTTTTCCCTGCGCTCTATTCGCTCGCCGCTGAGCACCTGCTCTCCCCATCGTTCGCCGTGCTCGGCGTGGGGCGCGACGCGTCGGAGACGGACCAGTCGTTCCGCGAGAAGATGCGTGCGGCGCTCTCGGAGTCCGAGGAAGTGAAGACAGTCGACGAGGAGGTCTGGCAGTGGCTCGCACAGCGCATCTTCTACTCGGGCGGTGAGGCGACGGACGAGTCGTCGTATCAGGCCATCACGGCGCGCCTTGCCGAGATCGAAGCAGCGCGGCCGGAGGAGGGACGCAACCGGTTCTTCTACCTTGCCGTGCCGCCGAGCGTCTTCGAGCCGATCGTGCGGCACCTCGCGAGCAGTGGGCTGGTGCCGCGCCATGAAGATCCGCAGTCGCGGCCGTGGGCTCGCGTCGTCGTGGAAAAGCCGTTCGGCCACAGTCTCGAGACGGCATGTTCGCTGAACGCGCTGGTGCTGTCGCTGTTCGTCGAACATCAGGTCTATCGCATCGATCATTTCCTTGGGAAGGAGACGGTGCAGAATATCCTCGTGCTGCGCTTCGCGAACTCGATCTTCGAGCCGCTGTGGAACAGGCGGTGGATCTCGCACGTGCAGATCACTGCGGCCGAGGCGGTGGGTGTCGAGTTGCGCGGCACGTATTACGAGGAAGCAGGCGTGGTGCGCGACATGTTCCAGAACCACCTGATGCAGCTGCTCGCGCTCACGGCCATGGAGCCGCCGCCGAGCATGACGGCCGATGCCGTGCGCGACGAGAAGGTGAAGGTGCTCAAGTCGATCCGATGGCTGACCCCCGAGACCATCCCCACCAGCGCCGTTCGCGCGCAGTACTCGGCAGGCTTGTCGAAGGGGGCTCTCGTATCGGGCTATCGAGAGGAGCCTGATGTCGCCGCGGATTCACAGACGCCGACGTACGCCGCGGCGCGGTTCCACATCGACAACTGGCGGTGGAAGGGCGTGCCGTTCTACATGCGCAGCGGCAAGCGGATGGCGAAGCGCTATTCGGAGATCGCGGTCACCTTCCAGTCGCCACCCCACCTGATGTTCGGTGGCGAAGGTGCCCACCGCGAGCTGCAACCGAACGTGCTGGTCATGCGCGTACAGCCGAACGAGGGCGTGTCGATCAACTTCGAGGTCAAGGTGCCCGGTGCCGCAGTGGCGCTGACGGAGCATCTGGAGGTGGCGCCGGTGGACATGGATTTCGCGTATGCCGAGGCGTTCGGTGAGACCGCCACCCCGGCGTACGAGACACTCTTGCTCGACGTGATGATCGGCGAGGCGACGCTGTTCACGCGCAGCGACGAGGTCGAGGCGGCGTGGAAGATCATCGACCCGCTGATCAAGTACTGGGAGCAGCATTCGGCGAACCCGATGCCGACGTACTCCGCGGGGAGCTGGGGCCCGCCCGAAGCCGATCGGCTCATTTCGCTCGATGGTGCGCGCTGGAGAACGCCGTAGCATGAGCGAGGTCGCATTCCTGCTGAAGGAGCTGGATGAGGCGCACGACGGCGAGCCGTGGCACGGATCGTCGCGCGCGGCGATTCTCGCCGACGTCACGCTGGATGAGGCCATCCATCATCCCGATGGCGGTGCGCATTCGATCTGGCAGCTCGTGTTGCACATGCGAGCGTGGACGAACGAGGTGGCGCGGCGTGTCCGCGAAGGCAATCCCGGCGCGCCACTGGAGGGCGATTGGCCACCGGTGGGCACAACGTCCGAGCTCGCGTGGCGCGCCGCCGTGGCGGGATTGGAGTCGGCACACGCAGAGTTGACTGCGGCTGTTCGTGGTTTACGCGATGGCCAGCTCGAGGAGCCGGTGGGCGGGCAGCGCAATGCGCCGCTTGGGACTGGCGTTTCCCATCGGGAGATGCTGCACGGATTGGCGCAGCACGACGCGTATCACTCGGGACAGATTGCGCTGCTGAAGCGACTCTACAGGTGACGGTGGCGGGAAGCGTCGGAGCCATCGCGGCGATTACGCACCTCGGGGGAGCGCCTTAACGAAATCCTGCGCGAGCGACCGGGCATTCTGGCTCTGGCCCGCGCGCCGCGAGTATCACATATTCGCGGCCCCCCCGCCCTCTGTTTGGGGCCCCGCCTCGATGCCCCCTGTCAACGATGCGCGATCGCGCCGTGTTCGTCGTCCTTTCAGTCGCCGCAACTGCGGCCATGCTCGCCTGCGCCGGTGCGCAGGCGGGCGGGCACACGGAGAGCGGGATGGTGCGCGGCGAGGCGAATGGTCGTCGTCCAGCTGGACGCGCCGCGCCAGCGACGGTGACGTACGCGGTGGTATGGATGAAGCAATGAGCGCCCGAACGCTGCCACCCGGCCCCAACGAGCCCGCCACCGAACAGGTGCGCCGATACATCGAGACCCCCGTCGAATTCTGGGAGGCCTGCGCCCGCGACTTCGGCGACACCACGGCGCTCGAGCTGGGATCACTCGGCCGGGTGATTCTGCTGTCCAACCCGGAGCACCTGCGCGAGCTGTTCCGCCTGCCGACCGACGCATTCGAGTGCCGGCAGTACAACGAGCACTATCGCTACGTGATGGGCGACCTGTCCGTACTGCTGCAGGACGGCGCCACCCACAAGCGCCAGCGCCGCCTGCTCGCGCCGATGTTCCGCCACGACCAGCTGCTGCCCAGGATCTCGGACATGCGCGACATCGTGCTGCGCACAGTGGAGTCGTGGCCGGCCGGGCGCGCGTTCAACCCTAGGCCGTCGCTGCACGACATCACCTTCCAGACCATGGTCCGCCTGATCTTCGGCAACCTCGATTCGCCGACGAGCAGTGCACTCATCGGCGCCTATCAGAAGAGCGTGTCCGGCCAGGTGGGATCGTGGGGGCCGTGGCGCAACTTCTCACGCATGCAGCCGCAGATTCGTCTGCTGCTGGCCGACGAGATCACGGCGCGACGCGCCAATCCCGACATGCCGGGCTTCATGACACACCTCGCGTTGTCGACCTACGCGGATGGCGAGCCGGTGTCACACGAGGAGTGCGAGGACCACGTCTTCTCGCTGCTCGTTGCCGGCGTGGACACCTCGGCCATCTCGATCGCGTGGGCGCTGCATTGGCTGAGCCGCAAGCCGGCGATTCGCGAGCGGCTCGTCGCCGAGTTGCCGCAGGCGGCGAACGACGAGGCGGGGAAGGCGCTGCTCTCGCTGCCGTATCTCCAGGCCGTGTATGCCGAGACGATCAGGATGTACCCGATCGTGCCGACGCCGTCGGGACGAAAGCTGCTGCGCGAGACCGCGATTGGACCGTACACGTACGACG
This sequence comes from Gemmatimonadales bacterium, assembly GCA_038319955.1. Lineage (GTDB taxonomy): Bacteria > Gemmatimonadota > Gemmatimonadetes > Gemmatimonadales > Gemmatimonadaceae > AG11. The sequence continues at coordinate 8,431 of JBBQDT010000112.1, read as the reverse complement.
CCGGGGTTACCCTCGTGCCATGCACGTATCTGGTGCATCGGCGGGAGGAGCTCTATCCCGACAGCAGTGCGTTCAGCCCGGATCGATTCCTCGAGCGGAAGTTCGCGCCGCACGAATATCTGCCCTATGGCGGCGGAGCACGCATCTGCGTCGGCGAGATGCTCGCGAAGTACGAGTTCACCGTCGCCGTTTCGGCGATTCTCGAGCGGTGGCGGATCGAGACGACCGATGCGGCGGCGATGCGTCCGGTGCGGCACGGGACGCTGCTCGCGCCGCCTGACAGCCTCGAGCTCACAGTGCATTGATGACGGAGACCATCGTCGAGATTGCCGCGCGTCGTGCGTGCGAGGAGGGAGGCAGGCTCGCCTACGCCTTCATCGCCGACGGCGAGGTGGAAGGTCAGCTCACGTTCGCCGAGCTGGATGCGAGCGCGCGAACGATCGCGCGTGGCATCCTCGCCGCCGCACGACCAGGCGATCGTGCACTGCTCGTCTACGAGGCCGGACTCGATTTCGTCTGCGCGTTGCTCGGCTGCATGTATGCCGGGGTCATTGCGGTTCCGCTGCCCGCGCCTGAGGCGAGTCGCGTCCGGAACAGCATGATGCGACTCGAGGCCGTGTTGAAGGACTGTGGCGCCACGTTGCTGCTCGGCAATTCCAGGACGCTCGGGCTGATGCGCGATGCGCGAGCGGATGTCGTCGGACTCGATGCGGCGCAGTGGCTGAATACGCAGGCGATTGGGGAGGCCGAAGGGCAGGCCTCCCAACTGAGCGACCTGCTCCTTCCGCCGCTCGACTCGCTGGCCTATCTCCAGTACACCTCCGGTTCCACCACCACGCCCAAGGGCGTGATGATCAGCCACGGGAACGTCGTGCGTCATCTCGCCGGGATGCAGCAAGGGCTCGGATACGACGCGTCGTCCGTGTCGGTGTGCTGGATGCCGCACTTTCACGACTATGGGTTGATCGAGGGCGTGCTGCTGCCGCTGTTCAACGGAACGCCGGCGTACCTGATGGCACCGTTCGCGTTTCTCAAGCGGCCCGCGTCGTGGCTGGACGCCATCTCGCGGTTTGGCGGCACGCACACGCAGGCCTTCAATTTCGCGTATCGCTATTGCGCCAAGCGCGTGACGAGCGCGCATCGCGCGGTGATCGACCTGCGCAGCCTCCGGTCGGCAGGCAACGGTGGTGAGCCCATTCATCCCGAGACGTCGGAGGAGTTCTATCGCGCGTTCGCGTCGTGCGGCCTGCGTCGCGAAGCATTGGCCCCCGTGTTCGGACTCGCCGAGGCGACGCTGCTGGTGTCCGCCGTGCCCGTGACCGAGGCGCCAGTCGTCGGACGATTCAGTGCGCCGCTCCTTGGGCGAGGTGAGGTGGAACGGGCCGGCGACCATCACATGGCGCAGTCCATTGTGGCGTGCGGACGGCTCCTGCCCGAGACGGACGTGGCCATCGTCGAGCCGGAGACGAGAACGCGTCGGCGTGCCAACGAGGTGGGCGAGATCTGGGTCTCGGCGCCCGGCGTCGCGCAGGGCTACTGGGAGCGCGAGGAGGAAAGTGCGGAGACGTTCCGTGCGCGCATCGCGGGCGAGGGCGACGACAGGACCTACATGCGCACCGGCGATCTCGGCTTCATGCACGACGGCCAGCTGTACATCTCGGCGCGAGAGAAGGACCTCATCATCGTCCACGGGCTGAATCACTATCCCCAGGACATCGAGTGGACGGTGCAGCAATGCCATCCGATGATGCGCGGCGACAACGGTGCGGCGTTCAGCATCGACGTGGACGGTGAGGAACGGCTCTGCTTCGTGCAGGAGATCGAGCGTGGACATTATTCCGAGGAGGAGCTGACTGAGGTGATGCGCATGGTGCGTGATGCGATCGCCGAGCAGCATGGCGTCGCCCTGCATGGCGCTGTACTGATCAAGCGCGCGTCGCTGCCGAAGACGACCAGCGGAAAGATCAAGCGGCGAGCATGTCGTCAGGCGTTTCTCGATGGTTCGCTCGAGAGCGTGTTTTTGTGGTCGGCTTCGCGCGCGGCTGGAACGGCGGAAAGGCAGGTCACGAGCGCGAAAGCCGACGCGCTCGTCGCATGGATGCGCAGCTACGCCGAGCGACACATCAACTCGCGGCTCATCGACGAGCGGCGGTGCCTGCCGCCGAACATCGTGCTCGATTTTGGCAACCGTGGGCTCTTCGGCCTGCAGGCGCCCGAGCGCTACGGTGGGCTCGGCTTGGGGACGCGCGATACACTGCGTGTCTACATCCAGCTCGCCGCGATCGATCCGACCATTGCAACGCTGGTGTTCCTGCACAACACCAACGGCGTGCGTCCCATCCTGCATCACGCAACGGCTGCGCTGCGCGAGGAATTGATGCCGATCCTCGCGCGCGGACGTGAGCTCGCCGCGTTCACGCTCTCCGAACCGGGCGCCGGTTCGAACCTCGGTGGCGTGGAGGCGACGGCGCGCCGCGAGGGCGACGGATGGAAGATCGATGGCACCAAGCGATGGAACGGCTCGGCATGGTGCGGCGTGATCAGCGTGTTTGCGCGGCTCGTCGACGCGGAGGGGCGCGCGCGTGGCCTCACTGGCTTCGTGCTTCGGCAGACCGACCCAGGAGTCGAAATCGGGCCCGAGTCGCTGACGATGGGCATTCGCGGCATCATACAGAACTCGATCACCTTCACCGGCGTCCGCGTCGGCAGCGAACGCGCGCTCGGTGAGGTAGGGAAGGGAATGCACGTGGTGGAGGACGTGCTGTCGCATGGGCGGTTGGCCACGGCGGCCGTCGGGCTGGGTGCGGCATTGCGGTCGGGACAGCTGATCCATCGCTATGCATCGCGACGCACGATCGAGACGGGCATGCTGATCGACAATCCGCAGACGCGGGTGAAGATCAGCGAGATGCTGCATCGCATCGCCACCGATCGTGAGCTGCTGCTCCATTGTGCGGCGCGTCTCGACGCAGGCGATGCGATCGTGCCCGAGGTGGCGATGGCGGTGAAGGTCTCGGCGACGGACACTGGCAACTTCGCGGCCGACCTGATGGTGCAGCTGCTGGGCGGTCGGGGCTACATGGAGAACAACATCGCGCCGCAGCTGTTTCGCGACGCGCGCATGCTGAGCATCGGCGAAGGCGCCAACGAGGGGCTGGTCGCCGCGGTGGGCCGCAGCCTGCGCATCGGCGACGCCGTGCAGGGATTTCTCGCCAGCTATGAGTCGAGTGGCGCGATCGTCGAGCGGTTGAATGCCGCGTCGGCCGCGCTCGCACGCCGGTCGTCGTCTGACGGCGCGTTTGCCGGCGAGGCGGCGGTGGCCTGGCACGACGCGTTGCGCGGCCGGCTCGCCGTGGCAGCACTCACGCTGGCGGCCGCGATGGCGATTGGCGATACAGCGACGACGACGTGGGCGCAGCAGCGCTTCCAGGCGCTTTGCGCGGACGCGGAGACCGAAGTCCCCCTGGCGAATTCCGTCCTCCCCACCGCCCTGATGGTCGAGCATCTGAAGGAGTTCGAGGAGTTAATCGGAGATTTGGAGCCTTTGGCGCCGGACATCGATTACACGCTCGACCCGTTGCTCCGCCGCGAAGCACCTCTTTCGGCGCACGCAGTCGTTGCGTCGAGCGAGTCGTTGGACCAGAAGAAGGATCGCCTCAGGAAGTTGCTTCTGGTCAAAACCAGAAAATGACTTAACGTGTCCACTAGACCTCCCTCGCCGACGAGCAGGAGCATGCCAATGGCGGTTTCGATTGCAGACAATGAGTCGCTCGATGACTGGATTCGTGGATGGCTGGGGCGGGAGCTCAAGCTGGCGCCAGAGGACATTGCCGCCGACACGACGTTCGTGCGCTACGGCATGGACTCCGTCCATGCCATGATGCTCGTGGGCGACCTCGAGGAGCATCTCAAGCGGCGGTTGCCGCCGACGCTTGCATGGACGTACCCAACGGTCGAGGCGCTGGCGGGACATCTCGCCGGCACCTCCGAGACTGCTCCGGGGACGGTAATCGCGCCACCCGAGAGCGACCTGCTTTCGCGTTTGGACGATCTCTCAGAAGAAGAGATCGACCGCCTCCTGGCACAGCAGCAGTCAACCTCCGGGCACACCGCGGCCTGAGTGTGGCGGTCCTTACCAGGGAGGAGAAGGTCGCCCTTCTCAAGAGCCGGCTCGGCGCAGCCGATGGCAAGGCACGTGCGGACAGCCTGAGTCCCGCGCAAGCGCGGCTGTGGGAGCTCGAGAATCAACTGGGCGCGAGCGAGATGCACGTCTTTGCACTGGCGTACCATCTCGAAGGCCCCCTCGATGTCCAGCAGCTGGCGGAGGCGATGGCGGCCGTCGCTGACCGGCACCCGGCCCTGCACTCCCGCGTTGCCTTCGACAATGGTCGGCCGTTCTTCGAGCGCGTGACCCCGCCGTCGCTGGTGCTGCGGTCGTTCACCTGCCCCAGAAACAGCGGCGGCGACGCGAAGCTCGACGCTGTGTTGCGTACCGAGGCTGCCAAGTCCATTGACGTTCGGTCCGGTGCGGGATGGCGGGCAGTGCTCTTCGTGCGATCGGCGGAATCGCATACGCTGCTCCTCCAGTTCCACCACATCTTCGCGGACCGCTGGTCGGTCGGGGTCTTCATCACCGACCTGGCGACGGCGTTCAGGAACATTCAGGTGAAGTCTCCGCCATTCGACGCGGAGCTCGCGCGCGCTGAGCCGCCCTTGCGAGAGATCCCGCCCGCGCAGATCGCCTACTGGGAGTCGCGGTTCAAACGAAGGGCGACCACGCTCGAGCTGCCCGCTGCGCGCCAGCCGGGGACGTTCTCGGACTACGCGGGTGCGCGGCTCGAGTCCGTCATCTCGCCGGAGACGGTCGCGGCGCTGCAACAGGTCGCCGCGGCGGAGCAGACGACGATGTTTCCGCTGCTGCTCGCGGCATTCGCCGCGACGCTGCATGCGCACACCGGGCAGGACGATCTCGTCATCTGCACGCCGATGGTGGGACGTCATCGCGCGGGAACGCGTGGCACGATCGGGTACTTCAACAACATCGTGCCCCTCAGGCTCGACCTCAGCGGCGACCCGACTTTCCGCGAACTCGTCGCGCGCGTCAGCGCCGAAGCGCGCGAGGCGGCGGCACATCAGGACGTTCCGTTCCACGCCATCGCAAGCCTTCCGGAGCTGGCGGCGGCGCGAATCACGCGCTGCCTGTTCGCGGTGCAGAAGATGCCCGGCCTCGAGCTCGAGCTACCGGACGTACGCGCCACCCATCGTGACGTTCCGAACGGCACCGCCAACTTCGACCTCGCGCTGTTCCTCGAGGAGGTCGACGGGCGTGTAGAGGTGTTGCTTGATCACAAGACCACGGTGCTCGAGACGGCAGCCGTGACGTCGCTGCAGGGTCGTTTCTTCGAGATCATTGGTCGCGTGGCGTCGATGCCCGAGCTGCGGTTGGCCGAGCTGCCGGCATTCGAGCGCGAAGGGGACGTGGTCGAAGTCGGACGAGGCGCGAGCGGCGGCTATCGCCCGCGCAACCTGCTCGAGCAGCGCATGGTCGATATCTGGCGCGCAGTGTTTCCCGGTGCCGAGATCAACGGCAACTCGCACTTCTTCGAGCTCGGCGGCGACTCCATGCGTGCCGCGCGGCTGTTCACGCTGATCGAGAAGGAGTTCGGGCACCAGATGCCTCTCGCCGCGCTGATCGAGGCCCCCACGCCACGTCACCTCACGGCGATGATGCGCGACGCGGACTGGATGGCACCCTGGCTTTCCCTGATTCCAATCAAGGCGACCGGCACACGTCCTCCAATGTTCTGCGTGCACGGGGGGGGCGGCGGCGTGCTCACCTTCAAGTTCATCGGCGACTGCCTCGCGGAAGACCAGCCGTTGTATTCGTTGCAGGCGCGTGGGCTGAAGCGCGGCGAGACCCCGCTGACCACGGTCGAGGAGATGGCGGCGCACTACGTAGACGCCGTGCGACAGCTCTTCCCGCGCGGGCCGTACCTCCTCGCGGGACATTCACTCGGCGCCGCGGTAGCGCTCGAGATGTCGCAGCGACTCATCGCCGCCGGCGATCGCGTCGCTTTTCTCGGCCTGTTCGACCACCCCGGCCCGAAGCTCAAACTCGGCTGGCGCGACCGCATCGGCTATCAGATGTCGTATCTCTCCTCGCTTCCGGCCGCCGAGCGGCCAGGGCACGTGTGGCGGGGATTCGCCGCACGGGCGCACCTGCCGGCGATCTCGCATCGGGTGTCATCGTCGATCGCGCGCATCAAGCGCAGAGCTCCGACCATCGACGCGCGGCCGACGTCCACGCTGCTGCCGCCCGCTCCCGCCCCGGCGTCGTCGCGGCCGGACCTGTTCGAGCACAATCTCCACGCGCTGTTGAGGTACGAAGTGAAGCCGTATCCCGGTCGTGTCACGCTCTTCCGTGCGCGGCACGGCTCGCCGCGCATTCACTCTGATCCGCGCGGCGGTTGGGGCGACGTGGCTCTCGGCGGCGTGGACGTCATCGAAGTACCGGGCACGCACAACGGCATGCTCGAGCAACCACACGTGACGACGCTCGGCGAAGCGATCTCCCACTGCATCGCGCGGCTCGAGCCCACCGAGTGACCGCGTCGAACGAAGCAAGCCAGTCGCCATCCACCAGTACGCTCGCGTGGGTCGGCCCCTTCGCGGTGTTCGCACTGTGGCTCGCCATCGACAAGTGGCTGCCCATTGCCAACCCGGCAAAGGAGCTGCTGCGCGACGGCGTGCTGCTCGCGTCCATCCTGTTCTTTTCGCGGCACGTCCTTCCGCGCAGCGCGCCACATTGGCTGGCGAGCATCGGGTTGGGGATTGCCGTGTGTGCGATGTGGGTTGCGCCGGACGCGCTCTTTCCCGGCTGGCGCAGCAGCATCCTCTTCCAGAATTCCATTGTCGGGCAGCTCAAGACATCCATTCCACCGGGCGAGCTGACGCCGCTGATGCTCGTGCTGCGTACGGCACGGGCGGCGCTGCTGGTGCCGGTGCTCGAGGAATTGTTCTGGCGCGGCTGGCTGCCGCGATGGCTTCAGGATACGAACTTCAGCAAGATCCCGCTCGGCCAGTACACGCCATTCGTCTTCTGGTCCACCGCTGTGCTCTTCGCGCTCGAGCATGGATCGTACTGGGAAGTCGGGCTGCTCTGCGGCATCATCTACAACTGGTGGATGAAGCGCACGCGCTCACTTGGCGACCTGATTCTCGTGCATGCCGTGACGAATCTCGCCCTGTCGCTCTATGTGATCGTCACCGGTCGATGGACCTTCTGGATGTAGGAGTACACACCGCAGGGTCATCGCAATCGCTCACTCCGATTCGGCGACACGCAGGGTGAAGAAAAAACTGCTCCCCTGCCCCAGGATGCTCTCCACCCAGATGCGGCCGTCGTGCGACTCGACGATGCCCTTCGCGATGGTGAGGCCGAGACCGATGCCGCGCCGATCCGTGCGACTGCCCTGCCAGAACTGGCCGAACACGTGGGGAAGCTGATCGGCGGAAATGCCTGGTCCCGTATCGGCCACCTGGAAGCGCACCTCGCCGTTCAGCTCTTCGCCACGAAGCATGATGCTGCCGTGCTTCGGCGTGAACTTTATCGCGTTGCCCACGAGGTTTCCGAGCACCTGGTGGAGACGGTTCGCGTCGGCTGCGATCATGGGCAAGGTCGGCGGCACGGCGAGCGTGATCGACAACTGCTCCTTCTCGGCGAGTGGGCGCAGCATCTCGTGGGCGTCCACGAGCAGTGCGCGCGCCGAGATCGGCTGTCGGTCGATCTCCAGCCGGCCGCTGCCGAGGCGCTGGACGTCCAGCAGGTCCTGGATCAGACGGTCCATCCGGTCGCCGGCGCGGTGCACCATCGCGACCTGGCGCTGCGGCATGGAGCCCGGCTCGAGTCCGTCGTCGAGCAACTCGGTCGCCATCATGATGGTGTGCAGCGGATTGCGCAGGTCGTGGGCGACCACACCGAGCATCTGGTCGCGTGCGCCCGTGGCCTGCTCCGCTTCGTGAAAGAGGCGGGCGTTCTCCACCGCGAGCGCGGCACGTTGGCCAAGTTCCTCGATGTGTGAGACGTCCTGCGTGGTGAAGCGGCGTGTGGACTCCGACATGTACACGCTCAACGCGCCGACTTTCTTGCCGGACACACTGAGCGGCACCGAAAACATGGAGCGGGGCACGATCTGGGCGAGCAGCTCACTATGCTCCGCATCGATCCCGATGTCGGCCAGCATGGCGTCCGTGATCTCCGCCTCGAAGGTCGTCTCGCCCTCGACGAACGCGCGCTCGCAGAGGAGCTGGCGCGCCGAGCGGCGCTGTCCGTGCAGAATGCGCGTCTCTATCACGACGCGGAGCTGGCCACGCGCGCGCGCGACCAGATGCTCGGCATCGTTGCGCACGACCTGCGGAACCCGCTGAACAC
>JBBQDT010000111.1:0-13309 GCA_038319955.1 Gemmatimonadales bacterium | reverse complement strand
TCATTGAAGCATGGTACAACCGCGAGCGGCAGCACTCGAGTCTGGGCTACGTGAGTCCCGCGCAGTATGAGCAGGCTCGCTTCGCGCATTCGGCGCCAGCAGCGTAAACCACGTGTCCGTCAAATCGAGTCAAGTCCAGTCACCGACTGTTGCACGGTGACGCGCCTGGCTGCGAGATCCTCCTTGGTCGCGACGCGAATGGTCTCGTCGGACGCGAGCGACGACTGGAAGCGTCGCGCGTATTCGGGCTGGAGCACCTCGGCGGGATTGAGCAGCGTGCCCGTGCCCCACACGATGTAATTGGCCGGAACCTTGATCGTGACGTCGTAGTCGTTGAAATCGCTGTAGAACTCCTGCTGGTCGGTGAAGTCGATGGTGTCCCATCCGTTGGAGTCGTCGTACACGGCGACGCGAGGATAGAAGTACGCCAGAAAGAAGGTCGTGGAGTCGATCGCGCCCTCTCGGCCGCTCTCTTTGGAGACGTCGTAGTGCCAGTCGAAGGCAAGGTGCACCGAGTCGCGCGGCGCCAGTGGCGCGGGCAGCATCACGCGCTTCCACGTGAAGGTGCGCGCGTCGTCGCCCCACGGAGCGGCGACGCCGTTCGCCGAGAACGACTCGATGTGCACGCCAGGCGTCAGGTAGTCGTCGCTGGCGCCGCCGTTCCGCGGTGCACCGGGCTTGTGGATGTTGAGGAAAAGCTTGATGACGAGGCTCTTGAGCGTGTCCGGGCTGTTGTTCGAATAGACGACCTGCTCCGTGCCACGGACGGTGCGGTCAGGCGGTCTGGTGGTGATTGTCATCGAATAGCGGGCGTGGTTCTGCCAGTAGTTCCGGCCCGGCCGTCCATCCGGCGACCGCGTGCCCCGCTTGTAGGCCTGTTGAATGGCGCGTGGCATGTACAACGGCTCCGCGGCCGGCGCCGGGAGCGACGGAATGGCGACGGCCGCGAGAAGCACCGACCTGGTGGCGAAGGCCTTCGCCCAGCCGGAGATGGAAATCATCATGGACTCGAGCCTCGGTGAATACTTGCGCACCATCGCCCATGCAGGTCCCATACGCAATGACCCCCGGATTGCATCATCCGGGGGTCACAGTCCTGCGGGGGAGGGGCGATTCGAGTTACGGCGGGTTGCGTCAGCCCTTGGCGCGCCGGCGTACGGCGGGCACCAACACCAACAGACCGGTGGCAAGCAGCGCCAGCGATGCGGGCTCGGGAGTCGCGGTGACCTGCGCGACGCCAAAGACGCCGTTTCCGCTCCCATCGTCGAAGATCTGGTTGGTGACGCCTGCCACCGCGGCGCCAGCAAGGACGTTATTCCCACTGTTGGCGTAGACGCTCGGCACTCCGGCGAACAGTGAGGGACCGTAGGGTGCCTGGCCGGCGAATGTGCTGGTATTCACGGTGTTGAGGCCATTGTAGGTCGGGTCGAAGGCGAGACCTAATGCGTTCAGAAACGGATTCGAATACGCGGCTTCTGCGACAGCGCCGCCGTTCCCGGTGCCACCCTCATAGAACACGTGGCCGCCGCCGAACACGTAGCTGGCCAGACCGAGGCCGTTCTGCGTCGCGTTGCCGCCGCCGAAGACCACGTTGTAACCGGAGAACGATGCGGCGGACGCGTCCACCGTGACGGTCAGGCCCGCGGAGGTGAGGAACGTGGTGAACTGCGAACCGGTGAGAAAGCCGTTGGTGGAATAGATGAGGGCACTGCCCGAGCTGACACCGAAGAAGCTGAGGACGTTCGAGAGGAATTGCTGCTCGTTGACACCGAACGTCCCGTTGCCGGTGACCCACTCATCGTGCGAGACGACGGCGCTGCCCTGTGCCTGCACCGTGCTGGCGGCCGAGACCAACGCAAGCGTCAGGACTCCTGACCTGAGCATGGACCATAAACGCATGAAGTGACCTCGTTTTACGCAGAAGGGGGGCGCAACTGCTGCTCGCTCGCGGCAGGAAGAGGCAGCGGGAGGATAGCGCACCCGAGCAAACGAAATGCCAGACGACGTGAGGCATTAAACGCGTTTAGACGTGGTCGCGCTACGCCGTTTGACGTCTTGAATCGCAGGTTGCGTCGACCGAGCGCCACTAGTGTGGACGGCGCGCCACACGCTCCTGTCTTTACGCAGGGTGCCAGCTGCAGGACTACCCTTGGCATGAGTTTCGAATGGCATGGTCGGAATGCCGACTACGTTTCGTCACGCCGCACTATGTGCGCTGGGATTCTTTGCCGCCTGCACGTCGACGGATGTCACTCCGACGTCGGCAGTTCCGGGAGGCCAGCAGCCTCCGGCCGGTTCGAGCAGTCTCGCGATTGGCGGGACGGCGAACGTCGCTGCCAATGGTTCGCTCACGCTGGTGACGGGTTCTTCAGGCGCCGAATACGCCTTGGTCGTTACCGACACCGCGCTTACCGCGAAGGCTGCCGCCGACGCATTCCGCGTGAGCGGTACGAACATCTCCGCGCCGGGAACGGTGAGCCAACCGGCCACGAGTCGCATCCCGCTCAGTGAGTCGATTGGCCCAACGACGCTCACGCTCGACTTCAGCTTCGCCGTTCGACTCAATCAGAGCGCACGACGCGAGCTCTCGCCGCGCGTCCCTGGTGCCCAGCGCGCCTACGCCCAACGCAGCACCGCACCCTCGGCGTCGGCAACTGCTGCGGCGGTGCAGGTCGGCGACCTGCTGACGTTGAACGTGGGCAGCGATCCGTGCACCACGATCGTGCCGAGGATCGGACGCGTGGCAGCCATAGGGACCACCTCGATCGTCGTCGCGGACACCTTGAACCCCGCAGGTGGCTTCACCCAGGCGGACTACCAGCGTTTCGGCACCCGCTTCGACACCCTCGTGTATCCGCTCGACGTCGCCAATTTCGGCGCTCCTGCGGCGTTCGGCCCGGAGGGGAAGATCCTCCTGTTCTTCACCACGGCGGTGAATGCGCTCACCCCGAAGAGCTCGCAGTCTTACGTCGGGGGATTCTTCTTCGAGCGCGACCAGTTTCCCGTGCTCGGCACGCCGGAGCTTCAGGCGTGCAAGGGCAGCAATGCCCGGAACATCTTCTACCTGCTGACGCCCGACCCCATTGGCACGATCAACGGCAACATCCGGCGCACGGGATTCGTGGACAGCATCACCACCAACATCCTCGCGCACGAGTTTCAGCATCTCATCAACTCGTCCCGCCGGCTCTACGTGAACGGGGCTTCCACTTCGTCGGATGTCGTGTGGCTGAATGAGGGGTTGAGCCACATCGCGGAAGAGTTGCTGTTCTATCACGAAGGCCGGAGTGGGCCGCGACTGAATCTCGACGTCGACGCCCTCCGTGCGAGCACGGCGCTCAAGGACGCCTTCAATTCCGACCAGAGCTCGAATACGGCGCGCTATCGCGAGTATCTCATCGCACCATCCACGAGCTCGCCCATCCGGGACGACGACAGCATCTCCACGCGAGGTGCGACATGGGACCTGCTGCGCTATCTGGCCGATCGAAAGGTTCGGCTCTCCGGCGGAACCGATGCGTCGATCTGGTTTGCCCTCGCGAACTCGAAGACGTCAGGCGTCGCCAACCTGCGCGCGGTGTTCGGCGCGAACCTCGGCGGCATGCTGCGCGACTGGTCCATCGCGCAATACACGGATGACGCCACGCCGAGCGTGAGTGTGGACCTCACGCAGCCCAGCTGGAACTGGCGGAGCATCTTCCCCGCACTCGGCAGCACGGCCAGCGCGTTTCCGCTAGTGGTGAACCCACTCGGCACTGAAGTGAGCGGCACTGTCATTCCCGGCGGCGCGGCCTTCTACCGGTTCGCGGTGGCAGCCAACACCTCGGCGTCGCTCACGCTCACCGCGGCGAGTGGAGTCGTTCAGGCGACGGTCGTTCGATTGAGATAAGAGGGGAGAGGGGAGAGGGGAGCGGGGAGCATCGCTTCCTACTGGCCGCGAGCAGTCTTGATGTACGACTCCGTATAGCCTTCCCACTCCCACGGCGTCACCGTGTCGCCGAGTAGCGTCTCGAGAAGCGGACGGAAGGCGAGCTCGCCGTTGTCGCTGTTGGTGAGCACGATCATGCAGGACTTCGAACGCTCGAAGCAGATCATGTAGTTCTGCGCACCATCGCCGTGGCCTTCCTTGAAGAACGCCGGGCCGAATGGTGTCTTCGTCAGCAGGCCCCACCCGAGACCGTACGCCAGCCCAACCTCCGCCGCCTCCTTTCCTTCCGGTTCATTCTCGGCGAGGGGGAACTGGTGCAGTGTGCGGATCTCGACCTCCGGCTTCAGCATGGCGGCGCGAGTCTTCGGCGTGATGATCCTGTCGTTCAAGAGCGCTGCGGCGAACCGCGCAATGTCCTCGGCGGTGCTCATCATCGAGCCAGCGGCGCGCGCCGGATAGCGTCGCGTCTGTGAACGAAACTTCTCGTCGATGCCGAAGCGATCGGCGACGTTGGACTCGAACTCCTTGCGGTAGATCATCCCCGTATGCGACATGCCGAGGGGGGTGAAGATCGCGTCGGTCATGAGGGAGTCGAGATGCTTGCCGAACTTCTGCTCGATGACGTGCTGGACGAGGTTGATGCCGTCTCCCGAGTAGCTGTATTTCGAGCCCGGCGCGAAGCGAAGGTGAAGTTTCTTGTCCTTCTCGAACTGCCAGAGGTTCCCGAGGCCTGAGGTGTGGGCGAGAAGGATGCGCGGCGTCACCTGCGGCCACGCGGGATCCTTCACCAGGTCGCTCGCGATTTCGCGGTACTGCTCAAAGGAGTCGAGCGGCGCTGACAACTGTGCAGCGACGGGGACGTCGAGGTCGAACTCGCCTCGCTCGACGAGTGACATGACGTATGTCGCGAACACACTCTTCGTGATCGACGCAGCCCACGTCACCGTCTCGTTCTCCATGGGAAGCGACGGTTCGTGATGGCGCTGGCCATAGGCGCGACTCCACACGAGCTTGCCGTCGTTGACGATGGCGATTTCCGCCCCGGTGACCTTGTTCTCCGCGAGAGTGCGCCGAGCAAAGGAGTCGGCGAACGCGGCGGAGATCGTCGAGCCGTCGAGGCGCGTGATCGATTGGCAACGTGCGTTCGGCGCGGTCATCGCCAGCGTGGCGAGTACGGTGAAAACGATGGCGCTGTTGCCATTGGCGATGGACATGGTTCCTTGTGAAGGGTCGTAGACATCGAGACGGATGCGCACCGACATTAGTTTCTCGTGCGCGTCGGCGAGCTAGCGGCGCCCACGTCACCCCGTTCAATTTGACTGACGCGGCAGAAGGTATCCCTGCCCGCCTCCACCGTATCTGACCTGCCAGCCTCTTGACCGACGCACTCGCGCCCGCCGCCGCGAAACCACTCACACCGGCGACGTCCCTTCCCCCCGCCGGCCTCACAGGGCGCTACGACCGTTCGATCATCGACGGTCCGCTGCCGAGCGCCGTGTGGAAGCTCGCGTGGCCGACGATGCTCACCAACATCATCGGCGGCCTCCAGGGCCTGGTGGACCACATCCTCGTGGGCCACTTCGTCGGCTTCAGGGGCAATGCCGCCATCGGCGTCGCATTGCAGATCTTCATCGTCGTCATCGTCTTCATCATGTCGCTGTTCACGGGCATGAGCGTGCTCGTCGCGCGCTTCGCGGGCGCGGGCGAGGAAGAGAAGGTCGACCGCACGATCTACCAGGCGTTCCTCACGGCAATCGGCATCTCGATCTTCAACATGGCGCCGGTGGGCTACTTCCTCTCGCCATACCTGCTCGACTTCGTGAACGCCGCGCCGGCGGTGAAGTCGGAAGCGCTGCCGTTCCTTCGCATCATGTTCATGTTCAGCAGCGGCATGATGGTGTTCTTCATGCTCGGTGGCGCACTCCGCTCGGCGGGCGACGCGCGGACGCCGATGATGCTCGGCATCGCGCTGACGGTGCTCAACATCGTCTTCAACGTGGTGCTGATCCGAGGCCTCGGGCCCATCCCGGCGTTCGGGACCAAGGGCGCCGCCATGGGGACATGCACCGCCTCGGCGCTCGTTGCGCTCTATTCGCTCTGGAAGCTGTGGCACGGCGGGTGGGTGGTGTCATTCCCGCGTCACCACGGATTCGGTCCCGACTGGACCATCATCAGGTCGCTGTTCAAGTATGGATTGCCCACGGGCATCCAGGGCATCGCGATGAACATCGGCGGCGTGTTCATGCTGTCGTTCATCGGATCGCTCAAGCAGAGTGCGGCGGCACAGGCGGCGTTCACCGTGTCGTACTCGCAGCTGTTCTCCTTCGTGACGTGGACGTCGGTGGGACTTCTCGGCGCGGCAGCCGCGGTGGCGGGACAGAATCTCGGCGCGGGGAAGCCGGATCGCGCGAATCAGGCAGTGCACGTGGCAGCACGCATCGGGCTCGCGGGTGCAGCGTTCCTCGGAATCTTCTACTTCTTCTTCCCGCGACAGTTGCTCGCGATCTTCGGGTTGAACGAGCCCGAGGTGGTCGACATTGGCGTGCAGTTGCTGCGCGTGCTCAGCGTCTCCGGCCTGTTCATCACCGTGGCGCTCAGCTACACGGGCGGACTTCAGGGCACGGGCGACACGAAGAGCCCGCTCTACATCTCGATCGTTTCGCAGGTGATCGTGCCGCTCGGCATCTGCTTCATGATCCGCGAATTCGGACATCTCGATGCGATCGACATCTGGATCGCGATCCTCGTCGGGCACATGACGCGGTGTGCACTGAGTGTGTTGCGCTTCAACCAGGGCAAGTGGCGCAACATCGCCGTGGACATCGATCCGTGAGGTCGCTCGCGCGTTTCATCGAAGCAGCGATTCGTCAAGCGTGACGTCGTCCGCCGTGGTTCCTGACGACTCCGGCATGTTCGGCTGGTGGCGTGTGGCCGAGAAGCCGGCGCGCCGCGCACTCGTCGCGGCGGCGATGGGCTGGGCGCTCGACGCGTTCGACGTCATGCTCTTCTCGCTGACGCTCGCGTCGGTAATCAAGGATCTCGGCCTCACCAAGACCGAAGCCGGCGCGCTGGGCTCCGTCACGCTGCTTGGTGGTGCCGTAGGCGGCCTGGTGTTCGGTCACATCGCGGATCGATTCGGACGGACGCGTGCGCTGATGGCGAGCGTGCTGCTCTACTCGATCTTCACGGCGGCATGCGGGCTGTCGCAGACGCTGTGGCAGTTCGCGGTGTTCCGCGCACTGCTCGGATTGGGCATGGGCGGCGAGTGGGCGAGCGGTGCGGCGCTCGTATCGGAGACCTGGCCGGCGAAGCATCGCGGCCGCGCGCTGGCATTCATGCAGAGCTCGTGGGCGATCGGCTTCGCGGCGGCAGCGATGGTCGTGGGATTCGTGCTGCCGAGGTGGGGTTGGCGTACGGTGTTCTTCGTGGGGATCATTCCGGCGTTCTTCGTGCTGTGGGTACGTCGCAACGTCGAGGAGCCTGAAGTGTGGAAGGCGCAGCAGCGCTTGCGTCTCGCCGGCGCCTCAGTGACGGCGACGAAGACCGCTATTCGCTTCGCCGACATGTTTCGCGGCCCGATGCTCAAGCTCACCGCGGTGGTTACGCTGATGAATGCGTGCACGCTGTTCGGGTGGTGGGGGCTCAACGGCTGGGTGCCGGCGTATCTGTCGCTGCCCACGGCGCAGGGCGGCATCGGATTGAGCACGACTACGATGTCGTGGTTCATCGTGGCGATGCAGGTCGGGATGTGGCTCGGTTACATCTCGTTCGGCTACATCACCGATGCGATCGGCCGGAAGCCTGTCTATGTGTTCTATCTGCTGATGGCGAGCGTGCTGCTGCCGCTGTACGGCTTCATGAGCGTGCCGCTGGTGCTGTTGCTGCTCGGACCGTTCGTGGCGTTCTTCGGCACGGGCTTCTTCAGCGGGTTCGGCGCCGTGACGGCGGAGATCTATCCGACGTCAATTCGCGCGACGGCCCAAGGCTTCACGTACAACATCGGCCGGATTGCGAGTGCGGCTGCGCCGTTCACGGTCGGACGGCTTGCGACGACGCAGGGGTTCAGCGTCGCGTTTACGATCACGGGGGTGGCGTACCTGCTCGGCGCGATCGCATGGGCGTGGATTCCCGAGACGAAAGGGCGAGAGCTGCTTTGATTACGGCAGAAGGCTTGACGCGGATAAGTGCGGATCATGGCCGGATTTTCACGGATACGACGGAATAGGATCGCCAGGCCTCGGCGGCGGACTGCTGCTCGCTCCCCTCGCTGTGCTCGGGCGATCAGTCGCTGCCGCGCACGATCAGCGTGGCGACGAACACCTCGTCCTTCCATCGGGTGATCGTGATCTCCCCGCTCTCGCGCGTGTCGGTGGCACGGATGCGGAGCTGCTGGTCCAGTGGCGTTCCGCAGATGACGAATCGACCGTCCTCACCGGCGGCACCGCCTGGCTCCTGACGAAACAGCTCGACGTTGCCCGACGTGATGCGGCGCCAGATGTCGAGCTTCGCATTCGCGAGCGGCACGCCCCCAATGCCGATTACCTGCCCGATGACGACACCAGTGCCGGCAGAGTACGACTGGCCGAGGCAGAGCTGCTGGAGGATCTCTTCGCGCGGGTGGAAGAGGAGGCGGATGTCCTCCTCGCGATCGCGATCGAGCGAGACCCAGTAGTGTGCCGTGCGGCTCAGTCCCGAGGCGGCGAACGTGCTGTCCGTCGCCAGTACGGCGTACACGCCGGGCGTGACGTACGGCAGCTCGAAGCGCCCCGCCGAGTCGGTGGACACGGTGTCCGTCGTCTTCATCATCCAGACGCGGGCGCCTTCCACCGGCTTGCCGGCGGTGTCGGTGAGCACACCGGTGATCCGCGGCAGCGTCCCATGCCACTTCGTGCCGTCGTTCCATTCGACGGACGCCACCTCACCTCCCGCTTCGTGCATGGCGATCCGGCGCGCGTTGCGCCGGAGCGGCCGAGGAAGCGGTCGGCGATTCGGGCCGTTGAAGCGTGGATCGAAATCGACGGAGATGACCGAGGTGCGGATCATCCAGCGCTCGATCATCGACGCGCCGTTGGGCATGATGCGGAAGATGATCTCGCCGCCGCTCTCGCGCGCTTCGGGCTCGAGGTTGGTGTAGCGAAATTCCAGCGACCGGAGTGCGGGAGTCTTGCGGTCGAGCCAGAGCACACCGCTCACGTCGACGAGTGTGTCGCGCTCCTCATCGTCCACCGGCTCGAAGGCGATGCCCACCTGGTCGGGGTGACGCCTGTCATTCCGCGCCATCTGAAGGCAGTGAGTGCCGGCGAAGCTGGGGTCGAGCAGCGTCTCGTTGTCGGGCGCGTAATACACGCGGTCGCCTGCACCCTCTTCGCGCATGTATCCCTGATACGCGAACGCCCATGCCGGCCGAGCGGCGACGTAGGAGCGCTCGACGAGCATCTCCTTCATGTGCGTCTCTTCCTGCTTCACCTTGTCGAAGACCGGATCGCGCGTGCGGCTGAACGAGATGAGCCGAACACGCGGGGGATGCGTTTCGCGTGAGACTACGCTGGCGAGCAACGCAGCACGTGCCTGCTCCCAGAGGTCGAAACCCGCGAGGCTGCCGGGGTCGCCGGGACACATGCGTCGATCGGTCGCGGTGACGGCAGCGAGGAACGCGGGGATGGCCTCGAGCTTGATGACATTAGCGGTGTCCGCGCCTGCTAGTGACAGGTCGCGCGGACGGTAGCCGATGCGGACCACGTGCAGCCGAGTGGCTCCGCGCGAGCGGAGCATGTTGAAGGACCCGGACGCGTCGCCGATGGTGCGAGCGAGTGAGGTGCCGGTTGAGTCTGTGAGCCAGACGACCGCACCGACGACCGGCGCGTCGCTGATGCTGTCGCGCACCGTGCCAGTGACGCGCTGCGCCAGTGCGTCACGCGCGACAGGCGCGCTGAGCACAAGGGCGAGTGCGAAGGCGATGGTGCGGCGAGCCATCTCCGATTCCGTCCGGAAGAGAGGCTTAACTGTATGGCGCCGCGGCCAAAAGCGCGATGAGATTCTACTTATTGAGTCGCTCGGCCGCTACGACGGTGCCGTGTCAAAACTCAGCGGCAAGCCCGAGCAGGATCTCGCCATCATTCGCGCTGCGCGCGCCGCGCGACCGCGCTTCGCTGTCATAGGCGTCGAAGAAAGAAAGCTGAAGGCCGATTTTCGCCCCCATCTGATACACGCCGCTCGTGCGCGTGGTCGCGGTTAGGTGACTGAGGTACGCGAGCTCCGGCTTCACGAACGTGACGTGCGTCATCTTGAACTTGTCCGAGAACTTGCGCTCGTATCGATAGCGGCTGGACAGGCGCGCCGTGTTGTTCGTCCGGCTCAGTCCAGCGGCCGTATCGAGCACGCTGCGCTCGGCGAGAATCGCGAGGCTCACATCCGAGCGACCGTCATCGCTCGTCGTGAGTCGATACTTGGCACCGGCGCCGCCGGCGTACCGACGCCGGATCCGCTTCTCGAAACTCGACTCCACCGTCGCGAGCACGAAAGGACTCAACCGCGCGAACGGGTGCCGGTCGGCGGTGAGTGTGCCTTGCCAGGATCGTCGAGACAGGGACGTGATCCCGTCGACCGTCGCCTCGCCATAGGTGAAGCTACCATCCGCCTTGAGCTCGAGCGCGCTGTCGGCGCGCGCGATGGCGAGACGTGAGACGACTGTGCTCTGCGACGCATTGCCGAACGAGATGTTCGCGTTCAGCTCTGCTCGGCGGTTGGTGCCGAGATCCTGGGCGCCGGCGCTCGCCGCCGCCGAAACGAGGACGGCAACCAGCGCGGCGCCGTGAAGACAGGTGTGTCGTGTCATCGGCGATCCGGATTGCGGGGGCGAGTGATGGAAGCGTGCGGCCAAGTATGCAGCACAGGAACCTGCAGGGCATCACGCAATTGAGTACTCGCGTGCGCAGGACCGTGTGCTCAGCTTGGCCAGCCGCGTGCAGGAGGTTCGCAGCGGCTTAGCCGAAGTGCCTCGAGGGCCCGAGCGCCAACGCGAATCCGACGAACACTACCACGCCCACCGCGATGATCGTCCAGCTACGGCCGATCACGAACGGGTTCGTCGTCGGTCCGCGCGGCACGGCGAAGCCGATCGAGATCATCCCGGCATTACCGCCGAACGATGACGCGGCAGCCGACATGATGGTGATGAAGATGCCGATCGGATTGAGCAGACCGACGAGCACCGCGGCCACCCCGATCGTCGCGTAGTACCCATGCGCGATGACGCGCCGCGCCGGCCCGGTTGCGGCAGTATCGCCGAGCATCGCGGTGAGCGTGCGGATCGCCGCGCGCACCAGCAGCACATAGACGGCGATGCCGACCGCCAGCTCCGCCGCGCGCCACAGATAAGGCAACGGCAGCGGCCCGATCCCGCCGTTGGCACCGGGGCCGAGATCGCCCACGCCGGTCGCGCCCGAAAAGCAGAAATAGCCCGCCGCCACGAACGCCTTGGTCACCCAGATCAGCCAGAGCGTCAGCCGCGCCATGTCGCCCTTTGCGCGCCGCCACAGCGCGAAGGCGACCACCGCCAGCGCGCTATCGACCATCACGCCGGCGCACGACTCGAGCAATCGCGCCACACCGCTCATTCCCTCGCAATCGACGTAGAAGGCACCGATCGTCGCCAGGTCTATCCGCTGTGCGTCGTCCGCCATGATGTGCTCCCGTCCAGCCCTTCCTGCCCGACCCAGTAGTTCACCTTCACCTGAAATACATTCGTCGGCCGATCGCGGAACAGCGCTGTGCGCTGCGTCGTGAAGTCGAACGCGCCAGTGCCGTCGGATCCGCTGCGCTGCTGCGTCCATACGACGTAGACCGTGGAGCCCGGGCGATACTCCCAACGCAACACCGCGTTGCCGATGAAGGAACGTACCGTGAAGTCCGGGTTCGCGAACGAGAATGCGCTCGCCGGGCCCGCGCCGTCCGGGTCGATTCTGTAGGTGCCCCCCGCCCCGCCCGCGCCCGGGGCGTAGCTCACGGTTCCGACGTCCGTACCGTACACGAGCTTCTGCACAGTGCGCGGCGCCGCGAACTCGCGGAAGTCCAGGTACGCGCCGCTCGCGATGAAGGGTTGCGCGTACAATTGCAGCGTCAAGTCGGGCGTGAAGGTCCAGTTGATCCGCGTGTCGAGCGACAGCGTGCGCGATTTCGCGAAGCCGAACACGTACCGCCTGCCGTAGAAGCTCGTTGCCGTCGGGTCGGTCACGGTTTCCACGTACTGTGCCGCATCCTCGTCCGCGTTGAACGATGGCGACAGGCTCACGAACACATTGGCCGCGGGCTTGAGCGCGATCCCGGGGCTCACGCTCAGGTGGTGCGTATTCGCGTCGATGCCGCGAGATCCCGAGATCGCGATGTCGTAGACGGCCCTCTGCCGAGCGTCGGTCGAGACCTCGCCGGAGTAGAAGTCGTAGCCCGTGCGCTTCACCACCGGACCGCCGCGCGTGAGCCGGTCATCGTACACGGTCGGATGCTTGATGGTGAACGCGCGGATGTTCCAGTAACTCGGCAACTCCATCGAAGCGAACACCTGCCCCTGAAGGTCCGTGCGATCGCCATCGTAGTTGAATTGCTGCTGCCCGCCAGCGAGCAGGCCGAGGCTGCGGAAGTAGCGCGTCGGCGTCGTCCACTGCCGGACGACGTTCGCATTCATCCACTTGTAGTCGGCACGGTCGAGATAGGAGAGATCATTCGTCTCGAAGCCTGGGCTGCGCCAGTTCTGCGCGGTCTCCCAGAGCCAGTCGCCGTTCTGCTTCGCCAGGCGCGTGTAGAAGCCGTAGCCGCGCAGCGAAGTCGCAGACGGATTGTACTTTGCATCGAACAGTCCGTCACTGGACACCGCGCGGTCCGGACGCTGGAAGTAGTGCGCGCTCGACTGCTCGGTCGCCGCGATCGCGCTCGGCGACCCGCCAACGTCGGACACGAGCATCGATCCCATCCAACTGTATTCCTGATTGTGCCAGAAGTGCCGGAAATCGATTCCCGACGCCTCCGCATGACTGCGCAGGCGACCGCTCAACACGGTGTCGCGCAGCTGCCGAGCGGTGGACGTGAGCACCATGCCCACGGTGGTGTTGCCCGCGTTCAGGTCCTTCTTCACGCGGCCGACAAAATAGTTTGAGTACGGCTCGACCTCCTGCATGCGCTCCAGCCCCGACCCACCAACCCGATGTGTCGCGGTCTCCCGGTTCGTCACCGCATCGAGCAGGCCGATCGTGTATCCCCCCGCGGTGCGCCCCGTGATCTTCGCGGCGCCGAGGATCGAGGTATTGTCAGGTGTGTCGTCGTACTGTGCGGCATAACCAACGTAGCGATTGAGCTGTGGCGGACGCCCAATGCGCCGCGAATAGAAGG
>JBBQDT010000110.1:0-13341 GCA_038319955.1 Gemmatimonadales bacterium | reverse complement strand
GATCCAGAAGTCGTACGTCGCGAGGCCGACCTCGGAGAGCGGATGCGGCACGTCGCGCACTTCGTCGCCATCGCCGAGGCGGATGATGGCGGGAAAGTTGTTCTGGACGATGCCGAGGTGGTCGCGGTGGTACGCGATGTCAGTGGGCAGGAGGAGCGTGTCGCGGCGGCCGAGGATGCGCTGCTTGCTCAGGTTGGGCGCGCGCCAATAGACTTCGTTCACCAGCTCATCGGCCTTCACGACCTTGGGCGGCTCGGTGAGCCCTTCGCCAAGCTGCGCAAGGAAGGTGACGTACCCGTGCGCCACGGCCTTGAAATCCTTGAGGCCTGTGTCGGCGAGTTGCTGGGCACGCCGCGCGGTCGCACGCTCCACGAGTGCGCGTGACCGTGCGTCATTCCAATCCTGGGCGCTCGCCGTCGCCGGTCCGAGCGCCACCAACAACAAACCGCAGGCGGCGATTGCCGCGGCGACCAAGCGATGCATCGATGAAAGTTCGCCCGCGTGTAGAGCACGGACAAGCGCGTACGGGAATGCGATGAGCTTCGACGAATTTCGTCGGCGCGCGCGCGCCGATCATGTCGTTCCCCTGTGGCGCGACATTCTCCTCGACACCGACACACCGGTGACCGCGTTCGCCAAGGTGCGCGAAGGCCCGTTCGCGTTCCTGCTGGAGAGCGCACCGGCGGGTGGTGAAACGTGGGCACGCTACACCTTCCTCGGCAGCTCGCCACGTGCGGCGTGGCGGTTGCGCGACAGCGTGGTGGACGACTGGACGCCCGCGCTGGGATGGCACAACGGCCGCACGCCGGCCAGTCCGCTCGACGACCTCGATGCCCTCGTGCGCAAGTGTCCGCCAGTCGAGGTGCCCGAGCTGGCCGGTTTCTGGAGCGGCGCGATCGGCTTCTTCAGCTACGACACCGTGCGCCTCATCGAGCGTCTGCCGTCGCCGCCGCCGAAGGAACACGCGATGCCCGACGCGCTGTTCGTCTTCACGGACGCGCTCGTGGTGATCGACAACCTCCGCGCGCAGGCGCGCGTGGTGGTGGGCTCACCACTGGGATCGGACATCAGCGAGGCCGCGCTTCGTGCCGCGTACGATGCAGCGCTCGCCACGATCGAGCGCACCATCGTTCGCCTACGGACGCCGATCAACCTGCCACCGCTCGACCTCCGCGCCGACGCACCAGCCGCGACGGGCGTGTCGTCGTACGCGCGTGAGAAGTTCATCGCCGACGTGGGCCGCATCAAGGAATACATCGCGGCCGGCGATGCCTTTCAGGTGCTGCTGGCCCGACGGATCCGCGTGCCCCACGACTTCTCCTCCGACGCGTTGTATCGTGCCCTCCGCGCGCTCAATCCGTCGCCGTACATGTACCACCTCGTGCTCGACGGCATGGAGCTGGTGGGCAGCTCGCCAGAGCTGCTGGTGCGCGTGAAGGGCGGGAAGCTCACCGTGCGTCCCATCGCGGGCACGCGGCCGCGTGGGACCACACCGGAACTCGACGCGGCGATGTCCGACGAGTTGGTCAATGACGAGAAGGAGCGCGCCGAACACGTGATGCTGGTCGACCTGGGCCGCAACGACGTGGGGCGGCTGGCCGAATATGGGTCTGTCACAGTGTCCGGCTACATGAACGTGGAGCGGTATTCGCATGTCATTCACCTGGTGAGCCAGGTGGATGGCAAGCTGCGCAGCGGGCTCGACGCGATGGATGCCTTTCGCGCCACCTTCCCCGCGGGCACGATGACGGGTGCTCCGAAGGTCCGTGCGATGGAGATCATCGACGAGCTCGAACCGGAGCGACGCGGTGCGTACGCCGGCGCCGTGGGTTACATATCGGCGGGCGGCAAGCGCAGCGACCTGGCCATTACCATCCGCACCTGCGTCATCGCCGACGGCGTGGCCTCGGTGCAGACGGGCGCGGGAATCGTGCTGGACTCGGTGCCGGAGAGCGAATGGACCGAGACGGAAAACAAGGCGCGTGCGATGCTGCTCGCGATTGGGCGAGTGCGCGAAGCGATGCTTCGTGCGAGGGGACCTGACACAGTCTAGGCAGCTACCGCTTCATCACGCATATTCGTCTCCGATGGCACTCCGTCTCATCAGCCCCGATGGCACCCAGTCGTACGACCTGCGGGACGGCGTTCCCCTCATCGTGGGGCGAGCGCCAACGTGCGACCTTCCGGTCTTCGACCCCACGATCTCCCGGCGCCACGCCGAGCTCGTCGCGGACGGCGATTCGCTGAGCCTCAAGGACCTCGGGTCCAGCAACGGCACGTTCCTCAACGGCGCGAAGGTCGACACCGCGACCGTCGCCATCGACGACCTCGTGGCGTTCGGCAAGGTGCCCTTCCGCCTGATGGTCTTCACGGCGACGCCCGTGCCCGAGCCCGTGGTGCCGCTGGCGCCACCGGCCGGCGCCACGATCGTCCGGCAGATCCCGATGCGCGAGTCGAAGTCGGCGCTCGCGTCGCTCAGCGCCCCAACGACGATGCCGGGCGGCCTCACGCGTATCGGTGGCGTGCCGCTCACCGTGCCCACCGGGGACAAGAGCCAGCAGAAGCTCGCCACACTGCTCGAAGTCTCCAAGGGACTCACGCGCGCCGTCGACGTCGACACCATCCTCGAGAAGATCGTCGGCTTCGCGTACCAGACCCTGGAGGTCGATCGGGTCGCGATCCTGCTGGTCGATGCGCAGGGCGAGCTGGCGCCCAAGATCTCGCGCGACAAGCGCGGCGGTGACGCACCGCGCGCGGTGCCGCAGTCGATCGCCAGGAAGGCGGTGGCCGAAAAGGTCGCGTTGCTGTCGGACAATGCGGGCGAGGACCAGCGCTTCGGCGGACAGTCCATCCTCATGCAGCAGATTCGCTCGGCCATCTGCGCGCCGCTCATCGGCAGCGAGGACCGCGTGCTCGGCGTGCTCTACGTGGACAACCCGAGCATCACGCACCGGTTCAGCGACGAAGACCTCGAGTTCCTCGTCGCGTTCGCCGGCATCGCGGCCGTCGCCATCGAGAACTCGCAGTTCGCCGAGCGCATCCGGCGCGAAGGGATCGTCCGCAGCAACTTCGAGCGCTATTTCGCCCCGCAGCTCGCGGCGCGAATCGCGGACTCGCCCGGCGCGCTGAAGCTCGGCGGCGACAAGCGGCCCGTGGCAGTGCTGTTCAGCGACATCCGCGGCTTCACCGCGCTGTCCGAGACGATGAATCCGGACGCGATGGCGTCGCTGCTCACTGAGTACTTCACCGAGATGGTGGAGTGCGTGTTCAAGCATGGCGGCACGCTGGACAAGTTCATCGGCGATGCCGTGATGGCGCAGTGGGGCGCGCCGATCGGCAGCGCGGACGATGCCGACCAGGCGATGGCCGCGGCGCTCGACATGATGACCGAGCTCGCGAAACTCAACGTGGGATGGAAGGCGCAGGGCCGCCCGACGCTGGAGATCGGGATCGGGCTGAATTACGGCGAGGCATTCGCCGGCAACATCGGGTCGGAGCGGCGACTCGAGTTCACCGTCATCGGCGACACCGTGAACACGGCGAGTCGTCTGTGTGGCGCGGCGGCCGCCGCCGAGGTGCTACTGTCCGACGACATGCGCAAGGCGCTGACGTCGCCGCCACCACTCGACGAGTGTCCACCGATGGAGCTCAAGAACAAGAGTCAGCCGGTGAAGGTTTACCGCGTCCGAACGGCATGATGGTTGGTGCGACACCGGCCGGCTACGTGCGCGTCACGGCCGGCCGGTGCGTGATCATCGCCCGGGATGATGTGGCGGGCGATGTGCCGGCGCTTCTCACCGAGGGCACACTCTACGAGGCAGCGGCGCGGAACCTCGGCGCACGCGCGCTCGAGGGGCGCGGCGTGTCGTATGCCTTCGCGCTGCCGGTGTCGCGCACGCGAGTCGTGGTGCGCCGGAATCGGCATGGCGGCCTGTTCGCGCCGTTGACGGGCGATCTCTTCCTGCCCCCGACGCGCGCCCCGTATGAGCTCGACGTCGCACTGCGCTTGATCAAGCAGGGGGTGCGCACGCCGCCGGTGTTGATGTATGGCGTGGAGCGTGCGCACTGGCTTTTCCGTCGCGCCGATGTCGTGACGAGCGAGATCGGCGACGGGCGCGACATGGCGACGTACATGCAGCCGAACGAGGACGCTGGCGTGCGCGAACGGGCATGGTCCGCAACGCGTGCGCTCGTTCTCGCCCTCAACGCCGCCGGCGCGCGACATCACGACCTCAACGTGAAGAACATCCTCCTCGCCCCGGGCAAGGTGGGTCTCGAGGCATGGGTGCTCGACGTCGATCGCGTGGAGTTCGGCCGGCCAGGTGATCCAGCCGTACGCGACGGCAATGTGGCGCGCCTGCTTCGTTCAGCGCGCAAGTGGCGCGACGAGCGGGGCGCAATGTTCGATGAGGCCGAGGTGACGGCGATCGCCGGACGGTTGGCCGGCTGATCGGCGTATGTTCGACACTTGCTCGGGCGCCTCGGCGCGGACGACGTTTAGTCGCTGTTGGCCGAACGGTCACGTCGTCAGCATCGCCAGGATCACAGTCACCGGAGAATGATGGATACCACCTCGTTCAACTATTCCAGCGCCATCGCGGCGCACCTGATGTACTTCGGTATCGCGATCGTGGCGACCGTCGTCTTCATCGCGATCTACGTGACCGTCACGCCGCATCGCGAATTCAAGTTGATCCGCCAGGGCAACATCGCGGCGGCTGTATCACTCGGCGGGGCACTCCTCGGCTACATCATTCCGCTGGCGAAGGCCGTGTCGCAGAGCGAGAGCATGAGGGACATGCTGCTGTGGAGCGTCGTGGCGCTGGTGGCGCAGCTCGTGGTGTACGGCGTGTCGCGCCTGATCCTGCCGACGCTCTCGGCGGACGTGCACGACGGCAAGGTGGCGTCGGGGGTTTTCCTTGCGTCCATGTCCGTGGGCATCGGGCTGCTGAATGCGGCGGCGATGACCGAGTGAGCCTCGCCATACTGAAGATACGATAGACTCAGCCACTCACGGGACGACGGTCGCCGTATCGCCGAGCATCACCGTGCTTCCAACCGTGAGCTTGTGCTGCGCGAGGTAGCCGGCGCCCACTTCGAGCGCAGCGCGATACGGAACGTCTGGCGCATACGACGGGCACCCCTCCGCGAGCGTCGATGCGCAGGGCACCATGTGTCGCACGGCGACGATGGTGCCGAGGGAATCGATGAACGCGATGTCGAGGGGAATTCGCGTGCGGAACATCCAGAACCCCGCTGTCGCCGGCTGCTCGGCGGAATAGACGAAGAGCATACCGGCCGAGTCGGCGAGCTGACGACGCTCCATGAGGCCGAGTGTCTGTTGCTGCGAGGTGGTCGCCAGCTCGACGCGGAGATGGCTCGTGTCGGCGCCAGCGACGAGACGCACGTGCGCGACGCGAAACGAAAGGATGGGAGTCTCACCCGCGTCCTGTGGCGCGGCGTTGCATGCGAACACCGCCATCAGCACGAGCGTCGTGACGAAGATTTTCACAATACGCAATTGATACGCTTAGTCGACCGCTGGCAACGTGAGGATGAACGTGCTCCCCGTCTCGAGATCGCTCTCCGCTACGAGGTCACCGCCCATCGCACGAGCGAGATCGCGGCTGATCGACAGCCCGAGCCCCACACCCTGTTGGCTCTCGTGCGTCCGATGACGATCCACCTGCACGAAGGGTTCGAAGATACGTTCCAGCTGATCCGCAGGAATACCGCGACCAGAATCCGAGACGCGCATGCGCACCGTGCCGGCTGGGGCATCCGAGTCGCAGTTGATCGCCACGCTGCCTCCCGCGTCGGTGAACTTCACGGCGTTCGTCAGCAAATTGAGTAGTATCTGGCGCAGCTTCTCGCCGTCGGCGCGCACTTGGCGCGGCCTGCCCCACCCATCGGACAGGCAGTGATCCTGGTCGAAGGTGAGCTGCTTCGCCGTCAGCTGTGGCATGACCAGTGGCTCGATGTCCTTCACGACAGCGGCAAGCTCCACGTCGGCGAGGTGGAACTCCACCTTCCCCGCGTCGAGTCGCGCGAAGTTGAGGACGTCGGTCACCAGTCCCATCAGGTGCTGGCTCGCGCGACGGATGCGTTCCAGGTCGACGCGCTGGAGTTCCGTGAGCGGACCACGGAGCTCCAGCGCCAGCAGGTCCGTGTATCCGCTGATGGCGTTGAGCGGAGTCCGCAGCTCGTGACTCATCGTCGACAGGAACTCGCTCTTCGCTGCGTTGGCCGCCTCGGCCTCGATGCGCAATTGCTCGGACTCGGCGCGCGCGCGTTCCACCTCACGACGCGCGCGCACCTGGTCGGTGACGTCGTAGGCGACGCTGGCGACGGCATACACCTGCCCGCTCGCGTCGCGCAGCGGTTGGTACCCAAGATTGAAGTATCGATCCTGCGTCGTGCCGTCAGGACCGGCGAGCGGAACGAGTCGTTCGGTTGCCGAAGAGGGCTCGCCCGTCTCATACACCCGGTCCAGAGCCTCGATGTACCCCTGCCCCACGACTTCGGGAAACGCATCCCGTATCGAGCGACCGAGCAGCGTCCGTCCTCGGCCGGGCGTCGCGGCATACAGCGGACTCACTGCCGTGTACACGTGCTCGGGACCCGTCATGACCGCGACGGCGATCGGGGCCTGCTCGAACACGTCGCGCAGCCGCTGCTCGCTCGAGCGCAGGGCCGCCTCGGCGCGGACACGGGGCGCGATGTCGCGCCAGAACACCGCGACGCCGCCGTCCGCCGACGGATACGCATCGACCTCGGGCACGAGGTCGAGCGTGCCATCGTGGTATTCACCGGTGAAGTGCAGCGACACCCGTTCCGCGACGACCTTGCGGTACGAACGCTCGAAGATCGTGCCCAGCGTTGCGGGAAACACTTCCCAGAGCGTCCGACCGAGCAGCTGTTCGCGCGTGTGCAACAGCGCGCGCTCGGTTGCCGCGTTCACGCTGACGAAGCGGAAATTCGCGTCGAGCAGGAAGTACGCATCGGCCATGGTCTCGAGCACTGCGGTAACGCGCGCGCGTTCCAGCTCGGCCTGTTCGGTGCGCTCCTCGAGATCGAGCCCCTGTTCCTGGAGCTGGGCGTTCGCCGCCTGCAACTCCTCCTGCAGCGCTTCGGACTCAGTTCGGGCTCGCTCGCTTTCGCCCAGCAACCGTTCCACCTCGCGGCGGGCACGGACGTGATCCGTGACGTCAGAGCCATAGCCCATCACGCCCCAGGGCGTGCCATCGGCGTCCGTCAACGCCTGATACACGAAATCGACAAATCGCTCTTCCGACTCTGTGCCCGGCGTGCGGACGAGCTTCAGCGATGCCTCCCGTCCGACCACTGGAACACCGGTGTCGCGAACACTGTCGAGCAACGTTTCGAACCCCTGGCCACGTGCGTCCGGCAGCGCCTCCCAGACCGGTCGCCCGACGACATCGCGACGTCCCACGAGCTCGAAGTACGCCTCGTTCGCATACTCGAACACATGATCCTGGCCAGTGACCACGCTGACGAACGAAGGCACTCGCTGGAAGATCTCGAAGAGTCGCGCGCGCTCGCCGGCGACGGCCTCTCGTGCCCGAACCTTCTCAGTGACCTCCACCGCGACGTTGTACACGGCCAGGCACGCGCCCGCCTCGTCAGTCAGCGCGCTCAACGCGTACGTGAACCATGCGTCTTCGACAGCGCCGCCTTCGAGTCGCGCCATGGTGAGGCGCGCTTCGTCTGCGTAGATGGGGGCACCACCCTCGCGCACCTGAGCGAAGTCGCGCTCGAGCGCGGGCCAGAGCTCGTCCCACACGGCCGCTCCGGAGCGTCCGAGTGCATTCGGGTGCTTCGCGCTCAGGATCCTGGCGTAGGCATCATTGTAGACCAGCGTGTACGTCGACCCGCACCAGAGGCTCATGGCAACAGGCGCGTCGAGCACGAGACGAACGGCGGTGCGCAGCGCCGCGGGCCACTCAGTGACGGGTCCGAGTGGCGTCGCCGCCCAGTCCAGCGCGCGGGCGCGGGCGCGCATCTCGCCCGGTCCGGCAAAGAGGTCGCTCATCGCGCGGGCGTGCGCAGCGTCATGCGCGGGAGGACCCGCGCACCGGACGTGCCGCCGTCATCCTGGAGCATCGCCATCACGTGATCATCCATTCCACCTTCCTTCGACGCCACGTACAAAAGTACAATGGCACTCGCAGGCTGCGAATACCAGACAATCGATGCGTCCGCCATTAATCCGGATGGCTCGTAGCGCACAACCCGCGCCGAGGGCACAATGCGTGAGAACATGGGGTTGCGAAAGGCTCGATCAGCGCTGGTGACATGCGGGCGGCTTCCCATCCCTTAGCTTTGACCGATGATCTCGACCCCACTCCGCCGCGTCGGCATCGTGATGATGTCCGCCGTGGGCGACGCGGTGCACGTGCTACCGCTGCTCACCGCGCTCAAGCGACATTCTCCCGAAACGAAGGTCACCTGGGTGCTGCAACCGGGCGCCGCGTCGCTGGTGCGCGGCCATTGGGCGGTGGACGAGATCATCGAGTTCGACCGCTCGCGCGGATGGCGTGCGTACCCCGCAGTGCGAGCAGCGCTCGCGCACAAGCCGTTTGACGTCGTGCTCGCCCTGCAGGTCTACTTCAAGGCGGGCCTCGTCACGTCGTTCACGCAGGCGCCGGTCAAGCTGGGGTTCGACCGTTCACGTGCGCGCGACCTCAACTGGCTGTTCACGACGGACCGTCTGCCGGCGCGCGACGGACAACACGTGCAGGATCAATACTTCGAGTTCCTCGAGGCACTCGGCATTCCGCACGAGCCGGTGACGTGGGACCTGGGCCCGTGGGAGCACGAGCGGACGTGGCAGCGGGAGTTCCTCGCGAAGTATGACCGCCCGATCGCGCCCATCGTCGTCGGTACGAGCAAGCCCGAGAAGGACTGGCTGCCCGAGCGGTGGGCCGAGGTATGCGATGCGCTCTACGGCGACTTCGGTCTGCAGCCGGTGCTGGTTGGCGGCAGGTCGGAGCGGGAACTCGCGGCAGAGCGCGTGATCCTCGACCGCGCCAAGGTGCCAGTATCATCGGCACTGGGCAGTGGGCTGCGGAACCTCGTCGGTATTCTCGACGGAGCCGCGCTGGTGCTCTCGCCGGACACCGGGCCGCTGCACATGACGGTCGCCTTGAACCGGCCTGTGATCTCGCTCATGGGTTACACGAACCCGAAACGCGTTGGCCCGTATCGTCGGTTCCACGATCTGCTCATCGACGCGTACGGTGAGCCCGGAGAGGACTACCCGCTCTCGATGGAGAATCGGCCGGGCCGAATGCCGAACATCTCGGTGCGCGATGTGCTCGAGAAAGTGTCGCTGTGGAGGACGAGGTACGCGAAGGCGGTCTAACGCGGCGCGATCAGTTCTGTTGTCTCCGTTCGCTCCGTTCACTCCGTTCGATCGATGTTCGGAGTCTCCGCCCCTGAGCGTGGCGGGAGCGCCTCCAACCGCCCGAATCGATACATCACGCCCAGCTCGGTCATCAACCGCACGAGTCGCTGGAGCGGCAGACCCATCACCGCGAAGTAGTCGCCATCCACGCGCTCCACGATCGTCGCACCGTAGCCCTGGATGCCGTACGAGCCCGCCTTGTCCATCGGCTCACCCGTGGCGATGTATGCCGCGATCTCCTCCGCCGAGAGCGGATGGAACGTCACGCCCACCTCGACGATCGCCGACTCGATGGCGCCGCGCCACTCCACAGCGATGGCCGTGACCACCATATGCGACCGCCCCGCCAACCGCGCGAGCATCTGCGCCGCGTGAGCCTCATCGCGCGGCTTGCCCAGCACGTCGCCGTCCACGACGACGATCGTATCGCTCCCGATGACCAGCGCATCCGGCACGTCGCGCGAAACCGCTGCCACCTTTTCCCGCGCGAGACGTTCCGCGTGGGCGCCAGGCTGCTCGCCCGCGAAGTACGACTCGTCGATGTCCGCCGGGCGCACTTCGTGTCCGATACCGACCAGCGTCAGCAATTCCCGCCGACGAGGCGACTGCGACGCGAGCACCACGCGAATCGCACTCATCGCTCGAGCCACAGCGTCACCGGTCCATCGTTCACGAGCTCGACGTCCATCATCGCGCCGAACTCTCCCGTCTCCACCGGAATGCCGCGCCCGCGCAACAAGGTCAGAAACCGCTCGTACAGCGGGATCGCGACTTCGGGACGCGCCGCGCCGATGAAGCTCGGACGGCGTCCCTTCTCCGCATCGCCATACAACGTGAATTGCGACACCACCAATAATCCGCCACCCACATCCGCAAGCGAGAGATTCATCTTGTCATCGGCGTCGGCGAAGAGTCGGAGGCCCACGACCTTCTCGGCCATCCAGACCAGTTGCTTCTCCGTATCGTCGTGCGTGAAGCCGACGAGCAACACGTACCCGCGCGCAACCCGGCCGGCGACCCGCTCACCAACGCGCACCTCGGCGCGGGAGACTCTCTGAAGTAGTAGGCGCATCGGGCAAAGATACGCTGTCGCCGCGGTCTCGTCCCACGGAAGAGCAGGTCCCTCGCCTATGGCTCGGGACGACATCCCTGTAAGCTTCTCCGATGACCGCGCGTCCATTCGAGCAGACCGTCGACGTCGAAACCCCCGAGCTGGTCGTGCTGACCTACTCGCTCGCTGGAGTTGGCTCGCGCGTGCTCGCCGGCCTCACCGATCTCGCCATCTGCATGGGCGCGCTGCTCGTGCTCGTCGTCGCGATCGCCTCGCTGTCGG
Organism: Gemmatimonadales bacterium; assembly: GCA_038319955.1. Lineage (GTDB taxonomy): Bacteria > Gemmatimonadota > Gemmatimonadetes > Gemmatimonadales > Gemmatimonadaceae > AG11. The sequence continues at coordinate 2,581 of JBBQDT010000110.1, read as the reverse complement.
CCGGCGCCCTCTCGTTCTCGGTCGACGTCGGTGCCAGCTGGGGCATCGCGATCATCGTGATCGTCCAGTTTGTCCTGCTGTGGGGCTACTACGTCCTCTTCGAGGGACTGATGGACGGACAGACGCCAGGCAAGCGACTGCATCACCTGCGCGTCGTGCGCGACGGCGGCTACTCGGTGACGTTCGGCGTGTCGGCTGTGCGCAACCTCATCCGGATGCTCGACATGCAACCGGGGTTCCTCTACTTCGTGGGACTCACGAGCCTCCTCTTCACGCGCCGCGGACGCCGGCTCGGCGACCTCGTGGCCGGAACGATCGTCGTTCGCGAAGACGTCCGGTCGATCGCCGCTACGCCGCGTCAGCGGAGCGAGAGTGCCGACGACGCCTCCGCGCTCCAGACCTCACTCAGCGAAGACGAGTACACCGTACTCTCGCGCTTCGTCGAACGCTGGAGCACGCTCGACCCTCTCAAGCGCGCTGCCCTCTCGACGCAACTCACCGCGCGCTTCGCCGCCGTGCTTCCCGATGACGACAAGCCCGCCGGCCAGCAGCTGCTCCAGCTCCACGAGCGCGAGTTGCGTGCGCGAACGCGCGGCGTTGCCTCGCGCGGCGAGACCGGCGCCGGCCGCGAGCGCCAAGCCCTCATCGCCGCGGGCATGACACGATGGACCACATTCGCCGGCAAGCTCGCCACGGCGCAGAAGCGCGGACTGCGCGTCCTCGGTGAGGATGGCGTGCGGGAGTTCGTGAGCGAGTATCGGGCATTGTCCGCCGACCTCGCGCGACTCCGCACCGCATCCGCCGGCCGTTCGCTCGACGAGATGTTCTTCCTCGGCCGGCTCGTGGCTGGTGCGCACAACCTGCTGTATCGCGATCGCGGGATGAGCCTGCGCGGCGCCATCCGCTTTCTCTTCACCGACGTTCCGCGCGAGGTGCGGCGCAGCGCGGCACCGATCGGACTGGCGGCGCTGCTGCTGTTCGGACCCGCCGTCATCGCCGGCGTGAGCATCGTGCGCTCCCCGGACCTGGCGTCGAGGTTGTTGCCGAACTCCATGCTGCAACGCGCCGATGCGGGCGTTCGTCGCGCGCGCGAGGGCGAAGGCTATATCGACGACCCGCAACTGCTCCGCCCCGTGATGGCGAGCAGAATCGTCACGAACAATGTCCAGGTGACGTTTGCTGCGTTCGCCGGCGGCGTCACCGCTGGCGTGCTCACTGTGTTCCTGCTGGTGTTCAACGGCATCTCGATCGGCAGCGTCGCGGGCCTCTACATGAGCAAGGGGATCGGCGGGCTGCTGCTCGCGTTCGTCGCGCCCCATGGCGTGCTCGAGCTGTTCGCCATCTGCGTCGCCGGCGGTGGTGCGTTCGTCATCGCCGCGGGCTTGCTGCTTCCGGGCGACCGGTCGCGCGGCCGAGCGCTGGTGGAGAATGCACGGCGTGCGGTGCGGCTGATCGCCGCGTCCACGCTCCTGCTGATCGTGGCGGGTACGCTGGAGGGGTTCGTCTCGCCCATCGAGTGGTGGCCACTCGAGGGAAAGCTCGCCGTGAGTGGCGCGACGCTCGTCTTCCTCGTGATGTACCTGCGCGCCGGCCTCGTCTCGGGCGAACCCGTTGCGCACGACGCGGCGGTCGAGCCCGACGCGCTCGCGCTCCCGAGAGTGGCTACAACGCGCCGCGCGTCTTGAGCTCGAGGTACTGATTCACGACGGCGGCGGCCATCGCATCCGGCGCCACGTCGAGCACCACCACCCCCGCATCGCGCATCCGCTGCAGCGACGTCAGGCGCTCGGCGATCAACTCTTCGGCCGCCGCACTCTCGTACAGGTCGCGCGCGCCTTCGCCGCGAATGGTGGCAGCCTGCAGCAGCGCGTCGTTGCGGAGGGCGACGACGATGGCGAGGTGGCGAGACGCGCCGCGCGTCAGATGCGCGAGCAGCGCGCGTGAGGCGCGCGCGTCGATGACGTCAGTGACCAGGACGATCAGGGCGCGCTTGCGCTGTCGCTGCGCGAGAATGCGAAACGCCGCCGCGTAGTCGGGCTCCACGAGCGTCGCCTGCACGGGCACGAGCGCCGTACGCAACGCGGCCAGCGCCGTGATGCCGCGCTGCGCCGGCACCAGCGCGCGCAACTGGTCGTCGAACACGAGCGCGCCAACGCGATCGCCCGCCGTGATGGCCACGTCGGCAAGCAGTAGCGCCGCAGAGAGCGCATACTCGAACCGCGGATAGCGGCCGGCCAGCTGCGTCATCGACCGACCGGCGTCCACCATGATGAACACCGTCTGCGATTGCTCGACCGTGAATTCGCGGGTGATGGGATGGCCGCGGCGTGCCGTGGCTTTCCAGTCGATATGGCGCGGATCGTCGCCAACGACGTAATCGCGGAGTCGGGCGAACGCGCGACCTTCGCCTCGGCGACGCGCGTCGCGGATGCCGACAGTGGCCAGGCGGTGGTGCACCGCCAGCCAGCGAAAGCGCTTGACGCCGGCAAGCGACGGCGCGACGAGCACGCGATCCACCGTGTCGTGCCGAAACGTGCGCGCCGCGAGACCTAGCCTGGTGCGCACGCGCAGCGCAATCTCG
>JBBQDT010000109.1:0-13453 GCA_038319955.1 Gemmatimonadales bacterium | reverse complement strand
ACCCGAGCTGGAGTCTCGTCGACTTCGAATTCTCTGACGTCCAGACGCAACAGATCGCCGAGGACGTGCACGTTCTGGCGTACAAGGTCACGGAGAAGCTGACCGTGGAGGGCAAGCCGCTCACCCTCGTCGCCAATGACTCCACGACATGGGTGCGCCGCGACGGTCGGTGGCTGTGTGCGGTACATACTGAAGCGCCCGTCGGCGATCCCTTCGGCCGCGACAAGAAGCCCAAGGCCTGACTGGTGGTGATCCCACTGGCGTGCGCGTGATGCAGGTTACGGCAACCACTCGTGTTCCGGGGTACTACCTGCCGATAGTAAATGACCCGAGACGAGCCGCATCATGCAGCAACCAGTGGAAGCACCAACGCCCAAGGCGCTCGCGGACCTCATCGCGCGCTGCGACCAGATCAACCGCTTCGAGACGGAGCTCACGGCCGCCGAGGTGAACCGCATCAACGCGCTCGCGTCCGGCATCCTGGTCATGCGCCAGGTGCTGGAGCTTGAGCCCCTCGATTCAGGGAAGCTCCCGACCCGGCAAGGTCGCATTCAACACTGGGCGCTCACGGGCGCGCATTTGCGTGAGGCGGCGACGCCGGCGATCACTGCCGTGAAGGGAATGCTCGCCCTCGACGAGCATGAACAGGTGAAGGTGCTGTCGGACCGCACGTGGCGCGGCCAATGGCGCTCGGTCACGCTGTGGCACAACAAGGAAAACGGGATCACATCGGCGCAGGTGATGGAGTTCCTGTCGCGGCTCACCTCGCTCGCGCAGCGCCGCGCGCCCGACGTGGCCCGTGGTCTACTGGTGCGCAGTGAGGCCGTGGAGACCGCGCTGGATCTCGCCTCGCCGACCCCTCGCTCGCGTCACTCCGGCGAAGTTCGGTAGATCGTGATCGCGCTGTCGTCGAACGTGCGCGTGCGCCCGCCCGCCGGTAGCTCGTGCGTGCGCTCGTGCTCCACGGCCAGCACGCGCGCGAACCGCTTTGTCTGCCAGCTCTCGATCACGCGATCGAGCATGCGCGACCCGTACGGTGGGTCCACGAAGGCGATGTCGTAGGTCTGCGGTTCGAGCGCCGCCGCGAACGGCAGCGCATCGCGCTTGTAGATGCGAATCCGCTCGCGTACGCGCAGGAGCGCCACGTTCGCACGCAATGCGTGCAGGCTCGACGGGCGGAACTCCACGAAATCGCACCATTGCGCGCCGCGGGAGATCGCCTCGAGGCCAAGGGCGCCGGTGCCCGCGAAAAGGTCGAGCACGCGCGCCTTCGGCAGGTCGGGCGCCAGCAGGTCGAGCAGCGCGCCACGCACGCGCTCGGCGGTTGGCCGCACGCGTGCATCCGGCGGCGACATGAGATCCCGATCGGCAAACTTGCCCTTGATGATTCGCATTCGTTTCGAGAAGTGAAGCGGGGCACGGGTATCGGCGCCAGCCCACGGACATCACATGGCCCGATCGAAGCGCTGCTCTCCCGTCAGGTGTCGACTCCCATCACGGCGAGATCCTCTGCGCCATGTCCGTCGGCGATCAGCGTGTCCATGCGCGCGGCGATGCCCGGCAGCGAGGAGAGCGGCTTGTCGCCGGCCGTCTCGAGCATGAGTCGCACATCCTTGCGCGCCATCGCGAGCTCGAAGCTCGGCGCGTAGTTCCTGGCCATCATGTTGCGGCCGCGGCCGTTGATGACGGCAGATGGGTCGAAGAAGCCCACGACGCGCAAGGCGTCTTCCGGCGCGACCTGCGCACCGGACGCTACGGAGAACACATCCGCGACGAGCGAGTTGATGCCGATGATGAACGCATTGCCGCACAGCTTGTAGACGGCTGCGAGGTCACCGCGCTCGCCGGCATATTCCACCTTCGGCGCGAAGCGCTCGAGCTCGGTCTTCACGGCGTCGAACAGCTTGCGCGGGCCGGCGACGAGAATCGTCCCCTGTCCCAACCGTGCCGCTGCAGGACCGATGAACACCGGACAGTGCAGGTAGTTCACGCCCTCGCCATTCAACGACGACACACGCTCGGCGGTGAGGGCGGGCAGCGTCGTGGTGTGGTCGAGGATGATGGCGTCCTTTTCCAGGCCTGGGCGAAGCTGCGCGATCACATCGGCGACCACGGCGTCGTCCTTGAGGACGAGATGCACGTGCTGCGCACCGCGGACGGCATCGGCAGGCGTGGCGGCGACGGTGATGCCGAACTGCTCGAGCGCGCGCGCCTTGTCGGCGGTGCGGTTCCAGACGGTGACCGTGTCGCCGCGCTTGGCGGCGGCTTCCGCGAGGGCGCCGCCGAGCAGGCCGGTTCCGAGAAATGCGATGCGTGTCATGGCTGTCGTGAGGGTTGAGGCAGACGGCACTGCGAGAACAATACCTCGGGGGCCGAATCCGTAGAATGCGGATCGAAAAAGGTGTGGCTCTGAGCTACGCGGGGGAGATGCTCTTCCGCCGTCTCCGTTCGATTCGTTTAATCCGTTCAATCCCAATCAAGAATCTCCGATGCGTCCCGGGGGCGTGGCCGCCACCGTGCGACCTCCGACCCAAGTCTGGTGGCGGAGATCCTGAACACCGATTGAACGGAGAGAACGGATTCAACCAATCCGGCGACATTGCTCCCAAGCGCGACTTCCCCCTGTACGGCGCGAGATCACGCGGTACGTTGGCGATATCATGAGCATCGCGGACCGTTTCATCACGCACAGCGTCGACAACCAGCCCCCTCCGCTGGCGCCGTACGACGCCTTCGCCACCGACCGCCCGCTGCGCGAAGCGCTCCAGCGTGAAGGCGGCGGCTGGGCGGAGGCCGATGTCGCCGCATACGGACCGATCGCCGGCGGCGAGCTGATGGAGCTCGGCGTGCTGGCGAACGAGAACAAACCGAAGTTCCGGCCGTTCGATCGGTATGGGCACCGCACCGACGTCGTCGAGTTCCATCCGTCATATCATCGCATCATGCAGCTCGCCGTCGCGCACGGCGTGCCGAATTTCGCGTGGCGTCACGAGGCTCGCGCTGGCGCACACGTGGCGCGTGCCGCACTCGCGTACCTGCACACCCAGCCGGAGCAGGGCACGAGCTGTCCGCTGACGATGACGTATGCGTGCGTGCCGGCGCTGCGACACCACACCGGTCTCGCCGCGGAGTGGCTGCCGCGCATCACGTCGCTGGAATACGACGCGCGATGCATTCCGCCGAGTGCAAAGGCCGGCAACACGATCGGGATGGGGATGACGGAGAAGCAGGGTGGCTCGGACGTACGCTCCAACGCGACGCGCGCCACGCCAGTCGCGGCGAAGGGACCTGGCGAGCTGTATGATCTCGTCGGGCACAAGTGGTTCTTCTCCGCGCCCATGTGCGACGCGTTTCTCGTCCTCGCGCAGGCCGACGCCGGCCTCACCTGCTTCCTCCTCCCACGATTTGCGCCGGATGGAACGCTCAACGCGATTCGCATCCAGCGGCTCAAGGACAAGCTGGGTGACTGGAGCAACGCAAGCAGCGAGGTGGAGTTTCAGGGCGCCGTTGCCTGGATGCTGGGCGACGAGGGGCGCGGCATCGCGACGATCCTCCAGATGGTGGCGCTCACGCGACAGGATTGCCTCATCGGCTCGAGCGGCATCATGCGGCAGGCATTGGTGCAGGCCATCCATCACGCGCGTCACCGGCGCGCGTTCGGACGGCAGTTGATCGACCAGCCGTTGATGCGCAACGTGCTCGCCGACATGGCGCTCGAGTCCGAGGCGGCGGTGGCGCTGTCGCTGCGCGTCGCGCGGGCGATCGATGCATCCGCGCGCGATGCACACGAGGCAGCGTTTGCGCGTATCGCGACGGCCATCGGCAAGTATTTCGTGTGCAAGCGGTGCCCACCGTTCGTCAACGAGGCGCAGGAATGTCTCGGCGGCGCCGGCTACGTCGAGGAGTCGCTGCTGTCGCGGCTGTTCCGGCAGTCCCCACTCAACTCCATCTGGGAGGGCAGCGGCAACATCCAGTGTCTCGACGTCCTGCGTGCGCTCACCCGCGAGCCGGAGACCGGTGAAGCACTCTTCGCGGAGTTGGACGCGGCATGCGGCGGACACGTGCTACTCGATGCGGAGGTCGATCGGCTGCGCGGCGAAGTCGGTCGCCTCGAGAACATGGAATCACGCGCCCGCCACGTCGTCGAGCGGATGGCGCTCGCACTGCAGGCGTCCATCCTGATGCGCGGTGGCACCTCGACGGTTGCAGACGCGTTCTGCGAGTCGCGATTGGGTGAGACGCACGGCCTGTGTTTCGGCACGCTCCCGTCAGCCGCTCCCTTCGAGCTCCTGATCGAACGCGCGTTCCCACCGCTGACGTAAACGTCCAACCGCGCCACGCGGTTCGTGTCGCCGTCGCGACCGTTCGAGACGCCCCGGTGCGGTTCGTGACGGTGTGCGGACCCCTCCACAGTGGGAGGCGTATCACCTGTCGCAACCACTCCGTGCCGCGCGGCGAATCGCGCTGAACTGCGGAGGTTTCCATATCACTTCAGGAGATAGAGATGCGAAAGATTCTCATCATCACCGGCCTCGGCATGGCGCTCTCCCTGAGTGGCGCGAACGTCGCCTCCGCGCAGGCGGCGACGCGCCCCGAGCGACAGAACGGTGCCCAGCAGGACGGAGCTCGCCGAGGTCGTGGCGGCCCGGGCGGCATGCTGCTCAAGGACATCACCCTCAACGCAGACCAGAAGGCGAAGGTCACCGCGTTGCGCGAGCGTCAGCGCGCGCAATTCGACGCACAGCGCAAGACCGCCCAGGCGCGCACCGAGCGCCAGCGCGGCGACACCACCGGTTTCGGCGCTCGCCGAGCGGAGATGGAGCAGCGTCGTACCGCGCAGGTCAATGAGATGCGCGCCATCCTCAACAGCACCCAGCGTGTCCAGTTCGACAAGAACGTCGCCGAAATGAAGACTCGCATGGCGAAGGGCGGCCGCGACGGCGACGGCAAGAAGCAAAACCGCAAGCCCGGCGAGCAGCACGGCGGTAGCCAGTCGCGCTAGTCGTACGTAGCTCGTTAAAACGCGAAGGCTGCCGGTGGGCATTGCGCCCGCCGGCAGCCTTGTCGTTTCCGGTGCGGGTGCTGGACGCGCCTCGCGCGCGCAGCCTACCTTAGCTCCTCCACGCCCGCCCAACCCGCCACACCCCCGACGTGACCACGCCCGAGCTCACCGAGACGACTGCCGACGGCGACAGCTTCGCCGGACCGTACGATCCCGAGCTCAAGGAGGCTGGGCAGCTCACGAGCCCTACATGGGAACTCGAGCTGTTCCTCTCCGGCGCGTTCGTGTTCGCCACGTTCCAGCTGCCGGGCCTCATCGAGGCCCTTTTCCGCCGTCTCCAGCCTCACGCGTCGGACACGTCCGGGGTGGTGCTGTTCACCATCGCGCTCTACGCCAAGGCGATCGCGTTCACGCTCATCGCCACCTTCATGATGCACCTCATCGCCCGCGGATACTGGGTGGCGTTGCTCGGTGTGCAGTCCGTCTTCCCGAGAGGCATCAAATGGGAAGAAGCGAAGATCGGTCCGATCGCCAGGGACCTCTATCGGCAGAAGATCCCCGACCTGGGGAGAGCAATCGCCAGGCTCGACAACTTCTGCAGCCTCGTCTTCTCTGCCGGCCTGCTCATCGTCATCCTGTTCGTCTACTCCACGATGATGGGCGGCTCGCTGGCGGCCATCGCATACCTGCTCGCGCTGGCGTTCAATCACGGCCAGAAGATATCCGGGTTCTTCTGGCCGCTGATGGCCCTGTTCGTCTTCATCCCCTTGAGCGCAACGCTGATCGACAAGAAGTACGGCGAGACGATGTCGCGCGAATCGCGCGGTTATCGCGTCATCTCCGGCATGCTGCGGTTCGCGTACGCGATCAACCTCATGCGACTGCTCGGGCCGATGATGTGGACCATCATCACCAACGTGGGCCGTACGCGCGCGATCGCCTTGCTCTACGTCGCTCTCGGCGCACTCATCATGCTCTCTGCGGTCGACCGGCTGGTGCAGGGCGACCGCTTGTCGATGAACAGCTACGATTTCTTCGCTGCGTCGCGCGACCACGGCGTGCGCTACCAGTATTACGAGAACCAGCGCGAGGAAGGAGAGACGTACTCGCGCGTCCCGTCCATCCAGTCCGACATCATTCGCGACCCGTACGTCAAGCTGTTCGTCCCGTTCTCACCGCCGAGGCACAATGCGGCGGTCGCGCGCACGTGTCCGACGCTCAAACCGCTGCAGGATCGCGGCGTTTCAATTGGTGCCGACCCCTTCCTCGACGATTCGCTCGTGATGCCGGTGCTCGCGTGCCTCACGAAGATCCATGCCGTCACGCTCGACGGCGCGCCGCAGCCGTCGGTGTCGTTTGCGTTCTACGAGCATCCCGGCACCGGGCTCAAGGGCATGATCGCATACATCCCGGTGGACTCGCTGCCGCACGGTCGTCACGTCATCAGCGTACTGCAGGTGCCACCCGCCGAGTTGCCCACGGACAGCGCGGCGCTGGCAAAGGCGTCGTGGCGGCAACCACTCGTGATTCCCTTCTGGCGATGAGCACCCGGAGCGAGCCCGCATGATCGTTCACCTCATCGATGGCACCTACGAGCTCTTTCGCCACTTCTTTGGCGTTCGTCGCTTCAAGGGCATGGACCCACCGCTCGGCGCGGTGGCCGGCGTGCTCAACACGGTGGCGCAGATGATCGAGGAGGGCGCCACACACGTGGGCGTCGCCACCGACCACGTGATCGAATCGTTTCGCAACGACCTCTGGCCCGGCTACAAGACGGGCGAGGGCATCGACCCCGCGCTCTGGGCGCAGTTCCATCCACTCGAGGAAGCGCTCGCGGCGATGGGTGTCGTGGTGTGGCCGATGGAGGAGCTCGAGGCGGACGACGCACTCGCCTCCGCCGCGCATCTCGCCGCCGCGGACGACCGCGTCCAGAAAGTGTGCATCTGGACACCCGACAAGGATCTCTCGCAATGCGTCGTCGGCGACCGCGTCGTGCAGGTGGACCGCAAGAGCGGACAGATACGCAACGCTGACGGCGTTCGCACGAAGTTCGGCGTGGATCCGCAATACATCCCCGACTATCTCGCCCTCGTCGGCGACTCGGCCGACGGCTATCCGGGCATCCCGAGCTACGGCGCCAAGACGTCCGCACGACTCATCGAACGCTACGGACCGATCGAACGCTTTCCTCCCGACACACTCGGCAAACAGCTGGAGCTGGCCCTGCTGTTCAAGACGCTCGCCACCCTGCGCACCGATGCACCACTCTTCCGCGACGTGGACGAGTTGCAGTGGCGCGCTGTCTCACCCTCGTTCGACGCGATCGCCGCCAACATCGGCGATGAACGGCTCACGAAGCGGATGATCGCACTAGCCGATCGTCCTGCCTGAGACACCGCAGCGCAATGAGGAGTTCGTTCCGTCACTCGCACCTCGAGAGGCTCTCCCATGTGGATGAATATCGGCATCGTCGTCCTGGTCATCATCGTGGCACTCGGCATCACTATCGCGACACGACCCGACGCGTTTCGCGTCCAGCGCTCCACCACCATCGCCGCGCTGCCCGCCGCAGTGTTCCCCTACATGAACGACTTCCACCGCTGGCCCGAGTGGTCGCCGTGGGAGAAGCTCGACCCCACCATGCAGCGCACCCATTCAGGCGCACCGGCCGGAGTCGGAGCCAGATACGCCTGGTCCGGCAACAAGAAAGCGGGCGAAGGCTCCATGACGATCACGGACAGTAGGGCAAACGAACGTGTCCTCATCGATCTCGACTTCCTCAAGCCATTCAAGTCGTCCAACGTCACGGAATTCGCGCTGAGCCCTGCGGCAAGTGGAACGCAGGTCTCCTGGACCATGACCGGCAAGCAGAACACCGCGCTCAAGGCGTTCTCGCTCGTCACCAGCATGGACAAGATCGTCGGCGGTGACTTCGAGCGGGGACTCGCCAACCTCAAGTCGCTCGCCGAAGCGGATGCACAGCGCGGAACTACGGTATGACCGCATCATCGAACAGCGCGACCTGGATCTGATAGCGCGGATGGGCCGCTCGACCCACATTTCCGATGGCCCATTCGCGAAAATCGTCGCTCTCCAACAGCATGTCGTCGATCGACTCGGCAGCGTCGTCATCGTCGTCGTGGAACAGGTCACCCACGTCGCCCCATTCCTCGGCTTCTTCGTGTTCGGTCAACTCACGGGCGAGCGCGATGAGCCGATGCGTGTCCACGATGCCCACATCCTCCGTCGGCACGACAGACCCGTCGTCCCTTCGCAGCTGGAAGTCGAGCGCCTCGAGATGGTGAAAGGCCGCCGAGAGATCAGCGCCCTCCGTGGACCGATCCAGTTCATCCTGCACCTCCGATACGTCGCAGGTGAGCTCACGCGTCCGCGCGACGTACGCCTCGATGGCGGGCGGCACGGCAACGGCGATCGCCATCACCCGCTCACCCTCCGCCGTCGGATGGAACCAGCCCGTTCGTCGGTTGGGCAAACACCGCACAAACCCCAGGTCCGTGTGGCCAATCAACCGCCCTCGGCTCCATAGTGCGTATGGCATTCGATGCGACTCCGATGAGGTACCCGGAGTGTATCGCGCAACGTCATCCGAGCGTCATCGATCGGCTGCCCGCCGTACCAAAATCACTTCAAGTCGTCACCGCGCAGGACGCCGCGCGCGCGAGCAGCAGTTTTCGCTCCTGCTCGTTGCGCGTGAGCGACGCCGCGCGCTCGAGTTCCGCGCGGGCTTCGTCGAAGCGGCCGAGCTTGATGAGGAAGTCGCCGCGCACGCTGGGCAGAAGGTGATAGTTCTTGAGCGACGGCGCGGACCGCAATGCATCGACGAGCTCGAGGCCTGCGGCGGCTCCGAATGCCATCGAGATCGCCACGGCGCGATTGAGCTCGACGATCGGCGACGGCCTGAGCGTGCCGAGCGCGTCGTACAGCGCAGCGATGCGCGGCCAGTCCGTGGCGTCAGCCGTTCGCGCCCGCGCATGGCACGCCGCGATGGCGGCCTGCAGCGTGTATGCACTGCGTGGCTCGCTGAGCTCTTCGGCGCGCGCGAGCGCGGTGAGTCCACGGTGAATGAGCAGTTGATCCCACTGCGAGCGATCCTGCTCGAGCAGCAGCACCGGTTCGCCACCCGGACCCACGCGCGCCCGCGAACGCGAGGCCTGAATCTCCATCAGCGCCACCAGACCGTGCACTTCCGCCTCGTCCCGCATCAGCCCCGCGAGGATCCGCCCGAGCCGCAGGGCGTCTTCACACAGCGCGGGACGCAGCCAGTCTTCGCCGGCCGTGGCGGAGTATCCCTCGTTGAACACCAGGTAGATGACCTGGAGCACTGAGGCGAGGCGCGCGGTGAACTCGGCGCCACGCGGCACCTCGAATCCGACGTCGGCATCGGCGAGCGTGCGCTTTGCGCGAACGATCCGCTGCGCGATAGTCGACTCGGGGACGAGATACGCGCGCGCGATCTCATCCGTCGTCAGACCGCCGAGCAGGCGGAGGGTGAGCGCGACGCGCGCTTCGGTGGAGAGCACGGCGTGGCACGCCGTGAAGACGAGCCGCAGCAGGTCGTCGCCGACGTGGTCGTCGAGCTGGGCGTCGAGGTCCGGAATGGCGCGCTCGATCTGTGCCTCGAGCTCGTAGCCGAGCTGTTCGTGCTTGCGCTCGAGTAGCGCGTTGCGCCGCATGTGGTCGATGGCGCGATGCTTCGCGGTGGCCATGAGCCATGCGCCAGGGTTGTCCGGCACTCCGGACTCCGGCCATTTCTCCAGCGCAGCGACGAGTGCGTCCTGCGCGAGATCCTCGGCGAGTCCGACGTCGCGCACGATGCGCGCGAGACCGGCAATCAGCCTGGCGGACTCGATGCGCCAGACGGCGTCGATGGCGCGGTGTGCGTCGGTGGTCGTCACCCGTTAGTTCGGCAGCCGCACCCGCGCCTCGCGCGCGACGCGCCACTGCGTCCCGCTGCCGACGAACTGGTAGATCTTCTCGAAGCGGAGCGACTGCGGCGCCGTGCCCTTGTCAGGGCCGAACACCTCGGCGGCGAAGTTCATCTGCACCGTGTCGCGTCCCACCTGCATCACCGGGGAGCCTCGGATGACGTACCCCGTTCGCGACCCCGGACAGCGCGGCGTTTTCGCGGCTTCGCGCGTGGGGTCGCAAGTGCCGCTCACCACATCGCGATCGCGCAGCGCGGTCACGAGGGCCGCGGGCATCTGAGCGCCGCCGTCGTAGCCGGCCACCGTTGGCAGCTTGCGCGCGTGCACGAGCAGCACGAGCGACGGATCCGGATCGAACGACGCGTGAACCGCAGCCTGATAGATGGCGGCTTCAGCGGCAGGCGACACCGCGGCAGCCTTGAGCCCACGACCGCGAAAGACGTTCGAGTCGTCGGGCGCACCGCCACAGGCGAGCGCGAGGCACAGCAGCAGCGATTCCGCGAATCGGCCAACCAGCCGCGAGTTCATCTCGGCGAATGGTAACCGCGTGCGTCGCCCTATTGAAAGGCTGGGGCAGGCCTCGTGTCGTCCCCACCAGGAGCGCGGCGACCGCGGGACCGCTACGTCAGACGAGCGCTCGAGATGTCGACGTTGCGGTTGCGCAGCGGCGCCACGCGCCATCGGCCATAGGCCACGAACGCCGCCAGACAGCCCGTCACGAAGGGAAGCGCAGCCATTGATACCGGCAAGGTCGCGACCGTCACCACCACCGCGCCGATCATGATGATCAGGAGCCCCGCGGCGGCGAGCGGCGTCAATCCGGTACGGATGCGCGTCAGGCCAGGGAGAATCATCCCGAGTCCGCCGAGTACTTCGCAGACGCCGATGAAGTGGAGGAAGCCGACCGGCAGCGGAGACTGCTTTGCCATCTCGGCCGCCGGCATCACGAACTTCATCGTGCCGGCGAACAGGAAGAGCAGGGCGAGCAGCGTCTGGGCGGTCCACAGCGAGGCGTTGATCTTCGTTGCGCGTGACATTGTACGTCTCCTTCTCGTGTCAGTTGGGTGTCAGGAGTCAGCGTTGCTGCGCCGCCTGCTCGGCGCGCATCTTCTCCTCCTGCTCGCGCAGTTCGGGGGTGAACTCCTCGCCGAAGTCCTCCGCCTCGAACACCTGACGCAGCTCCAGCTCCACGTTGCCATTGCCATCCATCGCCGGCCAGCGCTTCAGCCACTCGATTGCCTCCTCCTTCGACTTCACCTGGATCATGCAGTAGCCGGCAATCATCTCCTTCGTCTCGGTGAATGGGCCGTCGGTGAGCGTGGGCTTGCCCGCCGAGAACTTGAGGCGAGTTGCCTTGGAGCTGGGGTGCAGGCCTTCGCCGCCGATCATCACGCCAGCCTTCGTCATCTCTTCCATATAGCCGCCCATCGCCGTCAGCAGCGCCTCGCTCGGCATCACGCCAGCCTCGGTGTCCTTGTCGGCCATGCGCATGATCATGAATCGCATCGTTTCAGTTCTCCCCGAAATAGTTGTCAGTTCGATCAGGAGCGCGTGCGCTCTCGGAATTCCTTTGCAGCCTTCATCACCGCGCGACCTTCCTCCGAACCGGCGAGCTGCGGCGCGAAGTCGGCGGCGTCGAACACCTGGCGCACCTCGATCTCCGAATCCTCGGTGCCCGGCGGGTGCGGCACGCGTCGCGCCCATTCGATCGCCTCTTCCTTCGACTTCACCTGGATCATCCAGAACCCCGCGATGAGCTCTTTCGTCTCGGCGAACGGGCCGTCCACCACCGTGCGCTTGTCGCCCGAGAACCTCACGCGCGCACCCTTGGCGCTGGCTTGCAACCCGTCGGCCGCGAGCAGCACACCGGCCTGCACCAGCTCCTGGTTGTACCTGCCCATCGCGAGGATGAGGTCGGTGCTCGGCATCACCCCGGCCTCGGTGTCGTTGTTCGCCTTGATGATCATCATGAATCGCATTGTCAGGTCTCCGGTTGCACCAGCTTTCATGAGCAGCAGCGCGCAGGGAAGCCGGCTTCTACCTACACGTCGAACGACGGGGCGCCAAATCGACACGCCGCAAAAGATTCCTCAACATAGGCACCGGTAGACAGACGCCCTTCAGGGAATAGGTTGCTCGCATGCCCTTCCACGATCGACCCCGGTTCCCGCGCGGCTTCCGTTGCGCCAGCCGCAACTGCGGCCTCAAGCCCACGGCCAAGGACCTCGCACTCTTCGCCAGCGATGTCGACGCCGCTGCGGCAGCGGTCTTCACCCGGAATCATTTCCCCGGCGCACCGGTGATCCTTGGCCGAGAGACCATCCGGGAAGGCGTGCTGCGTGGCATCGTGGTCAACAGCAAGGTGAGCAATGTCGCCACCGGCGCGGCGGGAGTGGAGAACGCGCGGCGCATGGCGGCCGCGGCCGCCACGGAGCTCGGCACGTCGGCCAACCGGATGCTGGTGAGCTCCACCGGTGTCATCGGCGTGGGTCTTCCGATCGAGAAGATCGAGCGCGGCCTCGTCGGTATGTCCAACGACCTCCACGACGACCCGCTCGTGGGCGCCGAGGGGATCATGACGACGGACACCTACGCGAAGGCGATCTCGGTCAGCGTCGGCGACGCGACCATCACGTGGGTGGCCAAGGGCTCTGGGATGATCGAGCCCAACATGGCGACGATGTTGTCCTACATCTTCACCGACGCAGCCATCGACGCGCCGACGCTGGACCGCATGCTCCGCGACGCCGTGGCGTTGAGCTTCAACATGCTGTCGGTGGACGGTGACACGAGCACATCGGACACCTGCGTCATCCTGGCGAACGGGCTCGCCGGCCCGGTGGACGAAGCCGTGTTCTACGACGAGCTCCTCGCTGGCTGCATCCGCATGACGGAAATGCTCGCGCGCGATGGCGAAGGCGCCGAGCATCTGCTGCGCGTCACCGTGAACGGTGCGGTGGATGTGGCGGATGCGCGCCGTGTGGCGAAGTCGATTGTGAACTCGCCGCTCGTGAAGACGATGGTGCACGGCGCCGATCCAAACGTGGGCCGCCTGCTGATGGCCGTGGGCAAGTGCTTCGACTGCACGATCGTCCCGGACACCACCGACGCCTGGATCAACGGCTACCAGGTCGTGAAGGGAGGCACGCGCCTCGACTTCGACGATGACGTCGTGCGGAAGGCACTCGCGGTGGAGACTGTGGACCTCGAGGTTCGGCTCGGCGCCGGTCCGGGTGCGGCGACGGCGTACGGGTGCGATCTCACGAAGGCGTACATCGCCGAGAACGCCGCGTACTACTCGAGCTGACTCGTCATACTCGAAAGGTACGGACACCAACTAGCGCACGCCGGCCGCGATGCCATCGCGTCGCGGATCGGCTGCTCCAACGATCACGCCGTCGCGCCTGAGTGCGGCGGCCGCCACACCCGCGAACTGGAGATTCGCCACCCTGTTCGTCGGCACGTAGCCGTGGGCGCGCAACGCGCCGTACACGTCGAGCGCGAA
>JBBQDT010000108.1:0-13463 GCA_038319955.1 Gemmatimonadales bacterium | reverse complement strand
GGGCGATGAACCCACGACGCGATGCCGTGAACAGCTCGACCTCCTTCGACTGCGGCAGGATCGCCGGATCGTCCACCACCGACGGGTTGCCCCCCTGCGCCTCGATGATCTTCTGGAAGTGCTCGGCGGCCTTCCCCGATGCGATCTCGCGCTCCATCATGCCGCGCGCTTCCCCGCGGTCCGTCGCGGCGTTGGCGAGCAGCAACATCTCCGCGCCCAGCGCGTACGTCACCTCCATGAGGTCCGCCGGCCCTTCGCCCTTGAGCGCGGCGATCGACTCTTCCACCTCGAGCGCGTTGCCGCACGCACGGCCCAGTGGCCGATCCATCGCTGTCACCAGCGCGACGACTGGACACTTCTGGTCGGCGCCGAGCGCGATCATCGTGTTCGCGAGTTCCAGCCCCCGTTCGATGTCAGGGAGAAATGCCCCCGAGCCGCGCTTCACGTCGAGCACGAGTCCGGTCAATCCTTCCGCGAGCTTCTTGCTCATGATACTCGCCGCGATGAGCGGGATGGACTCGACAGTGCCGGTGGCGTCGCGGAGCGCATACATCTTCCTGTCGGCCGGCGCGATCTCCTCCGTCTGCCCGAACAGCGCGCAATTCAGCGTCTCGAGCAGTCGCTTGGCCTCGTGGAGCGCGAGGTTCGTCTCGAAGCCGGGAATCGACTCGAGCTTGTCGAGCGTTCCACCGGTATGACCCAGCCCCCGCCCCGACATCATCGGGACGGCCACGCCGAGCGAGGCGATCAGCGGCGCGAGGACGATCGACACCTTGTCGCCGACGCCGCCGGTGGAGTGCTTGTCGATGCGCGGGCGATTGAGATATCCCAGTTCGAGGACGTCTCCACTGCGCAGCATGGCTTCGGTGAGTGCCTGCGTCTCGCTGCGGTCGAGCCCGCGGAGAAAGCACGCCATGAGAAACGCCGCCATCTGGTAGTCGGGCACATGGCCGGCCGCGTACGCATACGCAAGGGCGCGCCACTCGCCTGGCTCGATGTGCCCCCCGTCGCGTTTGCGCTCGATGAGTCTTAGCGCGAGCATTCAGTGTTCTCTGGGGTATCCATATTCTGGCGGAGGGCCTGGCCCGGTCTCCGTCGCACCAGCTGCGCGTCTCCGAACCCACCCGTCGGAACAAGCGTCCGATCGTTCACCCGTATCATGGAGTCTCTCATGTTCGTTTCGTTCGCCACCTCACGCCGCCTCCTGGGCGCCGCGGTCGTGGTCACTCTGGCCGTCGCGCCGACCCGTCTCAGGGCGCAGTCGGCCGCCGACCACATTGCGCTCGGCGACAAGGACCATGCGGCATTCAATGCGCCGAGTGCGCTCCATCACTATGAAGAGGCGATCAAGGTCGACTCGAAGAACTACGAGGCACTGTGGAAGGCGACGCGCGAAGCCGTCGACGTCGGCGAGTTCAATCCGGACGAGAAGGAGCGCGACCGGCTGTACGCGCTCGGGGAACAATACGCACGTCGCGCCGTGGAGGCGAATTCCAACGACGCCGAGGGGCATTACATTCTCGCGCGCGCCCTCGGCCGCAAGGCACTGTCGCTGGGCAAGCGCGATCAGGTGAAGTACGCGGGTGACGTGCGGACACAGGCACTCGAGGCGCTCAAGCTCAACCCGCGTCATCCGGGCGCGCTGCACGTGATGGGCATGTGGAACTACAACGTCATGCGGCTCAGCGGCATGACGCGCTTCATGGCCAAGACGTTCCTCGGGGGCAAGGTGTTCGACTCCGCGAGCTGGGACGATGCGCAGAAATACATGGAGGAGTCGGTGGCCATCGAGCCGGGGCGCCTCGTGCACCATCTCGACCTCGCACGTGTGTACAAGGCGCGCGACAACAAGGAGCGCGCACGCGCCGAGTACGACGCCACGATCAAGGGGTCTCCCTCCGAGTTCAATGACCGGAAGTATCAGTCGGAAGCCGCCGAGGAGATCAAGGACGTTCGATAGTCCCCGGTCGGCTATGGCGTCTCCGACTCCCGCGCCAGTTCATCGCGTCGTGCACGTTCTGCCGCACGACGCGACTTGCGGCGGCTGATCGACTCCGTGGCGCCGCGCAGCTCGTCGCGGAGGTCGAGCCACGCGTTCCGGCTCCGTCGCCCGATCGCCCGCGTGGTGCGACGGGTGCCGGACTGAAGGTCGGCCCGCATTTCTGCGCCCGTCTGAGGCGCGGTGAGGAGCGCGATCCCCGCGCCCACCGCAATGCCCAGCGCCAGCCCGGCGCCGAACACGGCCAGCTGCTGCCAATCAGAACCGCGAGTCGCCGGTGCGACTGGACGGCGCGCGGCGGCTACGCGGCGCGCAATGGCATCCAGGTCGGAGGCGCCTTCGGGGCGTGACTTCGTGGGACCAGCGTATGACATGATCGTTCGGGTTAGGGGGTTGTGCCCGTGGTTTGGAAATTGCGTGCCGAGAGCCAGTTGGTGATCGGTCAAATGTTCGTCCCAAATGCAAGGATTTCCCGGCGCCCGTTCAGCGGACACTTCGTCCTGACGAGCGCCCTGACGCGTCGCCGCTCGCCCGCGGCCCGTCAGCCGAACTACCACGTGCCCAGCGGCGTGAGGCCTGTACATGGCTAGCAATGGAAAGACTGTCCTGCTCGTCGAGGACAATGAAGACAACCGCATCGTCTATTCCACCATCTTGCGCCACTTCGGCTACGAGGTGAGCGAGGCGTTGAATGGCGAAGAAGGCATTGCCAAGGCACGCGCAGAAAAACCCGACCTCATCCTCATGGACATCTCCATCCCGATCATCGACGGATGGGAAGCCACGCAGGTGCTCAAGCACGATCCCGCCACACGCGACATCCCCATCATCGCCCTCACCGCCCACGCCTTGGCGTCCGATCGCGAAAAGGCGATGGAAGTCGGCTGCGACGGCTACCTTGCCAAGCCGTGCGAGCCTCGCGCCGTTGTGGCGGAAGTGCAGCGCTTCCTGGGGAAGGACACCGCACAGAATGCCGGCTGACCTCGTCGCGCCCACTCCAGCGGCCGACAAGCCGGCCGCGCCGCCGCCCGCCCGCATCCTGATCGTCGACGACCACGAGGACAACATCGAGGTCCTCAAGGTCCGCCTCGAAAGCTGGGGCTACCACACCGCCTCCGCCTACAACGGCATGGATGCGCTGGCCTACGTCGTCAAGACACCCCCGGACCTGATCCTGCTCGACGTCATGATGCCGGAGATCTCCGGCATCGAGGTCGCCCGACAGATCAAGGGCAACAGCGACCTGCCGTTCATCCCCATCATCATGCAGACCGCCCTCGATTCCACCGAGGACAAGGTCGAGGGGCTCGAGGCCGGCGCCGACGACTACATCACCAAGCCCATCGACTTCGCCGAGCTCAAGGCGCGCCTCCGCTCCATGCTGCGCATCAAGCGGCTCCAGGACGCCCTCGAAGAGCGCGAACGGGAGCTGCTCGAGGTCAACGAGCGGCTCCGCTACATGTCCCAGACAGACGCGCTCACGGGGCTCGACAACCGCCGACACCTGAACGAGCGCATCGACGAGATGTTCGCGCACGCCAAGCGACTCGACGAGCCCTTCTCGCTCGTCATGGCCGACCTCGACAAGTTCAAGAGCGTCAACGACACCTACGGACATCAAGCCGGCGACGAGGTGCTCAAGCAGCTCGCCGCCATCCTCCGCGAGGAGGCGCGCGAGATCGATCGCGTGGGACGCTACGGCGGCGAGGAGTTCATGCTCCTCCTTCCCGGCGCCCTGATCGACGACGCCTACACCTTCGCCGAAAGGGTGCGCAATCGCATCGAGGGGCATACATTCACGTTTCCCGGTGGGACCCTGACGCGCACGGCCAGCTTCGGCGTCGCCTCGTGGCCCCACGAGAAAATCCGGGAAGCCGACGACCTCGTACGCTCATCGGACGATGCGCTGTACGTCGCCAAGGAAACGGGGCGCAATCGGGTCATCCGCTTCGACGGCGAAGAGTTCAACGCGCACCAGGCCGGCCAAGATGGAAACGCTGAACCCCGACCAGACTTCAGAGAATCCGAGCACGGAGACGCACCAGCCGCACGCTGACGACCTCGCCCGGCTGCGCGACCGCGTAGCCGAGCTGACGCGCGAGCGCGACCACCTCGCGCACATCGTCGACATCCTCCAGGAAGTCTCGGCCTCGCTGCACTTCGTGGACGTCCTCCAGGCGATCGCACGAAAGCTCGGCGAGACCTTCGGGCTCGACCGCTGCGCCATCTTCCTGTCCGGTGACAAGGACGAGGTTCGCCTCGTCGCCAGCTACGAGGATCCGACGATCCGCAATCTCGTCGTGGACCTCAATCGCTACCCTGAGCTCAAGCGCGCCTTCGAGAGCGGCGAAACGGTGTTCATCCCTGACGCCGCCAACGATCCGATGCTCCGCAGCATCAAGTCGCAGCTCGATCTCCGCAACGTCCGCTCGATCGTTGTCGTCCCGATCCGCTGGGAGGGCTCCGTCATCGGCGCCATCTTCCTGCGCACCGAGCGCGAGGCACAGCCCTTCAGCGAAGTCGACGTCCGCTTCTGCCAGACGGTCGCGTCCCTCACCGCCACGGCGCTCCGTAACGCCCATCGCTTCGAGACGCTGCTGCACAGCCAGCAGGACGTCTCGGTGGCGCAGCGGAAGGCCGAGCTCCAGCGCGTCGCGCTCGTCGGCTTCCTCAGGCGCCTACTCGATCGCTACGCCAAGGGTGAAGATCACATCTGGGCCGAAACCCTCCTCCCCAAGGCGGCCGACGAGGAGCTGGAGCGGCTCGTCACCGTCTCGATGCAGGTGCTCGAGGAAGAAGCCAAGGGCTGAGCGGCGTCGCAATGAGCAATGTTCCGCCCGACCAGCGCGCCGCCGAGCTGCGCGCGCTGCTGCAGCAGGCGTCGCACGACTACTACATCGACGACCGGCCATCGCTCTCCGATGCCGAGTACGACCGCGCGTTTCGTGAGCTCCAGGACATCGAGCGCGAACAGCCGGCGCTGCGCACCGCCGACTCGCCGACGATGCGCGTCGGCGCCGAACCGGCCAGCGCGCTCGCCAAGCACACCCATCTCATTCCCATGATCTCACTGGGCAACGCCTTCACCGCGGTGGAGCTGAATGAGTGGGAGAGCCGCATCGCCCGGCTCGTCGGCGACGACGCGCAGCGCGCCGGCTACGTGACGGAGCTCAAGATCGACGGCACGGCGGTGAGCCTCACGTATGAGAATGGCATATTCACCACGGGAACCACGCGCGGCAACGGCACCGTCGGCGAAGACGTGACGGCGAACCTCCGCACGCTGCGCGACGTTCCGCTGCGGCTGCGCGGGGACGACGTTCCACCGCTGCTGGAAGTACGCGGAGAGTGTTACCTGCCCTTCAGCCTCTTCGAGAAGCTCAACGAGGAGCGCGTCGCCGCCGGCGAGCCGGTGTTCGCCAATCCGCGCAACTCCGCCGCGGGATCGCTGCGCCAACTCGATCCCGCGGCCACGGCGCGGCGGCCCTTGCGCTTCTTCGGCTACGCGGTCGCACTGCCACCTGGCGCCCCGGTCGCCTTCGAGACCCAGTGGGAGCTGCTCGCCACGCTGGCGCGGTGGGGCATTCCCGTGGCGCCCAATCGCCAACGCTGCGCGACCATGGACGAGGTGCACGCCTGGGCGCACGACGTCGAGCAACGGCTGCGCGCGGAACTCGACTTCGCCATCGATGGCGGCGTGATCAAGGTCGATTCGCTGCGGCTCCAGGACGAGCTCGGGGTAGTCGGCGGCCGCGAGCCGCGCTGGGCCATCGCGCGCAAGTTCGCGCCGGACATCGCCGAGACGACGCTGATCAGGATCGGCGTGAACGTCGGCCGCACTGGCGCGCTCAATCCCTATGCGGTGCTCGAGCCGGTGGAGATTGGTGGGACCACGGTGCAGCTCGCGACGCTCCACAACTTCGATCTCGTCATCGCGAAGGATCTCCGCGAGGGGGATGTCGTGCTGGTGAAGCGCGCGGGTGACGTCATTCCCCAGATCATCGGCCCGGTGCCGGAGAAGCGAGATCCTGAGAATCCGCCGAAAAAAGCCAAGCCGCCCAGGACCTGCCCCTCCTGCGCGACACCGGTGGTCCGGCCCGAAGGGGAAGTTGCGATCTACTGCCCGAACGTCATGTGCCCCGGGCGCCAGCTCGAGGCGATGGTGCACTTCGTCTCGCGCGGTGCGATGGACATTCGCGGTCTCTCGTATGCGCGGATCGAGCAGCTCGTCGTGGAGGGAGCAGTGCACGACGTCGCCGACCTGTATCGCCTCACGACGGAACAGCTCATCGCCATGGAGGGCTTCGCGAAGAAGGGCGCCGAGAATCTCGTGAACGCCATCGAGGCCTCGAAGACACAGCCTCTCTCGCGACTGCTGTTCGGACTCGGCATCCGCCACGTTGGACAGACGGCGGCACAATTGCTCGCGCGACAGTTCGGCACCATGGAAGCGTTGTCGCGGGCCACGCAGGACGAGATTCTCGCCATTCACGGCATGGGCGAGACGATCGCGATCGCCGTCGCCGCATACTTCGCGGACGAATCAGCGCGAGTCCTCGTGGACGAGCTGAAGGAGGCCGGGGTCAACATGACGGAACCGGTCTCGGTCAGCGTCGGAGGCGCATTCAAGGGAATGACGTTCGTCGTCACCGGTTCGCTTCCCACGCTTTCGCGTGGCGACGCGACCGCGCTCATCGAATCGCAGGGTGGGCGCGTGACGAGTGGCGTGTCGAAGGCGACCACGGCGGTCGTCGTCGGTGAGGAGGCGGGCAGCAAGCTGGAGAAGGCTCGCATGCTCGGTATCGAGACGATCGATGAGGCGGAGTTGCTCAGGCGCGCCGGTTCGGCGTGACGACAACGCCTTCCGGGCCGTCAACACGACAGATCACGCATCAGCAATACGGAGGGGGACGAATGGATCTCACGGGAAGCGGGATGGTCGCCATTACGCGGGATGCCCTGGGGGGCCTGCGCAACGCATTGATGCGCGACATGGGCTACGCGGCGGCCGGCTATCTCCAGGAGGCCGGGTACGCGGGCGGCGCTGCGCTGTTCGAGGCGTTTCGCGGCTGGCTGGCCGCTCGCGGCGAGAGCGCTCCTGAATCGCTCTCAGTGAGCGAGTTCCAGGAACAGGCGACGGACTTCTTTCGCGAGTGCGGCTGGGGTTCGCTCCAGGTGGGCGACCTCTACGACACCGTGGCGACGCTCGACTCGACCGATTGGGGCGAGGCAACGCCGGACGCCGGTCTCGACCAGGCAAGCTGTCACTTTTCGTCGGGCATGTTCTCCGACTTCTTCGGCCGCCTCTCCGATGCTCCGCTCGCCGTGATGGAAGTGGAGTGTCGCTCCGCGGGCGCCGAGCGCTGCCGGTTCCTGCTCGGCAGTACGGAGATCATGGACCACATCTACAGCGCCGTGAGCGGTGGCGAAAGCTACGAGTCCGCGGTGGTCGCAGCCGCGTAGCGGTTGTTGAGCCGCGGCCGCCTGCTACTCCCCGATCGTCTCCCGATAGAGCGGATTCGGCACGAGCTCACCTTCGAACAGCACCTCTCGATCCCACGGCAGCACAATGGTGCTCTCCGTGGCGAGCGCATGAAAATCCGGCTCGTACGACCCCGTCATGAATGCGACGGCTGTCCGCACCTCCCGCGCCCCTGCGTCCACGATCGCGCTCACCGCAAGACGCATTGTCGCACCTGAGTCGCACGTCTCGTCCACGACCAGCACGCGCCTCCCCTTCACTGCAATCGGCGCCGCTCCGAAGATCTCGGGATTCTCACGCTCGACGTCGGCCTGGTACCGTCGGCTCACCACGATCGAATGAAATTCGCGGTCGAGGATCGCCGAGATCACGGCGCCAGGGACCACCCCTGCGGTCGCGATGCCGACGATGATCTGCGGGTCGTAGGACCGCACGACCTTGAGGGCGAGCGCGCGAGAAAGCTCTCCGAACATCGGCCATTCGACTTCGAAGACCCCCTTGCTCGGCTCGGCCCGTGGTCGGCGTGGGGACATGCGCGCTCCTGAAGTGGGGGACAATCGAAAAACTACCCTTCCGCCCGGTATCGAGTAAGCACTTCCCGTGCGCGGCAGGCATTTCCTCAATGTCGCGAGTAACACTTGCCGTTGTACCCCCTGCTCCGCGGAATTAACTTTGCCCCTCAATGGGCATGCCCGGCGCGCCACCGGCCACGGCGCTCCCACCTCCATCATCCTCCCGATCGAGCATCGCATGTCCTGGTTGAGCCGCCTTCTCGGCGGCAAGTCGGACGGTGGACTGAAGCCGCAGCGCCTCGACTATCTCAACGAGGCGCTCGCCCTGGAACGCCAGGGCGATTTCGACGCGGCTCTCACCTCCTATCGCCTGGCGTTGCGCGATCATCCCAATGATCCGCGCATCCTCCAGAACATGGCCATCGCCTTCTCGCGCACAGGCCGCCTCGAGGATGCCGTGCGGGCGTACCGCCGCGCGCTCGAGCTCGATCCGCAGCTCTCCGGCGCGCACTATGGGCTCGCGTTCCTCCACCTCAAGCGGGGCGAACCCGGCGAAGCCATGTCACACTTGCAGGCGTTCCTCGACGCACCGCCCTCCGGCGTCGAAGCCGACCGGTGGGTGCGCCACGCCCGCCAGACGCTCGACGAGCTTCGCTCACCCCCGGCGGAGCACGCGCCGGAGCAGCCAGAGGCCTAGTGGGCAGCGTACTCGCAATCGTCAGCCAGAAGGGCGGCGTCGGCAAGACGACCACCGCCATCAACATCGCCAGTGCCCTCGCGCGACGCGGCCGAAAAACCCTGCTGGTCGACGTCGACCCGCAGGGCGCCGTTCGACATGGCGTCGGCCTCTCCGGCACAGCACAGCCGGCCGGGCTCGCTGACGTGCTCGCTGGCACGCACGAGCTCCAGGATGTCGTGCTCGCCACACCGCTACCCTGGCTGAGGGTTCTGCTCGCGGGGTCAGTCGCCGAGGCCACGGAGCATGAGACATATCAGGCGCAGTTCGCTGATTCGCCGAAGCTCGGTGAGTTGTTCCAGCGTGCCCGCGCCCGCGGCTACATCGTCGTCGTCGATACGCCGCCCGGACTCGGCATCGTGATGCGCCGGGTGCTCGCACACAGCCAGCATGTCATCGTGCCGCTGCAGTCCGAGCCCCTCGCGCTTCAGACCACCACGCAGATCCTGCGCGCCATCCGCGAGGCCACAGCGACGAATCCCGAGCTCGTGCTCGACGGCATCCTCCTGACCATGGTCGAGGAGGGGAACGAAGTGTCGCAGCGGGTGTCAGCATTCGTGCGGGAACACCTCCCGCGCGAGCTCCTGTTCGACGACTTCATCCCGCGCACCATGGCCTCGATCGACGCGTTCGCGGCGGGACAACCGGTGGTCCTTCGCGCGCCGGACGACCCGGCCGCCCAAGCCTACGAGCGACTCGCTGCCCTGCTGGATCCAAAGCTGGCATGACACCCCTGGCTCCACGTTTTCTCGTCGCGATGGCAACGTGTGTCCTCGCGTTGGCCTGTGGAAGCGTCCCGACGTTCGCGGACGGCATCGCGTTCATCTCGCCGCTCCAGTTGCCGGCGCTCGCCGTCGCCGTCAACGACACCCTGCGCGACAGCCTGGGTCGCGTCGCACCATTGCGCGTCCGGGCATACAACCAGAACGACGACAGCATTCCTGGCGTCGTGGCGTCGTTCGTCGTCACCACGCCGTCGGCCTACGTGAAGATCGACGCGAACGGCATCGTGACGGCCTTCGATTCGGTGCAGCGCGTGCAGGTCGTCGGGCGCATCGGCGACCGGTTGCAGACAGCGGCGACCACCCTCGAGGTCGTGGCGCAGCCCGACCTCATGGCGGCAACCGGCACCATCGAGCCGCTGGCCGCGCTCACGGCATCGAGCGCGCTGCAGGTGACGATCACCGGCAAGCGTGGCGGTACGCGCGTTCCCGTCAACGGCATCATCGTTCACTACCGGATCGCCGCCACCTATCCGACCTCCCGCATCACCGACTCGGTGTACGCGTTTACCGAGGGCGTGCGGAGCAACCTCACCGTGACCACGGACACTACGGACGCCGGCACGACGAGTCGCACGCTCATCGCCACGGACGTCACCGGTATCGACACCATCTACGTCGACGCCACGGCGAAGAACCTCAAGGGTGCGCCGCTGACGCCGGTACGGTTCAAAATTCCCGTCAAAAAGGGGAGCTGAGCGCACGACCCGTAGCGACCCCCCGGTCGTGCTGGTATACTCGCGCCTGACTCGGATCGCTCCACCGCGATCGCCCACCCTGTCGGAGACCGTGATGCAATCATCCGGAGGTCCGCGCAACTCCAAAGCCGGCACGCTTCCCAAGCTGTTCTTCGATGCGGTCGTGCGTCACGACAAGCCGGACGCGCTCCAATACAAGGTCAACGGCACCTATCAGCCCATCTCGAGTCGTGCCCTGGCCGAGCGGGTGCGCCGTGTCGCGCTCGGCCTTGCCGAGTTGGGCGTCAAGGCCGGCGATCGCGTGGCCATCCTGAGCGAGAACCGTCCCGAGTGGGCTATCGCCGATTATGCGTGCGTCACGTCCGCCTTCACCGACGTGCCCCTCTACCCGAACCTGCCGCCGGAACAGGCCGCCTACATCATCCGCGACTCCGGCGCCGTCGCGATCTTCGTCAGTGACGAAGCGCAGGCCGCAAAAGTCGCCGAGGTGCGCGCCTCGTTGCCGGCGCTGCATTCGGTGATCACCTTCGCCGCGGGACGTCACGCCGGCGTCGATCATACCCTCGCCGAAGTCGAAGCCAAGGGTGCGACAGTGGACAACGAGACGCGCCACGCGGCCTATCGCTCGGCTGCGGATGCGGTGAAGCCCGACGACGTCGCAACGCTGATCTACACGTCAGGCACAACCGGTGAGCCGAAAGGCGTGATGCTCACGCACGACAACCTCTACTCCAACGTGATGGCCGCGGAGTCGGCCATCCCCTTCTTGACCAACGAGGTTGGGCTCAGCTTCCTGCCCCTGTCGCACATTTTCGAGCGCATGGCCGGCCACTACTTGATGTTCCACGTGGGCTGCTCCATCGCCTACGCGGAATCGATCGACACCGTGCCGATCGACATGCAGACGGTGCGTCCGACGCTCGTGCTCTCCGTGCCTCGGCTGTACGAGAAGATGTATGCGCGTGTGCTGGAGAACGCGCTTGCCGGAGGGGCAGCGAAAAAGCAGGTCTTCTTCTGGGCGCGAAAGGTGGCGGAGCAGTGGGCTGACGTGAAGCTTGCCGGCAGCGAACCCGGGGGACTGCTCGCGATCAAGTACCGCGTCGCGCAGAAGCTCGTGTTTTCCAAGCTCCAGGCGCGCACGGGTGGACGCCTCCGCTACTTCGTCTCAGGCGGTGCACCCCTCGCCGCCGAGATCAACAAGTTCTTCTATGCGGCGGGTCTCGTGATCCTCGAGGGCTACGGCCTCACGGAAACGTCCCCCGTCATCGCCGTGAACACGCCGAAGGCGTTTCGTATCGGTACGGTGGGCAAGCCCATGCCTGGCGTCGAAGTCATGATCGCGTCCGACGGTGAGATCCTCACGCGAGGACCACATGTGATGAAGGGCTATTACAACAAGCCCGACGCGACGAAGGATGCCATCGATGCAGAGGGATTCTTCCATACCGGCGACATCGGCGTGCTCACGGACGACTTTTTGGCGATTACCGATCGCAAGAAGGACATCATCGTCACGGCAGGTGGAAAGAACATCGCGCCGCAGCCGATCGAGAACCTGATCAAGACGAACAAGTACGTGAGCCAGGCGGTCGTCATCGGCGACAAGCGCAAGTTCCCCATCGTGTTGGTGGTGCCGAACTGGGACCAGCTCGAGAAGTATGCGAAGCTCAAGAACATCATCTACACCGATCGCCGGCAGCTGCTCGAGATGCCCACGATCCAGGCGAAGATGGACAAGGAGGTGAGCGAGCAGCTCAGCGGGCTCGCGAAGTACGAGATGCCGAAGAAGATCGCCCTCCTCGAGCACGACTTCTCCATCGAGCGCGGCGAACTCACGCCAACGTTGAAGGTGAAACGCCGGGTGATCGACAAGACGTACAAGGCCGTGATCGACAAGCTGTACGCCGGTGAACACGATGGCGCGTCGATCTAGACTTTTCCGCTATCCGCGAAAATCCGTTTGACGTTCCGCGCCCATCCGCGTCGAGGCAGTTGGCGGTGCTGCAACATTGATCCAGTTACGTCGAACGCCGCACATGCAGCGTGATGAGCGGCGATTCGAGGACGCTTCGCTCACCGACCCACATCATCTCGTCGCGCGCGAGCTCGGTCACTTCCGCAGGTACCGCAACTGAGATCGGCGCCACCACTCGGCCTTTCGCGCGTGTCGCGCGCACAGCGGATGCCGCACGCGCGGCGTTGCCCTCGTCGATGGCCATCGCGCGCGCTGCGCCACTGGCGAGCGGCACTTCGCCATCGCAGCGAAGCACCGACACTCCGGGTGCTCCAACGACGCCGGCGGGCGGATCCACGAGGATGAGTGGCACCTCGACGATCGACGCCAGCTCCTGTGCCAGCGCGCCCCAACCGCCGAGCAGTACGGCGAATCCCTGCGCATCCGCCAGGTTCAACAACGCCGCCAGTCGCAGTGCCTGCTCGGCGTCGCCCTCTTCGCGCGTGGCGACGATCGATCCGCCAGAGCGCCGAAAATCCACCACGCCGGCGCGAATGGGATATTCCGCCAGGCACACGGGGCATCCCAGCGTGCCATCGACGATGTGTCGCGATTCCATCCTGACCGCGGACGCGACGAGCCAGCTCTCTTCGTGTGGTACGGGACAGCGCAGCGCGTCCACGAGCTCGATGAACATGCGTGAATCTAGCTTCGCGACACCCGAAGCTCGTCCACGTTGAGATCGGGTCGCGCCGTCAACACGAAGTGCACTGCGTCGGCCACCGCATCCGCATCGAGCATCTGCGCGCGCGGAGTGAACCCTGGCTGCCGGTCCGGGTCGATGGGGTTCCACAGCTCCGTGTCCACAGGGCCCGGTGAGATCAGGCTGGTGCGAATGCCGCTGCCGCGCAGCTCGGCGCGAAGAACCTCGTGCAGCGCGCGCAGCCCGAACTTGCTGGCCGCATAGGCGCCGTTGCCGGGAAACGTCGCGCGATCGGCGATGGATCCGATGCTGACGATATGTCCGCCGCCCGCTGCGCGCATTGTGGGCAGCAGGGCGTGCACGACGGCGAAGGGGGCCGTGAGGTTCACCGCGAGCATGGCGTTGAACGCCTCGACAGAGGTGTCCTGCACCGGGGTGATGAAAAACGCGCCGGCGTTGTTGACGACGATCTCCGGCGCTCCCCCGATGAGGTTGGGGAGCTGGTCGAGTGCGCGTCCCAGCGTCTCCGTGTCACGCACGTCGCACGCGAGGCCGACCGCGCCGCCGCCGATCTGCTCGGCCAGCGCACGAAGTGTT
>JBBQDT010000107.1:0-13943 GCA_038319955.1 Gemmatimonadales bacterium | reverse complement strand
GTCCGTGAACTCGAACAGGCGATCCGCGACTACATCGCCCAGCGCAACACCGATCCGACGCCCTTCACCTGGACTGCTTCGGTCCGCGCCATTCTCGCCAAGGTCCAAAAGGCGAACGACACTTTGGCTTCACTACACTAGCGTCCTGCGCAACAACCATCTGCAATCCATTCGTAGATCCGTGGCGTACCATCGCACACGGAGCCACGGAGCTCCGACTTACCCTCGAATATTCAAAGGAGCTCTACAAATGCGCGCAATGCTCACCGCGGTTGCCATCGCGACGGTCATGTCGATTCCGTCCGTCGGGTCAGCCCAGACGAAGATGGTCGGAGGCGCTGCGATGTATCCGACGAAGGACATCATCGACAACGCCGTGAATTCCAAGGATCACACGACGCTCGTTGCCGCCGTGAAGGCAGCCGGGCTCGTCGAGACCCTGAAGGGCACCGGACCATTCACCGTCTTTGCACCGACGAACGCGGCGTTCGCTGCCCTGCCAGCCGGAACGGTCGACCACCTGCTCAAGCCGGAAAACAAGGCCATGCTGACCGGCATCCCCACGTACCACGTCGTCGCCGGAAACATGGACCGCTCGGCAATCGCGAAGGCGATCAGGGCAGGGAAGGGAAAGGCGGAGCTCACGACCGTGAACGGCGGTAAGCTGTGGGCGATGATGAAGGGGAAGAAGATCGCGCTCAAGGATGAGAAGGGACACGTGGCCATCGTCACGATCGCCGACGTGCGCCAGTCGAACGGCGTGATCCATGTGATCGATAAGGTGCTGATGCCCGCGAAGTAAGGAACCTGCGCTCACAGCCTGGACGTGGTGGAAATCCTCACCTCGCCACGGCCCGCTGTAGGCGCTCGATGCGCGCACGCACCTCGGCAACCTTCGGCTGCAGGTCGGGGTCGGCGCGCTTCCACAGCTCCAGGAACGCCCGATAATGCTCGAGCGCCCGCGGCGCATCGCCACGAGCCTCGTACAACTCGCCCAGACGCTTCTGCGCGGGCGCCTTCATCCACGTATCCTGGAACACGCGGCCCGTCGCAGGCACCGCGAGGTAGCGCTCGAGGTTGGCGATCGTCGAATCTGCGTTGTCGGCGCGGTCGAACGCGCGACCCAGTCCCGACGAGAGGCAGAATGGGCATGGGGTGCGCAGCCCGTCGCCCCCCACGTCTCCACGCCGCATCAGCGCGATCGACTCCTGCGTCCTGCCCTCGGCGAGGGCGATCTCGGCTTCCGCATTGACCCTGGCACTCTGCCACCGAGCCTTCAAGGTCGAGTCGCGCAGAACCTCATCGAACTGCTTCGCCACCGCACGCGCACGATCCGGAGCGCCGGCCAGCGCATAGATGGAGATGAGCAGCGCATAGTCTGCGGGAGCGGTCGACGCCGTTGGTGGGTGTGCCCGCACCGCGGCGTTGAGGCGCGCCACGGCTCGGGCACCGTTGCCGCGCAGCCACGCATCGTACAGGGCGTTGCGCATCTCGAGCTCGAGCGGATTCGGCGCATCACCGCGGGCCACGAGCCGCCGCTCCATCTCCGTCGACAGGCTGTCGGACTCACGCAGCCGCCCACGTATCGCGGCCAGGTCGTACAGAAAATCGAGTGAGGCGAGGCCTGGGGTGCTCGGGCGGCGCGCGCCGGCCCGCACAATGGCCTCCGCCGAATCCAGTTCGCCGCGCGCGTATTGCACGTCCGCCTCGCGGCGTGCGGTGGGATAGGGAATCTTCCGGTCGTGGAACAGGTGCAGCACGGAGTCGGCGGCCGCGACCTTCCCGGCGTTGATGAGCGTGCCCGCGAGGTTGGCGAGGATGACGCCATTCTCGGGCTCCAGCGTCACCGCGCGGCGATATGCCTGCTCCGCGCCGGCATAGTCTCGCGTCGTACTGTACATGATCGCCAGTGAATTCTGCGCGTCGACATTCGAGGAGTCGATCGCCACCGCGCGCTCGAACGCCTTGATGGACTTTGCGCGATCCTTGCTCTGGTAGAAGGCGCCCTCCACGGCATACCGCTCGCGCTCCGGCAGGCGCTGCCGCAGGCGAAAGGCCTTCTCCATGAGGGAGTCCCGTCGCGCGGGCTGGAGCCGGGAGTTGCCGAGGCTGTAGGTGAGCTGGACGTAGGCCGCAGCGAAGCTGGAGTCCTGTGCGATCGCATTCTCGAACAGCTTGATCGCCTTGGGATAGTCGCCTTCGACGTCGTTGGCGCGCAGACCGGCGGCGTAATCGCGCAATGCGTCGAGCGATGCGGTCGTCACCTGCGCCAGCGCGGGCGCGTCGCTCACGCTCTTGAGCGACTCCCCGATCTTCCCGCGCAATTGCCGCGTGAGACGATCCACCGTGGGAATGATCTCGCCCGCGTTCGCCGCTGATTCGCGATACACGGCCAGTTCCTCGCCCGACTCGGCGTTCACGATCCGTGCGGTGATGATGAAGCCCTCGCCCGCCGATGTGACCGTGCCACTCACCACGGCCTTGATGCCCTCGCGCTGCGCGATGTCACGCGCGAGCGCGAGGTCGACGCGATCCGTGGCCTTCCGCTGCATGCGTTGCAGTGCGCCCACAACGGTGCTGGTGGAGACGACGTGCACCACCCGCGACTGGCTCAGGTTCGTCCGGATGGCCTCCGACACCACCTCGGCGAGACCGGAATCGCGGCTGGCGGCGTCGAAGCTGGCGACGAGAACCCGGTCCTGCTTGGTGAGCTTGCCCGCAGCGAGCAACGACCCCGATGGGCCGATGCCCATTACGCGCAGGACGAGGAAGCCCGCGACGAGCAGCGCGAACACGGTGAGCGCCGCCATCCCCCCGCGCGCCGTGCGCGCCCACGAGACGTGCGGGCTCGCCTTCACCGCCAGGTGGGCGAGCGTACCCTGCGGGCCAGCGCGCACCGTGGACCCGTGGGGCGTGAGCGTGGGCGTGGCCGTCGCGATCCTGCGCGCGACATACTGCGTGTAGCCCGTGAACAGGACGACGGGAAAGCCCAGCGCCATGACGATGAGCGCGCCGGCGAAGACCCACTCCGGGAGTCCCTGCGTGTCGACGAGGAGCCATGCAACGATCGCGACGGCGATGAACGCGCCGGCGTAGAGCGCCATCGCGCGAAGGAACAACCCGCGCGCGGGCGAGAAGGGCGGCAGCGCACCGGAACTCGGCAGTGACGAGACGGCGTCGAGCTCGCGAAGCAATTCGTCGGCGCTGGAGGGCCGGTCGTCAGGATCCTTGGCGAGGCAACGCATGACGAGCCGCGCGAGTACAGGCGGACAGTCGGGCCGCACCTCCTGGATCGGCATCGGCTCATCGCGCATGTGCGCGGCGATCAGCTTGTGAGGCGGCAGGCCATGGAATGGCGGCAAGCCCGCGATCAGTTCGTACGCCATGCAGCCGAACGAATACACGTCGGCGCGATGATCGGTGTCGGGATCGCCGGCGGCCTGCTCCGGCGCCATGTAGGCAGGGGTGCCGACCGCCGTGCCCAGTTGCGTGAGCGTCGCCCCGACCGGACGTTCCTGCGCCGCGGCGATCGCCTTCGCGATGCCGAAATCGGCGACCACCGCCGTGCGTCCGGAGAGGAGAATGTTGTCGGGCTTGATGTCACGATGCACCACGCCGCGTTCGTGCGCGTACGCAAGTGCCTTTGCCACGTCGCGCAGGATGTCCATCGCCACCGGGAGTGAAACTGCGCCGGTGGCCAGTCGAGCGCGGAGACTCTCCCCCTCGACGAAGGGCATCGTGTAGAACGGCAGCCCGTCGATCTCGCCCGCGGAGATGACCGGCAGGATGTTGGCCTGCTGGAGTGAGGCGGCGAGCTGGATCTCGCGCTCGAACCGGCCGGCGGAAATCGCGGCCGCGAGTTCCGGCGCGAGCACCTTGATGACGACCTGCCGCCCAAGCCGGTGCTCGGTGGCCACGAACACGCGCGACATCCCGCCGCCGCCCAGCTCACGCTCGATGGAGTGCGTGCCGCTGAGCGATGCCTGGATGCGTTGCCGGAGGTCCATGTCTCACGATACGGGGGCGGATGCGACGAGTGCCAAAGATGCCCGTCGTAGCACGTAGTTACCAGTCCGTGAACGACCGGCGTGCCGCGTCCACTCGATGCACCCGAAATGGCGGAGCTCACGACGATGAACGGCGGTACGCTGCGCGCGATGCGAAGGCCCGCATCACTAGCCGGGCACCCCTCGGATTCACTATCATCGGCAAAAGGACTGCATGCGGAGGTCGGTGGCGACAGTCGTCACCAACAACCATTGACGGGGTACCCTGATGAATCTTGTCGCCGTGTCACTGATCGCCCTCGTCGCGCATGCTGCCGCAGTTCAGACGGTCGTGCCGGGCTGCTATGCAACGCCCACCTCGCTGACTCCTGCGTCCTGGCACGCGCCCGCGCGATCGACGCAGACGAGCCCCAAGTCCGGCCTCACGCTGCTCCGTGAAATTCCGTTGCCCGGGCCGGCCAACCGATTCGACTATCAAAGTTTCGACCCCGTCACGCACCGCATCTACATCAACCACATGAACGCCGGGCGGACGCTCGTCTTCGATGCCGACAGCAGCCGGGTCATCGCGGAGATCGCGGATCTGCCGCGTGCGACCGGGGTGTGGGTGGTTCCATCGCATCACCAGATCTACGTGTCCGCGGCCGGGAATCATGAAGTGGCGATCATCGACGATCGGACGCTCGCGGTGACATCGCGTGTGGGCGGCATGCGCTATCCCGATGGGATCGCCTACGCACCAGAGGCGGACAAGGTGTTCGTATCAGACGAGCATGGCGCGGCCGACGTGGTGATCGATGCGACGACCGGAACCAAACGCTCGACCATCGCGCTCGGGGGCGAAGCAGGCAACACGCACTATGACTCGGTGTCGCATTGCATCCTTGTCGCCGTGCAGACAAGGAATCAACTCGTCGCCATCGATCCGGTGAGTGAGCGCATCGTGCAGCGATATGATCTCGCCGGTGCGTCCGAGCCGCACGGCTTTACGCTCGACGAGGAAGGCCGGCTCGCGTTCGTGACCTCACAGGGTACCGCGACGCTGCAGGTGATCGATCTCCGCACGATGCGGGTGCTCGAACAGCACAAGGTTGGCGCGACGCCGGATGTACTGGCTTGGGATCCCGCGT
Organism: Gemmatimonadales bacterium; assembly: GCA_038319955.1. Taxonomy (GTDB): domain Bacteria; phylum Gemmatimonadota; class Gemmatimonadetes; order Gemmatimonadales; family Gemmatimonadaceae; genus AG11. The sequence continues at coordinate 8,806 of JBBQDT010000107.1, read as the reverse complement.
GGCGGCGCTTGTATGTCGCCGCGGAAGGCGGTGTGCTCTCGGCGTTCTGGCTCGACGGCAAGTCGCTCGCACCAGTCGGCGAGATCCGCACGCCGCGCGCACACACCGTGTCGGTCGATCCGCGAACGCATCGCGTCTATCTCCCGCTCGAGAACATCGATGGGAGGCCGGTACTTCGCATCTATATGCCGTCGCGGTGACAGTACAGGAAGCCGCCGTTGGTCGCCGTCGTTGGCACGGCATACGATGATGTACGCGTCGCCAGGATGTCTGCTCGCTAAAGCTGCGCGCGTCGAAGGAGCTGTGCGTTGAGCGCAACGACGATCGTGCTGACCGACATCAGCACGGCGACGACGGCGGGGCTCAACACGACTCCCCAGCGCTCCAGCACGCCGGCGGCGAGCGGAATGGCGATGATGTTGTAGCCCGCCGCCCACCAGAGGTTCTGGAGCATCTTGCGATACGTCGCCTTGCTGAGCGCGATGATCTTCGAGACGTCACGCGGATCGTTGCGCACGAGCACGATGTCTCCCGCCTCGACTGCGACGTCGGTCCCCGCTCCGATCGCAACGCCGACGTTGGCCGTGAGGAGCGCGGGCGCGTCATTCACGCCGTCACCGATCATCGCGACGCGCTTTCCCTGCGCTTGCAGCTCCTTGATCTTGTCGGCCTTCTGATCCGGGAGCACCTGGGCAAAGACCGTATCGATCTTCAGTTCCTTCGCAACGGCATCGGCAACTGCCTGGGCGTCGCCCGTCAGCATCACCACGTCCACGCCGATGTCGTGGAGACGCTGCACCGCGTCCGCCGCGTCGGGGCGAATGGCGTCAGCCACCGCAAACGCAGCGAGCGCGCGGCTCTTCTCCACCAGATACACGACGCCCTCTCCGCGACCCGCCGCCGCGTCCGCGAAGATGCGCAGCGCCGGCGGCGGCTCGACACCGAGCTTCTTCAGGAGATTCGGTCCGCCCGCCGCGAACTGTCGCCCGTCCACGACGGCCTGTACGCCGTAGCCGGGAATCGCCTGGAACTCGCTCACGGGCGGCAACGTGATCGTGCGCTCGGCCGCAGTGGTGACGATCGCCTTCGCCACCGAGTGCTCGGCATCCTGCTCGACGGCTGCGGCAAATCGCAGCGCGTCCGCATCGGTGATGCCTTCGGTCACCTCAAGTGCGACGACGCGGTGCTCGCCGAGCGTGAGCGTGCCCGTCTTGTCGAAGACGACTGTCGTGACGTTGCGCGCCTCCTCGAGGCCACGCCGGTCGCGAACGAGCAAGCCATTGCGCGCACCGACGGTAGTGGAGATGGCGACGACGAGCGGGACCGCGAGTCCGAGTGCGACGAAGGTCAGGTAAAACGCCGCGCGGTCGGCCAACACCTGTGCACGCGAACGCGATTGCTGCGCCTGCTCGACCAGCCGCATGATGCCGGCGAGCGCAGTGCGGTCGCCGGTCTTGGTCACCTCGACGCGGAGCGAGCCCGCGGCATTCACCGTTCCGGCGATCACCGTCGCCTCGGGGACTTTCTCGATAAGCCGCGATTCGCCAGTGATCATCGACTCATTCACCGAGCTCTTTCCTTCCCGCACCACGCCATCCGCGGGGATGCTCGCGCCAGGTCGAATGAGGATCAGGTCTCCGTCGTGCAGCTCGGAGAGTGGAATGTCGACAGGCTGCCCGTTCTCGAGCCGCGTGGCCGTATCCGGCAGCAGCTTCGCCAGCTCCGTGAGCGCTCCCTGTGCCTGCGAGATGGAGCGCATCTCCATCCAATGGCCCAGGAGCATGATTGTCACGAGAGACGCCAGCTCCCACCAGAGTGGCATGCCGCTGAATCCGAACGTCACGGCGACGCTGAAGACGAACGCCACCGTGATGGCGAGCGAGATGAGCGTCATCATCCCCGGCTTCCGGTCCGCGATCTCACTCCACGCGCCCTTCACGAATACCCCGCCGCCGTAGAAGTAGACGGCAGTGCCGAAGATGACCGGGATCCATCGCGCACCGGGGACGGCAGGCGGCGTGAAGTGCAGCAGCCCTGGAATCATCTCACCCCAGACGAGCGTCGGCAGCGTCAGGAGCGACGTGATCCAGAACTTGTTCCGGAACATCGCGACCGAGTGGCCCGCGTGCTTGTCGTGCCCCTCGTGGCTCGAGCGCGCAGCGTGAGCGCCGGTGGGGTCAGGCGCGATCTGCATGGGGTGACTGTCGTGGTGCTCGTGCTCCATCGAACGCTCACGCGTTGAAGGTTGCGGTGCTTGCGTATTGATCACGGTGCGGCACACAAGAAGATACCAAGAAAGAGTGCGGGAGGGTTCGACGATTGGTGCTGATCGCCGCGACGGAGAAGGCGCTCACGCAAGCGGCGGAAGAATCGCACGTCTCCCTCGCAGGCGCTTCCGCCACGGCCCACAGCTAGGTTTCGAGGATGACCGAGCCCACACTCACCCCTGCGCAGCGACGCGTCGTCACCTGGGGCGTCATCGTGCTGGGGCTGGCGATGGGGGCAGCAGTGAGTATCACACTCGTGCGCCGCGCCGTGAGCGGATCGTTCCTGGGCCAGCGGGCGGCGCCGCACATGACCCAGGAATTCGTGGTCGAGCGACTCCGCGAAGTCGCGAAGCTCGTCGCCACCGAGATGACCCTGCGTGACGTCGTTACGTACGAGCAGACGGAATTCCGATCCACCAAGCGCACGTTGCTGGTGGTCACGGCGAAGGTCGCCGCGGGGATCGACCTCGCGCACGGGACGGACGTCCGGATCGATTCGGCGACGAAGCGGATCATCCTCGCCCTCCCGCCGGCGCAGATCATGAGCGTTGATGTCGTCAACGTCACGACGTATGACGAGCGCGCCGGACTCTGGAATCCCTTTCGCGCCGAAGACCGCGACGTGATTCAGCGGCGCGTGCGCGCGCAGTTGCTGGAGGCCGCGCGTCTATCCGGAATTCTCGAGCACGCGGACCAGAGCGCCGCTCGCGTGCTCACCGAACTGCTCAGTCGCGACGGCTATACGGTTGAGATCAGCCGCCCGCTGGTGGTCAAGCCGCCGGCTGGGTGATGAGCGCAATCATCAAACATCGAGACGGCGATCGCATTTCCCCTTGAAGCGGGATGTCCATGGTTCGTTACTGGCCCACGACGCCGAGGCCCTTCTTCACCGCGAAGATCTTTGCATTGGCGTCCCCAGTGACGGTGAGGATGCCGAGTGCGCCCTTGTTGAAGGCCCGGAAGATCGAGTGGTCAACGAGGATCAGGTCGCCCGCCTGCTCCACGCCGAACTCCACGATCGCTGCGCCACCGGCTGGAATCATCGTGGTCTGCACGTTGTGGTTGGCCACCGAGCCGCCCTCGGCGTATACGTTGTCGAAGATCTCGCCGATCACGTGGAACGAGCTCGTGAGGTTGGGGCCCGCGTCGCCCACGAAGAGCCGGACGCGCTCGCCCACCTTCGCCTGGAGCGCCTTGTCGCCCGTGAGTGCGCCGACGCTGCCGTTGAACACCACGTACGTGGGGCGCTCCTCGATGCCCTTCTCCATGTCGAGCGCCTGGAGCCCGTGCGCGCCGAACTTGCCATGCGTGTAGAACTCGCTCTGCATCACGTAGTACTCGCGATCCACCTCGGCCATCCCTGTCTTTGGCTCCACGAGGATCATGCCATACATGCCGTTCGCCATGTGCATCGGCACCGGCGAGGTGGCGCAGTGATAGATGAAGAGGCCGGGATTCATCGCGGTGAACGTGAACACGGATTCGCCGCCGGGCATCGTGAGCGATGCCTTGGCGCCGCCGCCGGGGCCGGTGACCGCGTGCAGGTCGATGTTGTGCGGCATGGTGCTGTTCGCCGCGTTGGTGAGGTGCATCTCGACCAGGTCCCCTTCACGGACGCGGATGAACTTGCCCGGCACCGAACCGCCGAAGGTCCACATGGTGTACTCCACGCTGTCCGCGAGGCGCATCGTTTGCTCGGTCGTCTCGAGGTTCACGATCACTTTCGTCGGGTGCGTGCGCGTGATCGGCGGCGGTACGTTCGGCGCGTTCGTGAGGACGGCCACTTCCTGGCCCTCGATCGCCTCGATCGTCGTGCGCACGGACACCAGCGCCTTTGTGGACGCCGGGGCTGCATCGGCATTCGCGCAGCCGGTGAGGGAGGCGGTGGCGAGCACCATCGCGCTGGCGATCGCAAGTGCGGCGATGGTCCGTGCCGCCATAGTGGGAAGCGAGGAAGCCATCGTGTTCTCCATGGGTCGAATCCTCGAAGGGAATTGCGGTCGCGTCATCAGGCGACCGGGTCGGCCACGGGGAATGCCGTTGCCCGGTGGGCGCCTGTGGTTTGGCGCGCTTCACACCTCGACTTGAGGATCGTAGTTTTCTGCGGTCCATACCGTCGGGTTCCTTCCCATACGTCTGTAGGGAGAATTGGCGTGCCGGTCGGGAGTAGCCCGACGAGACGCTCGCCGCTGGCGCCGGCGAATGCTCACACCGGGACGTCATTCCCGGTTGGGTAGTCAATCGTCCCATCGGGCATCGGAACGGCGCCGGGTGTGATCGCCGCCGGCGTCACGCGCCCACCACCCATGATGTGTTCCACGCGAACGTGGCGAGTGAGCAGGTAGTCAGCGACGATGCGCCGATGACATCGCCACCACACGGCCTCGGCGCACATGATCGCACAGCGCTCGGTGCTCGCCAGCGCGAGCAGCTCGTCGAGTCCGACGCGAAATGCTGCCGTCTGTGCATAATCCGCGTAGTTGCGAAATGCGTCGACCCGCCAGAGCGTATTAATCGATGGCGGTGCGCCCTTGGCTCTGTGGCGCCGCCCACCCAGGGCGCTCAGCAATCGATACTCGATGCCGGCCGCGGCGAGCGAGTGGGCAAGCGTCTCGCCGTTGAATTGCGGCACCCTGCGCGAGCGCGGAATCGAGCGGATGTCCGCGAGGAGCGTCACGTCGACCTGCCGCAATAGTGCGATGAAGTCCTCGATCGTCCGCGTCGAATGCCCGATGGTGAAGATGGTGATACTCACCGACTGCGCGGTCAGATGACGGGCGGTCGCGGCGCTCCGCCGTCGTCGAGCCACCGCTGCCTGGCCGATTCACTCAGCGGGTGGTCTGTCGAAGCCACCGGTATGTCATCGGCCGTGTTTCCGGCGGGCGAGGTATGCGCCACCGTGAGCAGGAAGCGAGCTCCGTGTACCGACTGTGCGGCGTGTTCGACGCGCGCCGCAAAGATCAACACGTCGCCGGGGTCGAGCGCGTATTGCTGATCGAGTGCGTAGAACGTCACGTCGCCATCCAGCATCTGGATCGAGACAGGATTGTCGGTGCTGTGCGGAGGGAGGGCGCCACCGGCGGCGAGACCCATCAGCGTGAGGCGGAGCGCACCTTCCTTCACCAGCGTGCGCGCGCTCCGGCCATGGCTGGCGAGCAGGTCCGCATCGATCGTCAAGGCGTCCGGTCCGAGGTGCTGCACGATTACGTTTCCGGAAATGGTGCGGTGCATCGAAGACATGGGGATGTCGGGGTTGGGGGCTGCAGAGGTCAGCGAGCAGCAAGGTCATGGTTCGACGACCATGCGTCAAATCGTAACCCTCTGGCGATGACCGCACGCGTGGCTGGCGAACACGAACTCCGCGAGGATGTCGGACCATCAAAGATCATTCCACGTTCACCGACGAGGTGGGACGGTGGACAACGGGCATCGCGCCGTCAACGCCCCTTCCGTGGACGCAAACTGCGACAGGAGACACGAGTTGACATAGGGGTGGGGGGTATGTTACGTATCATGACGCCCGCTAACGAAGAGGAGTCGCCTGTGACATCGGATGAACGCTCGACACTTGCGGTGCCCGTCCCGAGTGCGCCTCTCAATGGGGAGCGGCATGATCACTCGGCAGCGGAAGGCGGCAATGAGCGCGTCGATCTGCCGATCACGGGAATGACGTGCGCCTCGTGCGCCAATCGCATCGAGAAGGGGTTGAGCAAGGCGCCCGGCGTGCGGAAAGCCGGTGTGAACTACGCCACAGGTCGCGCCACGGTCGAGTACGATCCCGAGGCAACGGGACTGCGACAACTCATGGACCGGGTGAGTGAGATCGGCTATGACACGGCGGCAACGGCACAGGTCGAGTTCATCGTTGACGACTCGGCGCGTCCGTCAGGGTCGGCCGTGCCGCTCGAGCGCGAGTTGGCGCGTGTGTCCGGGGTAGTCGCGGGGACCTTCAACCTCGCGACGATGCAGGTGCGCGTTGAGTACGTGCCTGGCGCGACGGACGTGCAACGCATCCGTGCAGCGATCGAAGGGTTGGGCTATCGCGTTCGGGAGACGCCGCACGGTGGGGGCACCGTCACGGCGGAGGACTCCGAGGCCGCGGCGCGGCGCGCGGAGTATGTCGATCTTCGCCGAAAATTCTGGATCGCCGCAGTGCTTTCGGCGCCGGTCCTCATCATCGCGATGTCGCACGGGCGCATCCCGCTGTTCAACGTGTCGTGGATCGCGTGGCTGCAACTCGCGTTGACGACACCAGTGGTGTTCTACGCCGGCGCACAGTTCTATCGCGGCGCATGGGCGGCATTTCGGCATCGGGCCGCCGACATGAACACGCTCATCGCCATGGGCACGGGTGCGGCGTACATCTATTCCGTCCTGGCCACGGTCATGCCCGACGCATTCGCGGGTGCGGGCACGACCTCGATGAGTCACAGGGGCGGCCCGGCAATGGTACCGGTGTATTACGAGGCGGCCAGCGTCATCATCGCGCTGATCCTGCTCGGTCGTCTGCTCGAGGCGCGCGCGAAGGGACAGACCGGCGACGCCATTCGGCGCCTCATCGGGATGCAGGCGAAGACCGCGCGCGTCGTTCGCGCTGGACAGGAGTATGACATTCCCGTCGAGGAAGTCGTGCCCGGGGACATCGTCATTGTGCGACCCGGCGAAAAGGTGCCGGTGGATGGTGTCGTCACCGACGGCACCTCGGCGATTGACGAGTCGATGCTCACGGGCGAGAGCCTGCCCGTCGAGAAGACCGCTGGAGCGGAGGTCTTCGGCGCAACGATCAACGCGACCGGCAGCTTCCAATTCAGGGCGACCAAGGTGGGGAAGGACACCGCGCTTCAGCAGATCGTGAAGCTCGTGCAGGATGCGCAGGGATCGAAGGCGCCGATCGCGCGATTGGCCGATGTCATCAGTGGCATCTTCACGCCGACGGTCCTCTGCATCGCGGTGGCGACGTTCGTGATCTGGTTCCTGGTCTCACCCCCGGAGGCGCGCTTCACGATGGCCTTCGTCAACGCGATCGGCGTGCTGGTGATTGCGTGCCCATGCGCGCTCGGTCTGGCGACTCCGACGGCAGTGATGGTCGGCACGGGAAAGGGTGCGGAGCACGGCATCCTCATCAAGGGCGGTGAAGCGCTCGAGACAGCGCACAAGCTCTCGGCGATCATCCTGGATAAGACGGGGACGATCACGGCGGGCAAACCCGTGCTGACGGATGTCGTCGTCGTGCCGGAGTTCGTGGAGAGCGATGTGCTCACCCTCATCGCCTCGGCGGAACAGGTCAGCGAGCATCCCATCGCTGCGGCGGTCGTTGCCGGAGCGAAAGAGCGGGGGCTGACACTTTCCGCCCCGGAGCACTTCGAGGCGGTGGCGGGACATGGCATCGAGGCGACGGTCAATGGAACGGCGCTGCTGCTCGGCAACGCGAAGCTCATGCGCGATCGCGGTCTCGAGGTGGGCGAGCTCGCGGCTCGGGGAGAGTCGTTGGCGGGTGACGGCAAGACGCCGATTTTCGCGGCGATCGATGGGAGGATGGCGGGACTCGTGGCGGTCGCCGACAAGGTTCGCCCCGAATCGGCCGACGCGATTCGGCAGATGAAGGCGCTCGGTCTCGAGGTCATCATGATTACGGGAGACAATCGCCGGACCGCGGAAGCGGTGGCGCGCGAGGTCGCCGTCGACCGGGTGTTTGCCGAAGTCCTCCCGGCGGACAAGGCGCGTCACGTGCGCCAGCTCCAGAAGGAAGGCAAGATCGTCGGGATGGTCGGGGACGGAATCAACGATGCACCGGCGCTCGCCCAGGCGGACGTCGGGATCGCGATCGGCACGGGAACCGACGTCGCCATCGAGGCCTCCGACATCACGTTGATCCGGGGTGACCTGCGTGGGGTCGTGGGCGCCATCGCGCTCTCGAAAGCGACCATTCGAACCGTCAAGCAGAATTTGTTCTGGGCATTCATTTACAACGTGATCGGCATCCCGATCGCGGCCGGGGTGCTCTATCCATTCACCGGCTGGTTGATGTCACCCGTGATCGCCAGTGCCGCCATGTCCTTCTCGAGCGTCTCGGTCGTGATGAACAGCCTGCGGCTGCGTCGATTCACAGCGACGCCGGAGTAGACGATGCTCTCACGATTCGATGGGTCACAGCTGACCGTACTGGTGATCGGCGTCATTCTCATTGCGCTCATCCTCTGGTATTTCTTCGGTGAGCGGGAACGCGTGGTCGCTGCGGAAACGGAAGCGGGAGTCCAGGAGATCAAGATCACCGTGAAGGGCGGCTACGCGCCCGATCTCATCGTGGTGAAGCAGGGCCGTCCCGTCCGACTCAACTTCTATCGCGACGAGACGGCGTCGTGCAGTGAGGAGGTAGTCTTCGGCGACTTCGGGATCGCGCGCGCGTTGCCGGCATTCAAGACCACGTCGATTGAATTCGTCCCGGACAAGGTCGGTGAGTTCACGTTCACTTGTGGGATGAACATGATCAGGGGCAAGCTCGTGGTCGAGCCAGCCTGACCGCACTCCGCGGTCGGGTT
>JBBQDT010000106.1:0-14079 GCA_038319955.1 Gemmatimonadales bacterium | reverse complement strand
GCTTGCGCGCACCCGATTCCCGAACGCCATGCACATGCGGCTGACCCTCCTCGCTCTCCTCGCTCTTCTCGCTGCCACCGCGTGCGTGCCAGCCAGTCGCCGCGGCGATCCGGCGTCGTACGACCTCGTGATCAGCGGCGGACGAATCGTCGACGGTACGGGGAATCCATCCACGTACGGCGACGTCGGCATCACCGGCGACCGCATCACCATCATCGCCGCGCCCGGCGCCCTGGCGACGGCCAATGCGCGACAACGCATCGACGCACGCGGCCATGTGGTGGCGCCAGGCTTCATCGACATCCAGGCGCAGTCGTACGACGCGCACCTCTTTGGCGACGGACGCGTCGTCAGCAAGATCGCGCAGGGCGTCACCACGGAGATCCTCGGCGAAGGTGGCACGCCGGCGCCGGTGACGCAGTGGATGGTGGACGGACTCGCGCCAACGGAGTCTGTGACCAAGGCGATGAGCCGGCGCTTCATCGGCGCGCGAGGGTTCGGTGCGTGGCTCGACGCAATGGAGCGCCACGGCAGCAGCGTGAATGTCGGCTCGTATCTCGGCGCCGAGAATCCGCGCATCATCGCCAAGGGCTATGCAGAAGGGCCGGCGAGCGCCGCGGAACTGGACACGATGCGCCGCGTCATGCGCGATGCGATGCGCGACGGTGCATTCGGGCTCGGCAGTGCATTGATCTATCCGCCTGGCACGTACGCCAGCACCGACGAGCTGGTGGCGATGGCCGAGGCGATGGCGCCGTATCATGGCGTCTACATCTCGCACATTCGCTCGGAGGACGATCAACTCCTCGAGGCGCTCGACGAGGCGTTGGCGATCGGCAGGCGCGGTGGTGTGCCGGTGGAGATCTATCACCTCAAGGCTGGCGGTCAGCGCAATTGGCGAAAGGCAGCGGCCGCTGTGGCGAAGATCGACTCGGCGCGGAAGGCCGGGCAGGATGTCGGTGCCACGATGTATCCCTATCCCGCGTCGTCGAACGCCCTGAGTGCGTGCATCCCCTCATGGGCCAGCGCGAACGACAGCCTGCTGCCCAACCTTCGCGACCCTGCGAAGCGCGCCCGGCTCGTCCGCGAAATGAGCGACATGACGCCAGGCGCGAATCAGGGTTGTCAGCTCGATGGTCCGTCGGTGATCATGGTGGTCGGCATCACGCGGCCCGAGCTGAAGAAATACGAGGGATGGCGCCTCGACCGCATCGCAGCCGACCTCGATCGACCGTGGCCGGATGCGCTCATCGATCTCGTGCTCGCCGAACAGGCGCGCGTAGGGAAGATCACGTTCAGCATGCGCGACGCGAACGTCGCCATGCAGCTCGCTCAGCCATGGGTGATCATCGGCAGTGACGCCGAGGCGCACGATCCGGCCAAGGCGCTGGGCATGACGCATCCCAGAGCGTATGGCACGTTCGCGCGCATCCTGGGCAAGTACGTCCGCGACGACCACGTGCTCACGCTCGAGGACGCCGTGCGGAAGATGACGTCGGCCACTGCGGCAATGCTGGGCATCCGCGATCGGGGAATCCTGCGCCCGGGCATGTTCGCCGACATCGTCATCTTCGATCCCGCGACCGTGAGCGACAGGGCGACGTACGAGAAGCCGCACCAGGTGGCCACTGGATTCGACGTCGTGCTGGTGAATGGCGTGGCGGTCTGGCAGAACGGTGCACCCACCAATGCGAAGCCGGGACGGGCGCTACGCGGGGCAGGATGGACGCCGTGACGATGCTCACCGCCGTGGCATCCCGTCTGCCATAGACATCATCATGAAACATCTCCGCTCAGCGCTGGTCGTCGTGGTCGCCATCCTGTTGCTCGCTCCCGGCGCGGAGGCACAACGTCGCAAGAAGGCGCGGAAGGACAGCAGGCCGAACGAGCTGCGCGGCTCGAAGGAAAGCGTCGAGAAGATGTACGAGTTCGCGCTGTCCAACCATCTTCCGTTCTACCTCACGCCGACGAACGTCCGCGACGCCGTGGACCGTCAGAATCTCGTGCCTCTCACCGGCGATGCGACGTACGAGATCACGCGTGGGGTGGGGTACTCGTACTCGACGCCCGAAGCGCGGCAATTCGTGCTGGCGTTCGCTCCGCAGTATCTCGCCGCATGTGGCACGCCGCTGATGGTCACCAGCGCCGCTCGTCCGATGACGCGGCAGCCGCGCAACGCGAATCCGCATTCCGTGCACCCGACGGGAATCGCCGTTGACCTGCGCCGGCCGTTGGCGGGGCCGTGCCTCACATGGTTGCGCGGTGCGCTCACGGAGCTGGAGAACAAGGGGATCATCGAAGCCACCGAAGAGCGTCACCCGGTGCACCTGCATCTCGCCGTGCTCGTGCGCCCAGGAGAAGCGGTCGTGTTGCCGCAACTCGTGTCACCCGTTGTTGCTGCGAGAAGCAACATCGGCGTGATGAACAGCACGCGCTGACGGAACCGCCGGCGCCACCGGCGTGTTGCTTTCGTCACACTCCACGCCATCGCCATGTCCGTCTCGCTCTTCACACCGTTTCCACTCCGCGGCCTCACGCTGCGCAATCGCATCGTCGTGAGCCCGATGTGCCAATACTCGAGCACGGACGGCTTCGCCACCGACTGGCATCTCGTTCACCTCGGGAGTCGGGCGGTCGGCGGCGCGGCGCTGGTGATCGCTGAAGCGACTGCGGTGTCGCCCGAGGGACGCATCTCTCCGTATGACCTCGGCATCTGGAGCGACGCGCACGTGGAGCCGCTCGAGCGCGTCACTCGGTTCATCGACGCGCAGGGGTCGATCGCCGGCATTCAGCTCGCGCATGCGGGCCGCAAGGCGAGCGTGGACGTCCCGTGGCGCGGCGGAACTCCGCTCGATGAAGCGCAGGGCGGATGGCGGCCGGTGCTCGCGCCGAGCGCCGAGGCATTCTCGTCGCGCACGGCGGTGCCGGAGGCCCTCACGCTCGACGAGATCCATCGCATCATCGGTGACTTCGTGCGCGCGGCGCAACGCGCGACACTTGCGGGCTTTCGCGTCATCGAGCTGCACGCTGCGCACGGCTACCTGCTGCACGAGTTTCTCTCGCCGCTGAGCAACAAGCGCACGGACCAGTACGGTGGAGCGTTCGAGAATCGAGTGCGGTTCACGCTGGAGATCGTGGACGCCGTGCGCTCGGTGTGGCCGGAGGAGTTGCCGCTGCTGGTGCGCGTGTCGTCCACGGATTGGGTGGAGGGTGGATGGGATATCGAGCAGTCCGTGGAGCTTTCGCGCCTGCTGCGGCATCGCGGCGTCGATCTCGTGGATTGTTCGTCGGGCGGCAATGTGTCGAAGGTCACGATTCCGGTGGGGCCGGGATATCAGGTCCAGTTCGCGGAACGCGTTCGCCGCGAAGCTGGAATTGCAACGGGCGCCGTTGGTCTCATCACGGATCCTCGACAGGCCGAGGAGATCGTCGCGAGCGGGAAGGCCGACGTCGTCATCCTCGCGCGCGAGCTGTTGCGCGACCCGTATTGGCCACTGCGCGCCGCAAAGGTGCTCGGCGCATCGATCGCGTGGCCCAACCAATATCTGCGCGCGTCTGATTGAGAGCACGCCGTAAGCTCGGCGTAACTCCAAGGTCTTCCATTTCCCGCTGCCCGCACAGCAACTTTGCGAGTCGCCGATGACGACGCCATTCATCTCCTGCCGAGGTCGTGCTCAATGTCCGCGGACGATTCCTCCAATATCTCCCGTCGCTCCTTCGTAAAGGGCTCAGCGACTTCGGCGGCCGCGCTCGCGCTCGGCCCGATGATCGTACCCCGCCACGTGCTGGGGATGGGCTTCCAGGCGCCGAGCGACACGCTGCATGTCGCGATGGTGGGCATCGGCGGCATGGGCATGTCGAACATGGAGGCACTCGTCGCCGCCGGCGTGAACATCGTGGCCATCTGTGATGCCGACTTCCCGTACGTCGAGCGTTCGCTGGCCGGGCGCATGCGGCCACCCACGGGGCAGACGGGGCCGTCCGCGAAAGCCTTGGCGCTCAAGGCGGCGTACGACAAGGCGGCGAAGTACAGCGACTATCGCGAAATGCTCGCGAAGCAGAAGGACATCGAGGCTGTATCCATCGCGACGCCCGATCATCTACATGCCGTCATCGCGTACGCCGCGATGAAGGCGGGCAAGCATGTGTACGTGCAGAAGCCGCTCACGTATTCGGTGCAGGAGGCGCGAATCCTCTCGCGCACCGCCCGCGAGACGAAGGTGGTGACGCAGATGGGCAACCAGGGCCACTCGATGGACGGCACGCGCCGCATCGTCGAGCTGATCGGCGCCGGCGTCATCGGACCCGTGCGCGAGGTGCACATCTGGACGGATCGTCCGCAGCGCTACTGGGCGCAGGGCATCCCGCGTCCGTTGCCGCCCGGCACGCCCGTGCCGGTGACGCCTCCCAATGCCAACGGCGCGCCGCCGCAGTGGAACATGCGCACTGTCGAGCGGGCCGTGCTCAAGGCGATGGCGGAGAATCCACAGGAGATTCCCGCTGGTCTCGAATGGGACCTCTTCCTCGGACCCGCCAAGCAACTGCCGTATCACCCGGCCTATCATCCGTTCAGCTGGCGCGGTTGGGTGGACTTCGGCGTGAGCGCCATTGGCGACATGGGCGCGCATCTCATCGATCAGCCGTTCTGGGCACTCGGGCTCCAGTATCCCACGAGCGTCGTGTCGTCGTCCACGCCGTGGGGCGGGTCGGCGAAGGATCCGGGCACGTATCCGCTCGCGATGACCTCGCGCTACGAGTTCGCCGCGCGCGGCTCGGCCCCCCCGGTGGTGCTGCAGTGGTACGACGGTGGGTTGATTCCGATGATTGGCGGCGACTTCGAGCTTCCTCGCGGCGATGGCGGTGGCGGCGTATTCGTCGGCGACAACGGCTTCCTCACCTACGAGACGTACGGCAACAATCCGAAGGTCTACGGGTCGGGTGCGGCAGCGCGCGCCGACGCGGTGCCGACGTCGGCGCCGCGCATCACGGTATCGCACGAGGCCAACTGGGCGTCGGCCTGCAAGGGTGATGGCACCGCGAGCTCCCCGTTCGACTATGCGGCGCGTCTCACCGAGACCATGCTCCTCGGCATCGTGGCACTGCGTGCGGGACAGTCGCAGAAGATTCTCTACGACGGTGCGGGCATGCGGGTGACGAACAATGCCGACGTGAACCAGTGGCTCACGCGCGAGTATCGGTCGGGGTGGCAGCCGTGGAGCTCGGCCGAGGCGGCAGCGGCAGCAGCGCTCTGATCTCGATTCCTTGATGATGTGAGAGCGGCCGGACCTCGCGATGATCGTCCGGCCGCTGTTTTATCTGTTCGACTGGTGCCACGAGGCGACGACCCACTTTCCGTCCTCGCGCAGCAAGAGAGCGCGGCGTCTCACGCTGTCCCTGTCGGCTTGGAGCGCCAGGCCATTCTCGTTCGGCGCCACCGTCAACACGTAGTCCACTATCGCCGAATCGCGACCCACTTCTCGCGAGGGGTCTTTCACCACGACGCGCTGGTGGCCCGTCTCCACGCGCCACCCGCGGCGTCGAGACCCGTTCGGCATCGAGTCGCCGAGCAATGGCGTCCAACCGTTGGCGATTCGGGCTGACGAGTCACGCAATGTCACGGCGCACCAGCCTGGCTCGGCGACGGGTGCTGTAGCCGTGTCGCGCAGGGTGACCCAATCCGCGAGCACCAAGGGGCGCCAGTTGCCCACGGCCTTCCGCACCACCGCGCTGTCTGCATCTGCACGAAACTTCGCGATCACCTCAGCGCATGAGAACCACGGCGGCCCGTCCTTCCAGACGGTGGACATGGCCACCGCCGAGTCGAGCGCAGGGTTGGCGGCGCGAAGGATCCGCAACGCCTCCTTTTCATTTGGCGGGCGATGGCACGCCGTAGCGAGCAGAATGGAGAGACAAAGGAGAACGCGTCGGGACATTGACGTCCTCCAATGCGAAGTTCGGTCCGCGTTGGGCGGTGTTGCCATTTCGGTGTTTATTCGGTATATCTCGGCTGTGGACGCCAAAGCCGCACCGCCGCAGACAAGCTTTTTCGCCGAGCCTGAACGCCCGGACGGGCGGAGACTGCTCCCGGTGCTGGACGAGCAGAAGGACATCCGCTATTTCGCCGCCACGCCGCGCAGCGTGATGAACGGGCCGAAGGCGACGGGCATGGGCTTCTGGTCGATCAATCCGTATGTCGGATGCGCCTTTGGCTGTGCGTACTGCTACGCCCGCTACGCGCATCGATACACGGCCGAGCGACTCTCAACGGCGGCGGATGCGGGAAGTGGGGACGCGTTGCCCACCGACGAGTTGCCGCCGTGGCTCGCCTTCGAGCGACGCATCATGGTCAAGCGCGAAGCGCCGGAACTCGTGCGGCGCGCCCTTCAGCGGCCGGGCACGCTCGACGCACTGCGTCGTGAGACGGTGGTGATCGGCACGGCCACGGATCCATATCAACCTGCCGAGCGACGCTTCCGCATCACGCGTGGCGTGTTGGAGGTGCTCAGCGAGCACAATGGAATTCGTGTCGCGATCATCACCAAGAGTCCGCTCGTCACGCGCGATGTCGACCTGCTGCGACTCATCAACGAGCGATCGCGGCTGACCGTGCACATCTCCCTCATCACGGTGGACCGGGAGATCGCGCGCATTCTCGAGCCGCGTGCACCGACTCCCGAGGCGCGGCTACGCGCGATAGCGCGGCTCAGCGCCAACGGCATTGAAGTGGGTGTGAACTGCATGCCCGTGCTGCCGGGCATCACCGACGCGCCCGAGATGATCGAGGAACTGGTGCGAGCAGTGAAGGTCGCGAATGCGGCATACATCAGCGCGTGCGCCTTGCGACTGCAGGCAACGGCGCGCGACCGGTACCTGCCGTTCATCGCGTCGGAATTCCCCGAGCTTGCCGAGCGATATCGGCGGGCGTACTCGACTGGCCATCAGGTAAGTGAGAAGTATCGCGAGGGGCTGTCGGCTCGGTTCAAGGTTGTGTGTGATCGGAATGGTATCGCGTTCGGCCGTCGCAATCGCGAGCCGGATGAAGAGGCGGAGGGAGTCGAGCACGAGGCGGGGTCGTCGCAGCTCGGACTGGCGATGTAGGCTGTGCAGGTCTGCAACTACAAACAGCAACTACAAACTGGGCGACCACAGGCAGAGGAAGTACAAACCAAAAAAAGCAACTGAAGGCTAGGATCAAAGAATTCAAGGATTGGAAGAATTGATCGTCGCATATTCGTCGAATGTGCGCGCCGAGGCGCAGCTTGGTTTTACAAGCGCTGCGGTGATTGCGCCGGTGTGAGCGCCAGCGATCAAATCCTTGAATCTTCGAGCGCTTCGCGTGGAACCAGCCAACGCTCTTGCCACGTAGGGTGTCCAACGCGAGTTCCCGCAAACCCGCACCCGACATCCCACTCATGCGTCCTCGTCGTCCACTCGGTGCCCTCACGCTGCTGGCGGCCATCTTCGCCGGCACGACCGCCTCCGCGCAGAATGTGCCCGAGATCATCCGCGGCCGCATCACCGATGACTCGAGCCGCTCAGTCGTGGCGACTATCATGGTCACGCGAGGACCCGATCGGCTCACGCAGCAGACCACCAGCGACAGCTCGGGCAGGTACAGCGTCCGCTTCGAGGAAGGCACCGGCGACTATCTCGTCTACGTGAGCGCGGCGGGGTTCAATCCGGTACGTCGCCGAGTGACGCGGGCCACCACCGAGCACGAGTTCATCGCCGACTTCGCGCTCGCGCGCAACATCGCCATGCTCGCTGCGCAGAACGTCACCGCCGATCGCGCCGTTCGAGCCAATAACGACGTGCGTCCAACGGATCTTGAGCCTGGCTCGTCGGAGAAGTGGCGCGATGGAATCAACGGGGCCATTCCGCCTACGGTCGCCGGCGACCTCAACGCGATAGCCGGCACAATGTCCAACGTCACCATGACGGGCGCCGGACCGTCCATCCTCGGCTCCGGCGGCGAGTCGAATCTCACGACGCTCAATGGAATGGGGTTGGCGGCGGGCGCGATCCCGCGGGCGGCGCGCACGGAGACTCGTGTTACCGGCGCGACGTTCGATCCTACGCGTGGCGGCTTCGCCGGCGCGAACATCGACGTCCGGCTCGGACCGGGTGATCGTTTCTACCAGCGGCGCAACGCGTTCGTCACGCTGGACCCGCAGCAGTTTCAATTCACCGATGCCACCGGCCGGTCGCTCGGGGCACGCAGCGGCGGTGCGCGCGGCAGCATCGGCGCCGACGGTGAGTTCATTCGTCAGGCGGCGACGTACAACATGGCGCTCGACGTGGCACGCAATACGAGCGACCCCGCCACGCTGCTCGACGCCGATGCGGCAGCACTGCTGCGCGCCGGCGTGGCACCGGATTCGGTTGCCCGTCTCGTCGCCGTCGCGAATCCGCTCGGTCTCTCGCTCACGAGCGCCGGTGTGCCTACGCACCGGCAGAACGACGCCGTCTCCTGGCTCGCACGGCTCGACGACACGCGCGACACATTGAGCACGCGTGCCTTCACGACGTACGCCGGCCTCACGCGTGACGGCGCACTCGGCTTCGGTCCGACATCGGCGCCCTCCACGTCGGGCCAGCGGCGCGAAGGCACGCTCGGCGCGCAGCTCACGCTGGGCACATATGTCGGCGAAGGACGCCGGATCCTCACGGAGACGCGGCTCGCGGCGAGCATGGTCAACACGAAGGTCACGCCATACAAGTCGCTCCCCGGTGCGAACATCGTCGTGCGCTCGTCCACACTCGACGCGAGCACGGACATCACCGGCCTGATACTCGGCGGCGGATCCTATCTCGCCACTGACGATGCACGCTGGACCGCGGAAGGCGCGAACGAGACGGTGTGGAATGCCGGAGGTCGCCGGAATCGCTTCAAGGGACTCGTCTGGGCTCGTGCCGACGGCCTTCGGCAGGAGGGCATCCCGAATCAGCTCGGCACCTTTTCCTTCAACTCCATCGCCGACTTTTCTGCCGGACATCCGGCGAGCTTCTCGCGCACGCTGTCTCAGCCTGCGCGCTCAGGTAGTGTCTGGAACACCGCCGCCGCAGTCGCACACCAGTGGGCGCCCACGAAATTCTTCAGCATGCTGTACGGCGCGCGCGTCGAGGTGGACGGCTTCTTCGACGCTCCGTCACGAAACAACGCGCTCGAACAGACGCTCGGCGTCACCACCGGCGCGGCGCCATCACGCATTCATGTCAGCCCGCGTCTCGGATTCTCCTACACATACAATCGCGACAAGGAGAACGGCTCGGGGACGATGCAGAACCAGGTCGGACGCTTTTACCGCACGACGGCCGGCGTGATCCGCGGCGGCATCGGCGAATTCCGCGACCTGCTGCGTCCCAACATTCTCGCCGACGCATCGGCATCCACGGGACTGGCCGGCGGCACGACCTTCCTGTCGTGCGTCGGCGCCGCGGTGCCTGTCGTCGACTGGTCGACGTTCGGCGCCGATCCGAGCAGCATCCCATCGCAGTGCGCAGACGGTGGTGGCATTCTCGCCGAGCGTGCGCCGTCGGTGACGCTGATCGATCCGGGCTATGATGTGCCGCGCAGCTGGCGCGCGTCGCTCGATTGGAATTCGACGTGGCACAAGCTGCTGCTTCGTGTGGCCGGCCTGACATCGTACGATCTCTCGCAGCCCGGCGTCGTCGACGCGAACTTCAAGGGCGATACACGGTTCTCGCTCGGAAGCGAGGCCAATCGGCCAGTGTTCGTGTCGACGGCGGGCATCGATGCCGCGAGCGGCTCCGTCTCGGCGACGGAAGCGCGCATGTCCGATCAGTATGGACGCGTGTCGCGCCGCGTGAGCGACCTGCGCGGCTACGGCAGCCAGCTCACGTTCGGGATTTCGCCGGACGTGTTCAAGTTTCGCGGCGGCGCGCAATTCTTCGGCTCGCTCAACTACACAGTGCAGTCCACGCGTCGGCAGTTCCGCGGCTTCGACGGCGCCGGCTTCGGCGATCCGCGCCAGGTGGAGTGGGCGCCGGGGCCGAACGACGCGCGACACGCCGTCGTCGTGTCCACCGGTTTCTCGAAGGGAATGCTGGGAACATGGACGCTGTTCTCTCGCTCGCAGTCCGGCCTTCCGTTCACGCCGGTGGTGCAGGGCGACGTAAATGGTGACGGCCGAGGCGGCGATCGTGCGTTCGTTCCGGATCCGGCCAAGGCGCAGGACGCGGTGTTGGCAGCGCAACTGCGGTCGCTGCTCGCGACCGGGTCGTCGACCGCGAAGGAATGCCTGCTGTCGAACCTCGGTGTCGCGGCTGGACGCAACAGCTGTCGCGGACCGTGGACGCATTCCGTGAACGTGCAGTGGCGCCCGCCGACGCCGGGCCAGTGGGGTGGACGCGTCTCGCCGAATGTGTATTTCCAGAACGTGCTGGCCGGCGTCGATCAGGTGTTCCACGGCAGCGATGGGTTGCGTGGCTGGGGTTCGCCGGCGACGCCGGATCCGGTTCTCCTCATCCCGCGTGGCTTCGATGCGGCGGGCCAGCGGTTCCGTTACGACGTCAATCCGCGCTTCGCCGACACTCGGCCCGGTCGCACACTCGCACTGAATCCGTTTCGGATCGTGATCGATTTCTCGATCAACTTCGCTACCGACTACGACCTTCAGCAGCTTCGCCGCGCAGTGGAGCCAGTGCGTGGCAAAACGGGATGGCAGCGTCGCACGGCGGATTCGCTTGCGGCGTTCTACCTGGCGAACACGTCGAGCATTCACAAGGCGCTACTCCAGGAGAGCGACTCACTGTTCCTCAGCGCGTCGCAGGTCACCGAGCTCCGTCGCGCCGACTCGCTGTTCTCGGCGCGAGTCCGCGCGATCTACACACCGCTCGGCGAATTCATTTCACAGGGGCAGGGCGGTGCGGGGAAGGCGGAGCTCGATAGCGTGCAGACGATCCAGAAGGAGTATTGGAGGATCTTCTGGCAGCAGCCCGAGATCGCGGACGCGATCGTGACGTCAGCGCAGAAGGCGCTATTCCCGATGCTGCGGGACATGGCGGCGACTCCGCAGCGCGACCGCGAGCATAGCCAGTGGCAGTTCGGCAATCCGGTGACGTTCTCGGACAAGGCGAAGCCGGCTCCGGCGTCGATCAACCGTCAGCAGCCGTAGGTGGCGTAGGGTGGTATGGCCTTGAACGTGTCTACCGAAATGGCGTCCTTTCTGCAGTACTTCGTTGCGAAACGGAACGCGGCACGGTTCACCCCTACGGGAGAAGAGCACCATGAATCCGAAGAATCAGCGTACGGTGGCATTGGCATTGGCGGTAGCTGGCTCGGTGCTGCTTCAGGCGTGCGCGTCGGTGACGACCGGACAGTTCGTGCCAAGCCGATCGGTCAACACGAATCGCACGATGACGAGCAACTATGACTCCTACGGCCAGTTGAAGACGCCGAGCACGGGCTCGCGGTTCAGGATCGTGTCGTCCGCGGGCGGCAGCGTATACGACTACCGCTACTACTAGCGCGGCGCTCCTTACTTCAAGATCGACTCGAACAGGCGCAATGCGCGCGGATCACCGCTCTGACCAAGCCAGAACAGTGCCTTGCCACGAACTTGTGCGTCCCTGTTGGTCTTTGCGACGTCGAGCAAGCCTTCCACGCCCTCGCCATGCGGGAGTTGCGACAGCACGAACACGGCGTGGGATTTGAGGTCGTCGCTGTCGGTGTCCGCCTCATCCGCGTCGAACGGGCTGTTGGTGTGGCCGGCGACGACACCCGCGGCATAGCGTGAGAGCCAGAACATCGCATCCTGCCGCACCGCCCTGGAGTGACCGTCCCTGTCCGATGCGATCACAAGCAGCGTCGGCCACACCGTGGCGCTGTCGGCGAGCACCGCGGGCAGTATGGCCTTGGCGCTCGCCGACGCTGTACCGCGCTCCGCGACGCTCAGCAGGTATCGCGCAGCGTCGGCGGCGGGAACCGCACCGAGATCGCTGCCGTCACGTGCGCGACGAGTGCCCGCCCACGTTTCGACGCGCTCGACGCGTCCGCTCCGCACCGTGATGCGGACTTGCACCGGGCCCGGCATGCACCGCAGCATGCGCGCTTCGCTGGTGTACGTACCCATGTACGATCGCTCCCCCACGCGCACGAAGTGCTGTCCGTCGCCGCAGACACCGGGGCGCGAGGTGAAATGGAAGTTCGCCATTCCGTCGCCGATGGCGGCCACGCGCTCCGCGATCTGCTGCGCGTGGAGTGGCGTCGTCGAGCCGATCGCGACGAGCGCGATCAATCGCACGAGGATGCGATCGCTCATTTCAGCACCAGGTCCGAGATGAGCTTGGTGACGCGCGGGTCCTTCTTCTGTGCGAGCCAGAAGAGCGCCTTCCCGCGCATCTTCTTGTCGCTGTCCTCTCGCGCGATATGCAGCAGCGCGTCCATGGCAGCGTCGTCCTGGCGTTGCGACAGGACGAAGATGGCGTGCTCGCGCAGAGTCTCGTCGCGCGCGTCGCGGTAGACGCCGAGCAGGTCGGCCGTGGGTGTATCCTGACCCTGCCCTGCCCAGAAGAGCGCGTTCTTGCGCAGCTTGGTCGACTCGTTGGCGTCGCGCGAGCGCTCGAGCAGCCATCGTCCGCCCGCCGACCCGTCGGTCGTCATGCCCTGGAACACGGCCTCCTTCAGCTTGTCGCCGTCGAGCC
This sequence comes from Gemmatimonadales bacterium, assembly GCA_038319955.1. Lineage (GTDB taxonomy): Bacteria > Gemmatimonadota > Gemmatimonadetes > Gemmatimonadales > Gemmatimonadaceae > AG11. The sequence continues at coordinate 1,413 of JBBQDT010000106.1, read as the reverse complement.
GCGAGTACGCCGAGCGGAGATACGCGAACTCCGATGCGGGCACGTCGTCGCCATGCGAGAGTGAGAAGATCGCGTGCGCACGCACGCGATCGTCCTCCTTCGTATCCTCGATCATCGCGTGCAGTTGCTTCCGTGCGCGCGGATCACTGTTCTGGCCGAGCCAGAAGGCGGCGTTCTTTCGCGTGCCGATGCTTCCCGTCTTCGCGAGGTCGATGAGCGCTGGGACACCGACGTCGCCGTCGAGCTGGCTGAGGGCAGATACTGCGGCACCTGCGATGCCACGCGTGTTCCCGCGTTCTTCGCCGTCGTCGTTGACATCCTGCTTCGCGAACGTGACGAGCGCGGGGACGACGCTCGCATCTCCAACGAGTCCGAGCCACTGCACCGCCTGGCGGCGGGTCTGGGCGAGTCGCGATTCATTGCGCGCCAGCGAGAGCAGCGGGGCCATGACCTCGGCGCCTTCAGCGAGCACCGCGGGAAGGAGCAGCCGATCCTTGCCTGTCTCCGTCTCGAGTGTGGGCACCAGCGAGAAGAAGTACGCCGACGCGTCGCGTGCGGGAACGACGCCGAGATCTGTGACCCGTGCTGTCGTGGACGGCCATGTGCCGCCGACTTGCGTCTCGAGCCGCGTGACGCGGCCGTCCGACGTGGTGAGTGAAACGCGCAGCGGGCCAGGGACGCAGTGCACACCGCTCCACCGTCCGAACGACTGGAAGCCCCTCGCGAAGATCGCCTTGCCGAAACCGACCGTCTCGCGTCCGTCGCCACAGACGCCGGGTCGTGCATCGAACTGAACATGAACGACACCCGACGGCGCCTGTGCAACACGCGCAGCGATCGAGGATTGAGCGGCCGCGAGCCGCGGCGTGGCCAGCGCGAGCACGACGAGCAACGCCCGTACGACGAATGTGGTCCGCATCGCGGTCACGGCTTGTTGAGGATGTCGATCAGGATCTGACGGATGCGCGGATCATTCTTCTGGCCGAGCCAGAAGATGGCCTTCTTGCGCATCTCGCGATCGGGATCCTTCTGCGCGATCTCCACCAGCTTGTCGGCCGATGCGCGGTCGCTCGATTCGGACAGCACCCAGATCAGCTTCTGCTTCACCTGCGGGTCGTTGAGCTTGTCGTAGATCGAGACCAGATCCGCGCCCGCGATGCCGGCCTGCCCCGCGGTCCACAGCGCGTGGCCGCGCAGCTCCTCGCTATAGGCCGGGTCGAGCGCGATGCCGAGGAGCCACCGATCGTTGCCCACGCCGCGCATCTGCGAGAGGGAGAAGAGGATCTTCTTGCGCAGCTCCTCGTTGTCGTTGCCCTTGGCGATTTTCCCGAAGAGCGAGCGGAGGAATTCAGCGTTCTCCGGCGAGCGGCGCTGTCCGAGCCAGAAGATCGCCTGCTCACGCACCGACGACGG
>JBBQDT010000105.1:0-14148 GCA_038319955.1 Gemmatimonadales bacterium | reverse complement strand
CGAGGCGCCGAGGGCGGCCGCCGTCCTCAGAATGGTGCCGACATTTCCCGGATCCTGGACGGCGTCGAGAACGACGATCCGTGCCCGATCGGCTACGACGAGCGTATCCAGCGTGATGTCGGGAATCTCGGCGACGGCCAGGACCCCCTGCGGCGACTCGGTCTCCGCGGCGCTGGCGAATTCGAGAGGCGCAATTTCGAGCACTTCCACGCCCGCGGTCCGAAGAGTGCTTAGTAGAGCTGCGCCACGAGGGGCGTCGGCAAGCTGCGGGGCGGTCAATACGCCCCGGATAGGTAGCCCTGAACGCACCAGCTCCTCGACGGCTCGTACGCCTTCCGCCGTGAACAAATGCTGGCGTTCGCGCGCCCGTCGACGTCGCAGGTCGCGGGCTAAAGTAAGCAGCTTCAAGATGTTATGATTTCAGCCGGCAGGAATAGGAATTGCGAATGACGCCGGCGGACCGATACACCGAGAGAGACCAATGAAGAGACTTCTGGCTGGCGTAGCGCTGGCGGTAACCTTGACGGCCTGTGGCGTCTCGACGCAACAAGAAATCCAGATGGGCGCCGAGTACTCCCAGCAGATCAACGCGCAGTTGCCGATCGTCAGCGACCCGGAGATCAATCGCTACATCAATGTCCTCGGCGATTCCATCGCGCGGCTCACGTCGCGGACGGATATCACTCAGGCGAACGGCTGGCACTTCTACGTGGTGGACAGCAAGGAGGTCAACGCGTTCGCGGTCCCCGGCGGATATGTGTACGTGAATCGCGGACTCATCGAGCGCACCCAGCGCATGGACCAGTTGGCCGGCGTGCTCGGCCACGAGATTGGGCATGTGGTGAAGCGCCATTCCATCCAGCAGATGCAGCAGCAACAGGGCGCCAATATCGGCGTCACGCTGGCCTGCGTGCTGACGAGCATCTGCAACAACCAGGCGGGCCAGGCCGCGATCCAGGTGGGTGGCACCGCGTTGTTTGCGCGGTTCAGCCGCCAGGACGAGCAAGAGGCCGATGCGGAAGCTATCACCAACGTCGTTCGCGCCGGCATCAGCCCGAACGGCATCCCGGAGATGTTCCAGATCCTCATCAATGAGCGGCAGTCGAACTCCTCGGCGGTGGAAGGCTGGTTTGCCACGCATCCGCTCGAGGAAGACCGCATCGCCGCCACGCGCGCCATGATCGCGACGTACGATCCCGCGATCCTGCGCTCCCTCTCCACCGACTCGAGGAACTACCAGTCGTTCAAGGCGCGCGTCCGCTCGCTGCCCCCGTCACCGAAGCCACGCGCGCAGTAGCCCTGCCCGCATGACGTCACCGAGATGCGCCGTGCAATCGCACGGCGCATCTTTCGTTTCATGACCACCATGGCACAGCGCATCGCCCTCACGATAGCCGGTTCGGACTCCGGTGGCGGTGCGGGCATCCAGGCCGACCTCAAGACGTTCGCGCGATTCGGACTGTTCGGCACGTCGGTCATCACTGCGGTGACGGCACAGAACACCGTCGGCGTGCGCGCGTGGGAGCGGGTGTCGCCATCGCTGGTGCGCGCCCAGATCGACGCTGTCGCCGACGACCTCCGGCCGGCGGCGATCAAGAGCGGCATGCTGGGCGACGCGGAGGTCGTGCACGCTGTCGCGACCGGAATCCACGAGCACGCGCTCTCACCCTACGTGCTGGACCCCGTCATGGTCGCCACGTCTGGCGATCCCCTGCTCGAGTCGGACGCCGTCGCGGCGATCGTGGCGGAGCTGTTTCCGCTCGCCACGCTCGTCACGCCGAACCTCGACGAAGCGTCGCTGCTCGTCGGCTCGGACGTGCGCGATGTGCACGACATGGAGAGGGCGGCACGCATGATGGTCGAGCGACTGGGGGCGCGCGCGGCGCTCGTGAAGGGCGGGCATCTCACCGGTCCGACGCTCGTCGACGTTTTCTACGACGGCTCGCGCATTCGACGGTTCACGCACGCGAAGATCGAGACGACCAGCACCCACGGCACCGGCTGCGCCTTGTCGAGCGCCATCGCCGCACTGCTCGCGACGGGACGGTCACTCGACGACGCAATCGCCGAGTCGCTCGACTACGTGCATCGAGCGATATTCACGGCGCCTTCGCTCGGCGCCGGTCACGGGCCACTGAACTTCTTCGCGTAGCTGTGTCCTTGTCGTCCCGAGCGAGCGAGGGACCTGCTCTTCCGCTCTTCATGTTCGCGGTCAGCTCCGTGGGGCGCAGCGTGCGAAGTCGATCTTGTCGAGCAGGGAATCGTAGCGCGTGGCGCTGTCGGCGGAGATCGGCAGATACTCGAGCTCGCGCGCCTGATCCGCACCGTCGGTGAGCGCCCACCGCACGAACGCGACGAGTGGCCGTCCGCGATCGGGCTTCGTGTGCATCGGGTCGATCACGAGCCAGGTATTCGCGATGATCGGATAGTCGGGCAGGCCGGCGCCGGGGGCGAGAAACCTGTCGTCGCGATTCCGCACGGCGCCGATCGACAGGCGATTCTGGCGTGCGTAGGAGAGCTCCATGTAGCCGATGGCGCCGACGGTGACCTTCACCTCGAGTGCGACGCCGGCGTTCCCTTCCGCCGCGATGCCGATTGGCCAGCGCACTTCACTCGTATCTCCCAGCCGACTGCCCTTCCATCGTCCACTCGACGAGAGAAAGTCGCCGAACGCGCGGCTCGTGCCGCTGCCCGTGCCGCGATGCACGACGGTGATCGGCGTCGGCGGAAGGCTCACGCGCCTGTTGAGCGCGGCGATCTGCGGCGCGTTCCACTCGCGCACCCTGCCGGAGAAGATGTCGGCAAGCAGTGCGGCGTCGAAGTTGAGTCGCGCTCCCAACGCCGGAAGATTGTACGCCACCGCGATCGGTCCGCGCACCATCGGCACGGTAATGCGCGCGCAGCTGCCCGGCGGTGCCGTCGGCAGGTTGACCGGCTTGTCCGTCGCGCCGAAGTCCGCCTCGCCGCGGCCGAGCAGGCGTAGACCTTCAGCGGAGCCGACCGCGAAATAGTTGATACCCACGCCCGTGCGTTGTCCGTATTCGGCGAACCAGATCCTGTATAGCGGATACGGGAAGGTCGCGCCGGCGCCGGTGAGCGACACGGGCGCTGCGGGCGCCGCGTCTCGCCCCTGTGCGCATGCGGCCAGCGTGCAGCCGAGGAGTGCGATCGTGAGATGATTGCGGAGGGACAATGCTAGAATTGATTCGTGAAGCTCATGAACTTGAACTGTCCGCCGCGTTCGACGATGGACCCGAAGTATCGTTTCGTGACGGTCTCGTTCCCGGCGTCCACGATCGTGACGAGGCAGCCCGCGTAGCGCGTGGTGCGTCCCTCGTGCAGCACCTTCGGGTCGCATTTGTGGCTCACGTAGGTCATCGGCTTTCCACCGAGCCGGCGGACGAGGCGCGTGAGACCGGAGGTGCTGGGATTCTGGATGAGGCTCCACGCGAGTGCGGGCGACTGCCGGAAGGGCGGATGCGTGTATGGCGACTCCGGATAATAGAGATCGGCAAACTCGCGACCATGGACGGCCATTGCCCGGAGATCGCTGGTGTCGTTCGCGACGAGCGCGCTCACGAAGCGGCGCACGAGCGCATCACGCGATGCGCTGCCGCCAGTGAATGCCGTCGCGCTGTCGCCCGGCAGGGCGGCGCGGAAGCGGCGCAGCGCTTCCTCGACCGGGAGGATGGAGTCGACGACATATCCGGGCGACGTGCGATTGATGGAATCCTGGCGTGCCCGCGCCATCGAGTCCGCGCGCACGGAGTCCGCTGGCGTACGAATGGCGAGTGCGCCGTCGCTCCGCTCGCAGGCGGCGAGCGAGGTGCACAGGATGGCAACTGATAGAGCGACAATCGTCTTCATGCGTCGACCGAGTTTGTATGGGTCGGGATATCCAAATGGCCGGCGCCTCGACCGGCGCCGGCCATTTGCACATCGCCTGGTTTAGTTGCGAGCGTAGCTCGTCCAGCCCTGCCACCACTTCGTGCCACCCGGAGCGATGGCGCCGAGGTACGCGGTTGGCGTGACGACGGTGCCGGCCTTGGCGAGGATCGCGCCGGTGAACGTGGCGAGACCACCCGTGGCGATCGGCGAGCCCGCGGCCGGCGTGAAGTCGAATGCCGTGATGCTCGTCGGTGCTGCGCCCACTGCGGGAATCAGCGTGAAGAGCGAGGCCGCCGTCGCCGCGCTGAGCGTGAGGCTGTTTGCCGCAAGGTCCAGGTCGCCCTGCGCATTGCTGGCCGCGTTCACCGGCGTCTGGAAGACCTTGCCGTTGGTCTCCGCAAACAGGATGTTGCGGATCTGCAGGTCGGCGGTGGCAGACGGTGTCTGTGTGTTTCCGGCGCGAGTGAAGGTCGCCGAGTCGCGCATGGAGATGCCGTCAGCCGACCAGCGAGCAACCACACCGTTCACGTAAAAACCGCCGGTGCCGCGACGAAGCATCAGCCCGTGCCCGCCGCTCGGTCCCATGCAGCTCTGCTGGCCGCAGCCGATGAGCGTGAAGTTCGCGACGAGCGGAATGGTGAACGGCGCGGAGTTGAAGCCCAGGTCGCAGCCAGGGCCGTTGCAGCCGTCGTTCTCGATGCCCTCGAGATCCACCGAGTAGGAGCCCGCACCGGTGCGTGGGACGAGCTGTACCGTGTTGATGCCGATCAGGTACTGCATCCGTCCGCTCCAGCCTTCGGACATGTCGAACATGTCGTCGGCCGTCTCGAAGGCGATGAGATGATCCATGTCAAAGCCACCGCCGAAGAACTCGTACGAATCGTCGAGACCGGACAGCGACTCGAGGTACGATGCGCGCGTGCCCGAGCCGATGGCACAGAAGGTAAACGAGTTGAACTCCTGATCTTGCACTGGCGCATACCCACCGAACTCGACGCGGACGTACTGGAGCGTGCCCGAGTTGTCCGTCGCAATGTTCCCACCGTTGTAGACGACCGTGTAGTTCTTTCCGCCAGCGACCGTGTTGCCGTCAGTGCCCGTGCCTTCGACCGCGACCTGGCCACTGCGGTTGTTCAGTGCGTTGCCGACGAGCAGCAGGCCACCCCAATCACCGGGCTGCCGCTGGCCCACAGCGCGCGACGACGTGAAGACGATCGGCGCATCGGCGGTGCCGACGGCGTTGATCTTCGCGCCCTTGAGGATCATCAGCGACGAACCGAGCGTGTTGAAGTCGCCCTTGATGGTCGTGCCGGGCTGGATCGTCAGCGTGGCGCCGTTGCCGACGTGAACGAAGCCGGAGAGCGTGTAGGCGGTGTCCGCGTACAGCGTCCGGCTGGTGAGGATGTCGGTGTTGATCGTGGCGGCCGCGCTCCCGAACGCCAACGTCGTCACGGTCGCTTCACCGGACGCCACGCTCTTGAGCGATCCCTTGTTCGCGAAGACGCGGTACCGATACAGCGTGTTCGCCTTGAGGCTTGCGTCGGTCCAGGTGACCGCTCCGCCCGTTGCCGGGGCAGGCACGTTCGTGGCGGTGGTGTAGGCACCAGCCGCGCCCTCGGCGCGCTCGATGTCGTAGCTCGCATCTCCGGCCGTGCCGTTGAAATTGACAAGGACGCTCGACGCGCCCTTGGCGGTCGCCGAGACACCGACGACGGGGTTGGGCGCAACAGGCTGCGTTGGGCCGCTATCACTGCCGCAAGCGAGTGTGGTGACCGTAACCACGACCGCAGCGGCGGCCAGTGCTCGACGCGTGAGCTTCATGCAGATCCTCCGAACGAGATGGGAGATGGTGGAGCGAGTGTGACCGTGTCTGTAACGGCGCTCGTCACGACGCCTCGAATCAAGGCTGCCATTGTCGTCGCTGCACAACATCGCGGTCACGATCACGTCACTTCCGCTCGCATGTCAGCAGTTGGCGATCACGGCTTCCACTGGAAGCCGAGATTCACCGAGCGGCCCGTGCGGTAGGACTCGCGCGTGACCGTGCCTTGCAGGATCTCGTAGGGCGCGTCGAGCAGGTTCTTCGTGTCGAGCCGCAGTGTGACGACCTGCGTCACTGCCTGACGAAGCGAGAAGTCAAGCACGTTCCTCGGGCTCTCGATGGCGTCCGGCAGCGGGCTGGCGCCCGCGGCCGTGATCCGCTCGCCGACACGATTGAAGAGCAGCGTGGCCGTGGAGCCGCCGTTGCGTACTGCATACGTGAGCCCCGCATTGAAGACGTAGGGCGCCTGCCCCACCATGCGACGACTGAGATTCGTCGCCGACGCCTCCGTGCTGTCATACAGGTGGATCTGGCTGTGCATCACCGTCACGTTGCTGAAGAACGTAAGCGGCTCGAACCGCCTGCCGAAGCCGGAGAGATCCTTCCGCAGCTCGAGCTCGACGCCGACGTTGTCGGCGCTCTTTGCGTTCGTGAAGAACACGGTGCTGGTACCCCCACTCCCCGAGCCGTACACGCGCTCGATAGGATTCGTGAACTTCTTTGCGAAGACGCCGACACTCAGGATCTCGCCGGCACTCGGGTACATTTCCCACCGCATGTCGGCGTTGCTCACGTTGGTGCGTGAGAGATTTTCATCGCCGCGCACATTCTCACCCCCTACCACGTCGCGGCTGATGATCGGCGACAGCTCGCGATACTCCGGCCGCGCCAGTGTGCGCGACCCGGAGAACCGCAGCTGCTGCGTCTCCGTGAGCTTCACGTTGAGCGCGAGCGACGGCAACAGATCCTTCCAGTCCTTCGTCGTCGACACGGGCGTGCCCAGCGTTGATGCGGCATCCACCTGGAGCTGGTCGCTCTCGTAGCGAGCCCCGCCCACAACGCGGAGTCGCGGCCCGACGGGCACCTCGGCCATCAGAAAGACGGCGCTCAGCTTGTCGCGGGCGACGTATGAGCCGCCCTGCGAGAGCGGCGCGATATCGAAGACCTTCGAATCCGGCGTCGTGAACCGTCCGTCGAAGATCTGCTCCATCGGGAGTTCCCGCACTGCGTTCGACGCACCGTTTGCGCTGAAGGCATAGGAAAGACTCTGTGCGTCGCGCGACGTGCCCCGATACAGTCCCCCGAGCTTCACGATCGTCTGCGCACCCGCCGGACCAAGGTTCACCTGATACTTCGCCGAGTATTCGTGGCTCTGCTCGTTGAGGTCGGAGTAGGTGCGCACGGCGGCGCCGCTTCCGCTGCTGAACCAGCGTAGGACATCCGGTCCGTTGGGTGTGTCGCGCTCGATCAGCTGCACGAATACCGAGCGGTCTGGCTCAAAGCGGCGCACGCCGCTCGCCGTGGCCGTCCAGTCGATGCGCTGCGACTCACCGATCTGGTGCTCACCCGCAAACTGGCCCGAGTAGATGCCGCGTTCGGTGTACTGCATGCGTGTGATCTTCACCGGCAGCGCGTCCGCCGTGAACGATCCGATCTCGACGCGCGCATCGCTGTCCGCCGACCGGTTGAACAGGCCATTGAACGAGAGACGCGATCCTTCGCCCAGCAGTGTGCTGATGTTCGTCAAGCCACCCCAGAGAACGCTCTGGCTCGAGGTCTGGCCGGTAAACCGGTCGGTCTCGATCGTCTCGCCCTTCGTTGTGCCGCGATCGGCGAGGGCGCGAACCTGCCCGTCCTTGACGTCGGTGCCCGAGGAGATGGAGCCGGACACCAGATAGCCGACGCGGTGCCCAAACAGCACGGGGTCGTTGCCCCCGAATGAGGCGGAGCCATTCAAAAGCGGCGAGCCTGTCCCGTTCTTCGGCGTCCACGAGTTGCGGAACGAGCCGACGAGGAGGTTCTTGTCACCCTGGTTGAGATTGAGATTCTGGAGATTGCCGAGGTTGCGAATGAGCGTCGGCAAGTCGCGATCGTGGTTCACCATGGCGAATGACTCGCCGCCCACCGATGTCGCCGTGAACACGTTCGACCCCGTGGCGCCATACGCGTATCCGCTGCCGAGCTGCAGCGAACCACTGCGGCTCGCGGGGAACTCCTTCGTCCTGATGTCCACCATTGCGCCGCTGAAGTCGCCCTGCTGGTCCGGCGTGAATGTCTTGGACGTCGTGATGGTCTGCAGCAGGCCAGCCGGGAACATGTCCAGTGGCACGACCCGTTTTTCCGGCTCCGGGCTCGGCACGCGAGCGCCGTTGAGTGATGCCGTCGTGTAGCGCTCGCCCAGCCCTCGCACGAAAACATACTTGCCGTCCTGGACCGTCACGCCGCTCACGCGCTTCACCGCCTGCGCCGCGTCACCATCCGGACTCTTCGAGATCTGCTCTGCCGTCACCGAGTTGACGACACCCACCGCCGTGCGCTGTGCGTCGATCGCGTCGTTCACGGTGCCCCGCTCCTTCGACGCCGTGACGACCTGCGCCGTCAACTGGACGCTCGACCTTGCCAGCGTGATGCTCTGGTCGAGTGTGTTGCCCACCTCGAGCACGAGTCCGGTGACGGACTTCGACGCATAGCCGATGCGGCGCGCCTGCAGCGTCACGGTACCCGCGGGAACGGCGCCGAGCGTGAAGTGGCCGTCGATCCCCGAGCGTGTGCCGATGGTTGTCCCCACCACCTGCACCCCGGCTTCCGCAATGCCAGCGCCTGTCACGGCGTCGACGATGCGGCCGACGATGCGGCCTGTCGGCTGTGACGTTGACGCCTGCGCCCGCAGGAGCGCTGGCGCGAGGATCACGAGGAGAGCGAAGAGACAGAATGCAGAGAGACGTCGCATGGGCGTCGGATGGGTCTGGAGGGAATGCAGGGAAGCCGACGTGCGCGAGCCCCGTGGCATCCCTAATCCTGTCCGCACCCAGTCTCTGTTTCACCGCTATGTCGCAACGGCCGTGTAACGAAGGCGGGGCGATCGCGCCATTCGGCCAACACGCGCACTTGTCGTCTTGTTTGGAGCGCGCGCGCTGGTGTGGCTCGCCGCGGAGCGTCTACAGCCGCATCACCAGTCGAGCACCGAGATGGCGACGACGGCGAGCATTGCGGGGACATGATCCGTTTCATCGGAGATACTCCGTGTCGCTGGGAGTATCATGAAACCCCGCACCCGTCGCGGCGAGGCAGATGATGCGATGACGACGTGGTGACGATCAGTCCATCACAGTCCGCCGACGAACCGCTCCACGAGCGATTCGAACTGCGTCGCCACACGCATCGTCGTCTCGAGGACCTCGGCATGCGACAGCGGATGCGGCGAGATCCCGCTCGCGAGGTTCGTCACGCAGCTGATGCCCGCCACGCGCATGCCGATCGCCCGCGCGACGATCACCTCCGGTACCGTCGACATGCCGACGGCATCCGCCCCGAGTGTCGACAACATGCGCACTTCCGCCGGCGTCTCATAGGTGGGGCCGAGCAGGCCACCATACACGCCCTCCTGCAACGGAATGCCGAGCTGCAGTGCGTGGCTGCGTAGTTGCGCGCAGAGGTCGTCGTCGTAGGGCGTGCTCATGTCCGGAAAGCGCGTATCGCCGGGCTCGACCCCGCCGATGAGCGGATTCCGGAACATGAGGTTCAGATGATCGCGGATGAGCATCAGGTCGCCGGCGCGAAAGGTCCGGCGAATGCCACCGGCCGCGTTGGAGACGAACAGTGTCGGCACGCCGAGCGCGTGAAGGACGCGCACGGGGAAGCCGGCCAGCGCGGCGTCGTGCCCCTCGTACATATGAAAGCGGCCCGCCAGCGCGATGACAGGACGCCCACTCAGCGATCCGCCGATCAACTTCCCCGCATGGCCGACGACCGTCGCCGACGGAAAGCCGGGCACGTCGGCAAACGGCACGTCCACCGCGTTCGCGATACGCTGTGCCAGACCGCCCAGCCCCGACCCGAGGATGATGCCCGCCACCGGTACCTCGGTTCCGATTCGCTGCCGAATCACGTCCGCCGCTCGTGACGCCGCGACGACACCGTAGGCGCTCTCGCTCATACTGCGGTGCTCCTCAACGCATTGATCTCACGTTGCGCCTCGGCGACGAGACGCATCCGCTCCTCATGTGGGAGAAAACAACTCTCGAAGCCGTTGAGCGCCACTCTCGCCAACTCGTCGAACGTGAAGGCAAGCGATTCCGCCGCGTGCACGTATTCGTCGGTGAGCGTCACCCCGCTCATGAGGCGGTTGTCGGTGTTGAGCATGACGTTCAGCCCGCGGTCATAGTACTCGCGGAAAGGATGTGTCTCGTACGACTCCGTCGCGTGGGTCTGGACGTTGCTCGTGAGGCAGATCTCGAGCGCGATGCGCCGGTCGTTGCAGTAGTCGGTGAGCGACGTGTCCTCGATCAATCGCGTCGCGTGGCCGATGCGATGCGCTCCACACACGTGCACGGCCTCACGCACCGACTCTGCACCGTCGCCTTCGCCGGCGTGACAGGTGCACGCGAGGTCGTGCGAGCGCGCATAGTCGAACGCCTTCTTGTGCGCCTTCGCTGGATTGCCGACTTCGCCACCGGCCAGGTCGAAGCCGACGACCCCCTTGTGCCGATACGCCACCGCCAGCTCCGCCAGCTCATGCGACACGCTCGGCGACATGTTGCGGATCGCCGTGACGATCACGCGTCCCTTCACGCCAAAATCCGCTTCGGCGCGGGCGAGGCCCCGCAGGGGCGCCTCCACGGCTTGCTCGAGCGACAGGCCCTCGCGCACGTTGAGCACGGGAGCGTACCGCACCTCGATGTACTTCACCCCGTCGCGCGCGGAATCCTCGGCGAGCTCGTAGGCGATGCGCTCGAGCGCCGGGTCGGTCTGCATCACGGACAGCGTGATGGCGAACCGCTCGAGGTAGTCCTCGAGGTTCACCGCATCGTCCACGATCATGTAGTCGCGCAGCGACTGTTCGTCGTTGGCGGGCATCGGCTTGTCGAGCTCGAGTCCGAGATCGAGCATCGTCTGCGGACGCACCGAACCATCGAGGTGACAATGCAGCTCGGCCTTCGGCAGGCGGCGGAGCAGTTCGCGTGTGAGTGCTGGGAGTGCCATCAGGTGTCAAACTGCGTCGCCGGGTCTGCGACATCGCGCACCCGGTTGGGGATGAGCCGAAACAGCGCACCGTTGAACAGCGGCGTGTCGGCAGGAATGGGAAGGCCGCGGCTGTCGGTGACAATCAGCGCGCCGTCACGCACCGCGCTGGCGTCGGCGGTGGAGTGCACGGCGACGGCGTCGAGTGCGGTGCCACCGGATGGGGCATCGAGGCCTCGGCCGTTCACGCAGACTCTCACGGTGTCGGTCATCGGTTCGGCGGAACGGCGATGAGCCGGGCGTCGGCGGGCGCGCGCACCGGCTGCGGTTGCGCGCGAAGGTAGTCGATGAGGGCGTCCAGATCGGTGGTGTTGAGGATCTCGGTCTTGATGGCACCGGTCGTCACGCCCAGTCCATCGCCGCCGGTCGCAAGGAAGTCGTTGAGGATGAGCGCATACTGCGCGTCGTCCCGAAGTTCCTTCCCATTGGCGAGCTTCGCGGCGGTGATACGAGCGCCGGGTGCGCGCGTGGAGTCGTAGCTGATTGCGACCCCGCTGATGTGCACGTTGATCCGCTTCGCCACCAGCTTCTCGAGGTAGGCACGCAGCGTCTTGCCGGTGACGGTCACGCGGTAGAGGATGTTGGCGAACGGTTGGATCTCGAACAGCGAGCCATACGTGGCCGTGCCGGCACGAAGGTTTGCGCGGATGCCACCGTTGTTCATCACTGCGACGTCGCCCTTGCCGCCGGCGCGCATCGCATCGGCGATGAGGTTGCCGAGCGCATACTGGTTCCCCTCGCGATTGAACGGCGTGGCGATCGTGGCGATCGTCCGGTCCACCAACGGCGCGACATTCCTCACGGCGGCCGATACGATCGCCTCCACGACCGGATCGGCAATCAGCGAATCGGTGACGACGTCACGGACGCTGTGCGTGCTGCCGTCCGGGCCGAGGTCGATGACGTCGATGGCAGTACCGCTCGAGCGCGCCTGCGTGACGGGGATGCCGTTGATCGTCGCATCCACCAGCGAATGCGTATGACCGCTGATGATCGCGTCGATGGGCTCCCGCACTGCACGCGCCAGATCGACGATCTCGCCATTGCAGGTCGTCGCACCGTCGCGATCGCAGAACGCGCCCTCGTGCGCAATGACGATCACGTAGTCGGCTCCGCGCGCACGAAGACGACGCGCGAGGCTGTCGACGATCGGCGCGGGCGGAAGGAAGCGGAGATCCGCCACGTTCGACGCGCGTGTCGTCGTGGGCGTGAGTGGCGTCGCGATGCCGATGACGCCGATCTTCAGCGCGCCGCGCGTGACGAGCGTGTCGTCGCGAATCCACGGCACGTCACGACCATCGGCATACCGCACATTGGCGCCGAGGATCGCGTAGTGTGCCCCACGCATGCGGGCGCGGAGCGTGTCCTGGCCCCAGTCGAATTCGTGGTTCCCCAGCGCGCTGGCGGCGTAGCCGAGCTGGTTGAAGATCGCCACCACCGGCCGGCCAAAGGCGAGGTTCGACGCGGGCGTGCCCTGGAATTCGTCCCCGCCGTCGAGCAGGATGGTCTCGCACGCGGGAGCCACGCAGGTTGCTGCAGCGTTCCTGATGGCAGCTGCCCAGAACGCCGCGCCACCGCGCCGCTTTCCGGTTGCATCCGGTCTCGGCTCCAGCGCACCGTGGAAGTCGTTCGTGCCGATGATGCGCAGCCGCGTCGCGGGACGGCGCTTCGCGGCAGTGGTCACCGTAGCGGGAGTGCCGACGGCGTGTGCGTCCTCACGGTTGTCGCGACGCAACTCCCGGTACAAGGTAGTCACCGCCGACGCTGGCTCGATGCGCCAGTTGCGCGTGAAGTAGTCGCTTGGCGTGATCGTGCCTTTCCTCCTGACCTCCTCCACAAGCAGCTGCCGAATCTCCTGCTGCTTGTCGTAGACCACCGGGGCTCCACTCAACATCGCATAGCCACCGCCGCCCGTCTGACGATAGTTGTTGAGCGCCATCGTGAAGCTGTCGCCCGGCTGCACGGCGGTTCCCTTCACGTCCAGACGGGTCACTCGCTGCCCGATTGGGCGCGAGACGTCGAGCGTGTAGTCCGCACCCGAGACGATGTCGAAGTTGAAGCCGGGAATCGTCGGGTCCACGCCGACCGTGCCGTTGGCGGCCGTCGTGTAATAGCGCGCGCTCTGCTCGAGATACGCGCGGAGCTGCTGGCCCGTGATGCGAATGGCTTTCAACGTGTTGTCGTACGGATAGAGCGCCTGAAGTCGAGCCGCCGTGATCGTTCCCGAATCGAGCGACGCATCCAGCGAGAACGCCGCCGTCGATGCGAGATCGCTTCCCGCCGCGCGCCGTTCCGTCTCGAGGATAAAGTCGATGAGCGGTGTGTCGACGACACGCGCCGAGTCGGCACGCCACGCGACGGGGGTGCGGCCGAGCGGCGTCGCGACCCAGCCGACCGTCGCGCGGTGGGCGGCCTCGGTCGCGGCGACGACCACTGGATCTTCCTTGTGACGAGCACTCTGGATCACCGTCGACGACGTGTTCGCGACGGTCCAGTGCTCGCCCTGCTTCGCCAGCGACAGGTGCGCGACGGCCACACTCGTCGCCCAGTTCTTCGGCTGCATGAGCAGCACGCCGTTGATGACCGTATCGCCGACTTCCTGATGGGAGTGCCCATAGAGGATGAGGTCGACGTTCGGCACCTCGCGCGCCACCCGCGCCGCGACGTTCTCGCTTGGCCGCTTCGTCGCGACGGTATCGTAGCTCGACTCGCCACTCAGCCCGGAGTGCATCGTCACGATGACGACGTCAGCGCCCGAGGCACGGACGTCGGCCACCGCGGCGCGCACCGCCGGCACGATGTCCGCGATGACGAGACGATCCTTGAGGTTGTCGCGGTCCCAGACGTTCGAGCCGGGGGTCGTCGCGCCGACGATGCCAACGCGCACCGGTCCGCGGTTGACGAGTGTCCAGCTCGTATAGGCGTGCGACCCATCCGTGCGGACGGCATTCGCCGCGAGGAATGGAAAGGTCGCCTGCCTGATCGTCTTCTCGAGAAACGGCAGGCCGTAGTTGAACTCGTGGTTGCCGATCGCCGCGGCGTCATACGTCCTCGCGTTCATGGCGGCGATCACCGGATGTAGCGCGTCCGGCGCGGCGACCTTCGCTGCGACATACGTGAGCGAATTGCCCTGCAGCAGATCCCCGGCATCGATCAGCACCACCCGATCGGGTGCGGACTTCCTCACCGAATCGATG
>JBBQDT010000104.1:0-14265 GCA_038319955.1 Gemmatimonadales bacterium | reverse complement strand
CCGATGTCGCCCGTGCCGACGACGACCGCGCGCGAACCACGCAGTAACTCCACTTCACGCGGTGCCCACTCGTGCCGGCGCTGGCAATCGGCCAGCGCGGTGAGCTGCTGCCGGAAGGCGAGCGCCCTGGCCAGCGCCCATTCGGCGATGGAGCGCCCGAACGGCTCCGAGGTGCGCGTGAGCAGGATCTCCGGGGCCAGCGGCTCGGGATGGAGCCACGCGTCCACACCGGCGCCGGTGCAGTGCACCCAGCGCACGTTGCCCATGGTGGGGAGCGGCGGGCGCTTGAAGCCGAGGTAGGTATCGGCCCACGCCAGGTCGTCCGCGCTGACATCGGTGTACTTGCTGCCGCGGAGTTCGAGGTCGCCGCGCCGCGACCTTATCAGCGACGCCAGCTCGGCGTGCGCGCCCTGGCCGATCACGATCCGACGGGGATGGAAGGTACCGATCATCTGGCTTGAATCGACTCCGTAAGAAGGGAGGTCACGGCGTTTCGCTCGGCGCGCGCGTGCCGAGCGCCGCCTCGGTATATCGGCTCGACGCATTCCACAGCACCCAGCTCTCGATGCCGTTGTCGTGGCCGGCGCGAATCTGTTCGCGTATCTGCTCCACGCCGTACTTGGGCTTACCGAGCGTGAAGTCCTGGTACCAGGGGACGATCTTCGCTGCCCCCTCGATCTTCGCGTTGCGCGCGATCCCGTACTTGAGCGCGCGATCGATCACCGCGTAAGGCGCGGCGTTGGGCACCGGGATGCCATACGTCCCGCGCGGATAGTGCGACGGGTACACCATCGGCATCACGATGTCCGCCTTGTCGGCGAACATCTCCCACTTCTGCCCGATGCCCATATCCGTCGTCACCGACGTCGTCGATCCGAATACATCGATGGCCATGGGCACGCCTATCGAATCCATGCGATTCTTCAGGTAGCCGAGTTGCTCCCGGATCACCTGTGCGCGCGAGCGTCCCTGTGCCATTGCATAGCTGGCCTCGCGTTGCAGCTTTGGCTCATCGGGAAAGCGCACGTAGTCGAATTGCACCTCGCTGAAGCCGAGCGCCACGGCCTCCTCCGCGAGATCCGCGGCGTATTGCCACACTTCACGCTGATGGGCATCCAGCCAGGGGGCACCCTTGCCGTCGAGCAGGGGTTTGCCGGAGCCGCGCGTCTTCACCGACCACGTGGGACGCGCGCGCGCGAGCAACGGATCCTTGACCACGACGATGCGTGCGATGGCATGCACGCCATTCGCACGCATGGTGTCGAGCACGGCGCGCAGGCGCGCGGCGGGTACCGGGCTGGAGTTGTCCGCGCCGATCTGGTGCGCCAGGGGCACGCGAGACCGATAGAGCACCAGGCCGCGATCGTCCTTCACGTCGATCACGAGCGCGTTCACCTCCGTGGTCCTCGCGAGGTGCACGAGGTGCCAGATCTTCGGTGTGAGCATTGCCCAACGGTTCACGTACAGCCCGTGCACGACATCGGGGCGCGGAAGCGGGGTGCGAACGGAGTCGTCCAAGCGGGCCGTCAGCCGTGGCTCCTTTGCCGCACCCAGGATGACAGCAGTGGCAACGAGCCAGTTCACAGGCTTCCTCCAGTGAAGACATTCCCGTCAATTTGGCGTCACGTTGATCGAGAGGGATCGGCAATTCTACAGGGCGTGCGCCGGGACGGTATGACCGTGATGCAACGTTCCTCACCAAGATGCGCCATTGTGCTGCTCGTCGTCCTCGCCTGTGCCGGTGGCCCGGGCACTCCGACGGAGCAACTCGCACCTGTCACGCAATGCGGTTTCACCAATCCCGTTGGCGCGGGCGCAGACCCATGGGTGATCCGGAAGGACGACCTGTACTACGCCATCAAGTCGAATAACAACAGGATCTGGATCACACGCTCGCCGACGCTCACGGGGGTATATCAGATGCCGGCCGTAGCCGTGTGGACGGCGCCGGATACTGGATGGAACCGCGGCAACGTCTGGGCTCCCGAGCTCCACTTCATCGATGGCCGGTGGTACATCTATTACGCCGCCGGCCAGCCCGGGACGCCGTTCACCACGCAGCATGCAGGTGTGCTTCAGTCCACCGGGGGCGATGCACTTGGTGGTTACGCCGACCGCGGCATGCTGTACACCGGTGACAGCGCGGGGACAGGAATGGGGAATCGATGGGCGATCGACCTCACGACGGCGCAGCTTGGAACGCAACGCTACGCGATCTGGTCAGGCTGGGCGAAGAATGCCAATACCGACAAGACCCCACAGCAACTGTACATCGCGCCGATGGTGAATCCATGGACGATTACGGCGAATCGCGTGATGCTGTCCGCGCCCGTGGAGAGTTGGGAGCGCGGCCCTGAACTCGATCTCCAGGAAGGTCCGGAAGTACTCCAGCATGACGGTAATGTTTTCGTCATTTATTCGACGCGTGATTCGTGGCTCAAGGAGTACGCACTGGGACAACTGCGCCTGTCGCCCCAGCCCGCCGATCCGATGAACCCCGCCAGTTGGCGCAAGTCCGGACCTGTGTTCGCCGGCAACGCCTTGGTCTTTGGCGTGGGTCACGCCAGCTTCACGCAGTCGCCGGACGGCACCGAGGACTGGATCGCGTACCACTCCAAGACATCTGCTACACCCGGGTGGGACCGCACCGTCCGCATGCAGAGATTCACCTGGTCGGCGTCAGGTGAGCCACTGTTTGGCCACGCGGTGCGCGAAGGAGTGAGCATGTCGCGACCGGCCGGGGAGTGCCAGTAGTCTCGCGCCTCGCTCGCATCGAGGATGAACGATCTCCCATCACCGCTGGGCGCAGGCCCGCGTGGCCAACCGATCGCGCACGGTCGCCGGTGGCACGGGGTTGTCGGGCGCACGGAACAAGGCGACGTACGCACCGTCGTCCAGCGTCTCCACGCGCGTCTGCTCGAAGCCGAGCGCGCCAAGTTCGCAGCGGAGCAGCATGGGGGGCGTGCCGTGGCGATCAGTCGGGGCGTTTTGATCGAGGATGGACACGGTACCGCCCGGCTTCAGCGCCACCGACAGATGCCAGAGCAGTTCGTAGGGCCGCGTGATCTCGTGGTACATGTGGATCAGCAGCGCTACATCCACCGAGTGGGCCGGAAGACGAGGATCGTCTGGCGTCCCGGTCACCACGCTCACGTTGCTCAGGTGTTCGGACGCCACCCGTCGGCTGAGGAGGACGAGGTACTGCGGGACGATGTCCTCACCCAACACGTGGCCTGATGCTCCCACCACGGGCGAGAGCCGGGCCACGTAATAGCCGTCGCCCGCGCCGATGTCGGCGACGGTCATGCCGGCGCGCACGCCACTCAGTTGGATCACCGTCGCTGCCTCGCCGAAGCGGTCGCGATCGCCTTCATCGCTCCATCGCGCGGCCACGATGCTCGAGATCGGGCGGTCGGGCGCCGGAAAGTGGAGCGTGTCCGCCGAGACCGGCGATTGCGGGCGTGCACCGGCGACGTCGCGCGTGCAGGCAGCCGAGAGCAGGAGCGCCGCGGCGAGCGCCGTGGCCGGCCGGGTGGCGGAAAGTCGGTGCGTCATGCGATGCTGTCGATCGTTGAAGAGAAGAGGAATCCAGTGTCGGCCAGCCCTCCCGCGATCCGCCAGCCGTGCCACCTTCATCGTCGGCTGGAGTGCATCCCTCCCCGAGGTCGCACGCGGCTGGCAGAACCACTGCAACGGCCAACGCGTGGCGAACCAACCGCCCGGTGCGGTGCCGTCTCTGCACTAAAGCGGAGAAGATGCGCGTGGCGCGCTACCTGCCGGAAGCATGGCGAGGTCTGGCGGGCACTCATGCGCGACGAAACCTTTGCTCATGACGGATGTGCGCCGCCGTCCTCCCGTCCTCCCGGCCTCCTGTCTTCCTGTCCTCCCGTCCTCCCGTCCTCCCGTCCTTTCATCGTGCATCGTCTCGCCCGCCTCCTCGCAGTCGGCATGTGTCTCGTGCCCCTGGCCGCACGCCCACCGGAAGCTCCCGGTGATTTCGCCGCCTTCGTCGACCGCTACCTCGACGGATTCGCCATGCGGCATCCCGCGATTGCGGCGGGGAACGGGCTGCATGCACACGACGACCGACTGGAGGACTTTTCCCCAGCGGCAATCGCCGCCGAGATCGCGACGCTCAAGTCACAACGGACGTTCCTCTCGCGACAGCTCGACACGACGGCGCTCACCCTGGACGAGCGCGTGGACCGGCGGATCCTCCTCGGCATCATCGACGGATGGCTCCTCGAGCAGGAGACGCTGAAGAACTGGCAGCGGAACCCGACCGGGGCGCGTGCCGAGGCGATCGAGGGAATGCGCGCGGCAGGTGTGCCGATTCCGCAGATCATGCATCTGTTCGCGTACAAGCCGGATCGCACCGATCATCTCGCGGCGTTCACGCAGGGGGTGATGCGCGGGCCGTCGCCGCCGCTGCCAGGCCAGCGTGAGCTGATCGCAGCGCTGACGTCCAAGCTCAACCAATGCCTCTTCTGAATTGGCTCCCACGCCGCGGTCGCGGCGGAGCTCTTGGGAGATCGCGAGCTCGTTCAGGGCGTCCTGACCGATCTCGATACCGCGCCGGTCACCGAGAAGGACCGGGCGCTATATCGGTTCGTGAAGAAGATGGTCAACGACTCGCTGTCGATCGGACCGGCGGACGTCGTGACGGCGCACGGGGCGGGTTGGTCGGACGAGGCGCTGTACGATGCGATTTCGGTCGTCGCGCTGTTTCAGTTCTACAATGCGTGGATCGAAGCGACTGGCGTCGACGATATGCCGGCGGTCGGATACGAAATGTCGGGCAAGCGCCTTGCGAGCAACGGCTACGTCATGGGGAAGCCGGCTGGCTGATCCTTACCCATGATGGTCAACATCTTTCTTCGCCGAGTTCTCCTTGTCGGCATGCTCACTGTACTCGGCTGTGCAGACCCATTGCCTGAGGGGCCACCGAAGACTCTCGCGACCCACCCTCGTCCACTTGGCCGCTATATGCGCTTGAAGTTGCGCGAACTGGCAGCAGCCGACCCCGTCGCCGTGCACCGTGAACTCGAGTGCGAGTTAGACAGGCTCTTTACGGCGTTCGGGCGCAATGAGGGGTTGCTTCGCATGACGATCGCGAACGACAGCATCTATCGTACGCCCGCCGCCCGCGCCCGCTACGACTCAGTCCAACAACAGCCGTATGGCAAGCTGTTCGAAGGGAGCGGGCTTTTCTGCGACCCGCTCAACGCAATCGCAGATCGCGAAGACCCCATCGCCCCGGTGGACAGCGCGATCCGCGACTATGAGGTGCCTATGGACAGCCTGGTTCGGCATCCACGTTGGGAGCGAAGGCAATAGGTCGTCGCCACGCTCGGCGAGCCCTTCGGGGCACGTACGCGCAGGATCTACGCGTTCGTGAAGTAGCTGGTCAAGCACTCGCTGTCCACGTCTCAAACACCGCAACAGAAGAATCGCACCTCGGCCGTTGGACCGAGATGCGATTCTTTTCACTTCGCCGAAGGAGCCGCTCCCACAGTGCTAGTGCAGCACTCGCGACAAATCGATGGTGTAGTAGTTACCGAAGCTCGTGTCATACGATGTTCCGATGGCATGGTCGGGATTCGTACCATCGAGCTGGATGTTGAACACGCGTGAGAACGTGACAAATCCCGGCTGTTTGTGATAGAACATCGAGCCTCCAGCTGAGCTGGTACCGTGAACGATGTTCGTTCCTGCCATGGACCCGACGTATGCTTGCCCCGGTTCAATCCAGTTGGCGTTGAGCGTTGAGGGAGTTCCCGCTGCGCCGCTGACGATCACATTCATCGGACCGCTGGTCCCCTTGTCGAGGTTGTGAAATGTTCCGGACCACGTCCCGACGATGCTCGCCGTTAACTGCACGGAGACGGGGACCTGGACACTTCTGCCGCCGTGCGTTGCCTCGATTGTGGTATTGCCGCGCGCACGAGCCTGAAAGGTCCCTGGTCCAAATGGGGCTGCGATGGCGGAATCGAGCGATGTGAGCTGGTCGTCCGCGATCAAGCGAACGAGCGTATCGCCGAATGCGTTGTAGAAATGCACCTTGACGCCAAACGTCTTGCTCACATCGACGTTGACTGGCTCGGCCGCCATTCTGGAGACAGCGCACGCGGCGTAGGTATTCCTTATGCCGGCGGCGACGCTGTCTTTCGTCTCGTACTTCAGATAGCTGGCGTCGACGGAATGCAGCGTCGAGAATCCCTGCATGAGGAGATAGTACGAGTCGCCACCAAAGAAGGCTCGGCGCACGGCCTCTCTCTGGACTGCTCGTGAGAGCTCCGTACTGATCTTCGGCCAGAAATTCAGGCCGGCGACCATGTCGCCATCGACGATGATCTTGGCAATGTGGTTATCGGGAATGTCCCAGTTTCGATTGACGGGTGACGCCATCGACACCAAGGCAATGCAGGTGCTGTCGAGCCCCGGAGTAGGATTCTCCTTGATCCAGTATATGGCTTGATTCGTGAGCAGGTTTCCCTGGGAGTGCGCGATCACGATCGCGTGCCGCCCCGCCGCGCGCTCTGCCTGAATGAGGCCCGTCAGCGTAATCGCATCATCCTCGCGAGACTCGCTCCCGGACATGATGCCCGCGACCTCTCGCACGGCCTCGAGTAGATCCAAGTCCTGCCATCGGCGATACGTGGTGTCGTTCGCCATGCACCTGCTCAGCTGCTCGGGCCACGACTTCTGGTGCGCCTTGTTGATGTTCGAGCTCACGAGCATCACGCATCGGTTGTAGCGCCACGCCGGAGTCGGATAGGTCGCGAGTTGATTGCGGTTGTAGTGCAGCTTCACCTGGACGCGAGAGGCATTGAAGCCGGGCACGCTGAGCACCATTCGCTTCAATACGCGCGTCGTATTCGTCGCGACATTGTTTTCCGTCGCCATTCCATTGACGTAGATATATGTCGTCGACTCGATCGTATCGCCCGGCGCCTGGACAACGGAGCGAGCGATCACCCCAGGCACGAGCCGTTGCGGTGTTCTGCCATCGTGCTGACGCTGCACCTTGCCCAGGACAACGCCGTCCGGGCCCATCTGATCAGGACCGATGCGAAAGGTCTTCGCCGCAAGTGCGTCATCAACCCGGGCCATGTCAGCCACATGGCCCACGTCATCGAATGCGAGGTACTCGATGTCGGCGATGTTGCGCTGTGCCTGATCGGAGTCGCCTGCCCCTTCCAGATAGGCGTACGATTTATCGAGCCACTGCTGAAAAGCTGCGGGAATATCAGCGGACGTCAAAACCGCCTGTGCCGTCGCGTACAAGCCGTCGAGCCCTGCGGGAACCGTGATGACCCGGTCCACCGTGACTTCGAGGACGTGATGCGCCGTGTCCGCACGGATGGAACCAACAGCGGGCGCCGCACGACCGTCGATCCGGACCTGCACGTTCGCGTACCCAGGACGTGGCGTATAGCTGTAAGCAATCTGGTCTCCGACGTACGCAGCGGTGTCAGTGACCGGCGAACCATTGAGCATCGAGTCAGCGATGACGATGATCGGCGTCGCAGGGATGTCCGACGCCTCTGCCTCCAGATTCGCTGTGAACTGCTTGGGATTGTGTGGCACCTCGATCTCGATCCACCTGATCTTCGATCGCGCGCCAGCGACGAGCGACTGCAGTTGACCCGTGGGTGCGAGGAGCGTGTCGAAACTCCAGAAGTTCGCGCCGCCAAATTGTGCCGAGCTCGTGGCGATACTGCCGTCGGATGAATGGAAGTGCAGATCGTCATGATGACCGTTGCCGTTTGCCGTCACCGTCAGGCTATCCTCCCATCCATACAACCTCGCGGGCGTACGCAGCGTCCGCGTGCCCCCGTTCTCGAGCATAATGGGAACGCGTACCAGATTGTGCGTGTAGTCGTATTGCACGCTGTCGGCGAGCACGATGCGAAGTCCGCCCGTGCAATTCGATCCGCCAGCGGGGTTGATCGAGGAACCGTCTTGTCGCTTGTTTTTCAGATTCACCGTCAGCACGGCACAAGCGCGTTCAGCGCGAGTGGGCGCTAGCGCGATATCGGCCGTGGGACGCGGCGGCGCGATTTGCTGGACTGGCGAAGTGGCGGTGGGTAGATCGGCGCTAAAGCAGGCGGCCATCGCGAGTATCGCGAACGCGCCGCCGGCGGCGGTGTGCCGACGAAGGGATTTCATGTGGGCGCTGCGGGGGGGAGGAGGGGCCACGATCGTACCGCGGCGCGGCACACCAATGGAACGCAAGGCTACATCGTACGCCGTGCTCACGCAAGCAAATGTTTCAATGCTGTTAGAATGTGACGATATCGTTGAGCCCCACGTCAGAAGGACGATAGCGCGCCGATATTGCGCTTGCGATCGCCCATCCCGTAGCCGCGAGTGATCGCATGATACGCAACATCTTTCTTCGCCGAGCTCTCCTCGTCTGCATACTCGCGCCCATCGGTTGTGCAGACCCGTTGCCGGAGGGACCACCGAAGACTCTCGCAACCCATCCTCGCGCATTCGACCGCTATACGCGCTTGAAGTTGCAAGAACTGACGGTCGCCGATCCCGTCGCCGTACACCGTGAACTGACCTGCGAGATGGACAGACTCTTCACTGCCTTCGAGCGGACTGAGGGTCTACTTCGAATGAAGACCGCCGACGATAGCGTCTACGGAACCCCAGCCGCCCGCGCCAAATTCGACACGGTGCAAAAGCAGTTCTACGGCAAGGGATTCGAGGTTGGGGGACCCCTCTGCGACTCGCTCCAGGCGATCGCGAATCGTGAGGACCCCATCGCACCGGTCGACAGCGCGATCCGATTCCCGGTGGAGTCGGTGGACAGCATCGCGCGGCACCCGAGTTGGGAGCATTGATCCTCACTAGCGCCTTGACGACGCGTAGCGGATCTCAGTCGTCTTCTTAGAAGCCCTCCATCACATCGCCTCGGCGATCGAACGCAATAGCGCGCTCTTGTTCATCCGCGCCGCACCGACCGACACATCGGCCGCGCCATAGTAGACGATGAGGTCGTCCCCACGCTCGACGAGTCCTTCTGGAAAGACGACGCGCACGCCCGTCCGGAAGTTCGCCATATCAACCTGCGGGATCGGGCCCGCGTCGATCTCATAGGGCGCCTCCGGTTTGAGCGCCGGCGCGTCGGAGACATACAACACCTTCTCGGGGTCGTCGCGATCGAGCAGCATCCAACCCATCGAGTAGACGTTCCCTTCGTCAATCGACGTCGCGCCGTGAAAGGGGAGCAACCACCCCAGCTCCGTCTCGAGTGGCGGCGCGCCGGCGCCGACGCGCGAGCTGCGCCAGGTGCCCGGCTTCGGGCCAAGCAGTTCGACCCCCGTCATCGGCCATTCGTCCTCGAGCGCATCGACGCGAACGCAGACGATCGCCGGCATCGGCCGGTGGAGGATCACGTACTGCCCGCCAATCTTTCGCGGAAAGACGACGCAGTTCTTGTTCTCGCTCGCGATGCGCGGCCCATGTCGCTGATAGCGCCCCGGGTCGAGCAGGTCGTCGGTCGTGATGAGGCACACGCGCGGGCCGACCGGCGAATAGCCGGTATACGTGATGGCGTAGCGCAGGTCGTCCTCGAGGTAGGTGATGCGCGCGTCCTCGACTCCCCATTCCTCATAGACCGCCTCGCGTGAAATAGCGGGAGTCGGCCACACCTCGTCGATCGTGATGCCGTTCTTCGAGAGCGCGAGCGCGAGACACGATCGCTTCGTGTCCGTCTCGAACACACGCACGAGCAGCATGACGCGATTGCTTCGGCGATCGACGCATGCGCCGGGATTGAACGCACCGGATGCCGTCACGAACGTGATCTGCGACGGTCGAACGATTGGATTGGTCGGGACGCGCATGAGCTGTCCGTTCATGAAGGCTCCGACGTCCACGCGCGATACAGTCGCTCGAAGTGCTCACCTGGCGCGCGATAGTATTCGTCGGCGCTGACGTCCAACACCCTCGGCACGGACCCTTCGACGAGCCGGTCGCGGAGCGACCGAAAGACTCGCGCCGCGTCTTTCTCGCTCCCGTCGGCGCGCACGATGCCGAACGTGCGCTCACGGATGGCCGCGTCGAGCGGAGGACGGTCGAACAGCCGCGCATCATAGTCGGCGTAACACCATGCGTACGCCCCCTGCGCGCCGGTTGCCGCGAGCCGAGCGATCACGGCATCGTAGTACTGCGCGCCCTCGGCCTCCGACGCGAGATACTGGGTGCGCGGTTGCCCGAGAAAGTCGTCGGTGATCGTCATGCCGTCGCTGCCAAGGGGCGCGGTGCACAACCCGAACTCCTGCATCAACGGCGCGCGACCCTTCCCAGCCAGACCTGCCGTGAGCGCACAGGCAAAGGGAACGAGTTCAGGGTCCAGGAAGGAGCGCGCGTACTGCGAGTAGAGCGGATAGGCGTGCATCACGTCCTCGTCGAGCACGTCGGCAATGTCGCCGACGCGCATGTGATTGTCCGTCGTCAGCGACGGCAGGTGCGCACCGATTCGCACCGGAGTTCCGGGCGATGCCTGACGAATCGCGCCAGCGATCGCGGAGATCCATGTGCGGGCGGCATCTCGCGATGCGGGACGCTGCGCATCGTCGATCTCATTGGCGATGTCGAATGCGCGCACGGACGCATCGCCGGCGAGCGCGCTGGCACACGCATTCGCGAGCAGTGTCAGTGACCGCAGTATGCCAGGATCGCCATACAGGTCGCCCGGAACGCCGTCGGCAGAGCGCATCCACGCGGGCCACCAGATCGTCCCGCTCATGTTGATCACGACGATCGTCGGCACGATCGTTAGGCCAACCTCCTTCGCCGCGCGCGCGACCTCCACCAATCGAACGATCATCGCGCCGTCGACCCGATCACGCTCAGGGAGAAAGTCCTGCGTCAACGCAAACAGACGCACCGTGTCGAAGCCCATATCGGCAATGTGCGCCAGCTCGTCGCGCACTTCCGCGAGATCGAACTCGCGCCACATGTACATCGCCCGCCGCCGAGGCCAATAGTTGATGCCCAGCTCGAAGGTCACGCGAGGCCGCCGAGTATCTCGGCGAGCGACAGGTCGGCGACAGCGGTGACACCGTCGGCGGCGCCGTAGTAGATGCGCACGACGTCTTCGTTCCTGATCAAGCCGCACGTGAACACGACGCCGCCGAAGAACCCTTCGCGCTCGTAGCGCGCGTGCGGCGCGAGAATCGGCTTGTCCGATCGCGCCAGCACAATGGACGGATCCCTCGCGTCGAGCAGCAATGCGCCGAGTGCGTATTGCATCGGCGACTTGCTGACGCCGTGGTAGACGGCGAGCCATCCCTCCTTCACGCGGAACGGCACCGCACCGCCGCCGATCTTCGCGTCGTCCCACGAGCCGGCGCGCGCGCACGCGACGAACTTGTGCTCGCCCCACGACAGCATGTCGGGCGACGACGCGCACCAGATCGTCGGCTCACCGATGCCTTCGGGCATGGGACGGTGCAGCGCGACGTATCGCCCGCCAATGCGCTCGGGGAAGATCGTGACATCGCGGTTGTTGGGCGGAAAGATGATCCCGTGCCGCTCGAATCTCACGAAGTCGCGCGTCGAGGCGAGCGCGGTTGCGATGCCGAGCGACGAGACGGCGGTGTAGTTGATCCAGTAGGTACCGTCGATGAGCGTGATGCGCGCGTCTTCACAGCCGAACGCCTCGAGCTCCGTGGCCGGCGCGAGTGCGGGCAGTGGCTCGACGTCGAAATGGATGCCGTCGCGCGAGCGTGCGACTCGCAAATGCGAAATCGAGGTCAGCCAGCTCTTTCCGTCGAAGACGATGACGCGCGGATCGCTGACGTCGAGGCCCGCGGTACCGGTCTTCCAGTGCCGAAAGTCGAGCTGCCCGGTGTTCGCGTTGAAAATCGGCGCGATGACATCGGACTCCGTGGCCTTCCGCGGTGCCTCCGCGACACGGAGCAGCAGCACGACGTCGTCGCCCTGCTGCGTCGTCGCCGGATTGAACACGCCAACGACCTCGAGGTCCGGGCGCGACGGCCGGATCTTGTGCGGTGCGAGAATTGGATTTTGTGGTGCGCGGGCGGGAGGCATGTGTCGCGAACATACAGCGCGGTTGCTCGGCGGGAAGCGCGGTCGTAAAATCAAGCACCCTGGGAGAGAACCGATGAAAGCGATGTACCTGAAGGATGTGGAAGCGCACCGCGGGACTGGCGCTCGTGCCGACGCAATCGAGGGGATGCGCGCGGCGGGGGTGCCGATTCCGCAGATCATGCATCTCTTCGCGTACAAGCCGGATCGCACCGATCACCTCGCGGCGTTTACGCAGGGCGTGATGCGGGGACCGTCGCCGCTTCTTGCGGGCCAGCGCGAGCTGATCGCGGCGCTGACGTCGAAGCTCAACCAATGCCTCTTCTGAATTGGCTCTCACGCCGCGGTCGCGGCGGAGTTGCTGGGAAATCATGAGCTTGTGCAGGGCGTGCTGGCCGATCTCGATACGGCGCCCGTGACCGAGAAGGACCGGGCGTTGTATGGGTTCGTGAAGAAGATGGTGGATGATTCGCTGTCCATCGGGCCGGCGGATGTGGAGACGGCGCACGCGGTCGGCTGGACGGACGAGGCGTTGTACGATGCGATCTCGGTCGTGGCGCTCTTTCAGTTCTACAATGCGTGGATCGATGCGAGCGGCGTGGACGACATGCCGGCGATTGGCTATGAGATGTCGGGGAAGCGGATTGCGTATGGTGGGTATGTGATGGGGACGCCGCCCGTGGTGTGAGGGCTATCCCTTACACACGCGGGACCGCGATTCGTCTTCGCGCCCGGCGTCTCCTACCGCGGCGCCCCTGCGAACTCGGCGAGGCCGGTTCCCACCACGACGCCGAGTTTTTCGAGGTCCACGCGGAGGGCGTTTGCTCCGGCACCGCCGGCGATCATGCCGATGCGCGCCGGCAGCAGGGAGCGTAGCGCACGAAGCTCCGCCAGTACGTCGGCGCGATTCTCCACGTACACCACGCTGAGCGCTACCAGGTGGGCGTCGACATCCGTGGCGCACGCGGCGATGTCTGCGGCGGGGACGTCGGCGCCGAGGAAGATCACCCGCCACCCTTGGGCGGCGGCGGCCGCGCCGGCGAGGGCAGCGCCGATGGCGTGGCGCTCGCCGGCCGGTGTCGCCACCACCACACGAGGGGCGTCGCCACCCGGCTCCACGTCGCGCATCAGACCCAGCACGAGCGCGTGCACCACGGATGAGGCAAGGTGCTCCTGCGGGATCGTCAGCCGCCCCGCGTGCCACTCCTCGCCAATGCGGCGGAGCAGCGACGCGGTCACCTGCTCCAGGAAGACGGCGGTGCCGAGGAGGGCAGCGGCACGCCGCAGCACTGCGTCCAGCTTCGCGGCGTCCATCGCCCGCGCGTGCATCAACGCCTCGGTGACGGCCTCCTCGACGCGCAGATCGGTGCCGGTGGCGGGCGCCTCTGCGCGCGCGGCGGCATCCTCGCGCATGATGGGCGTGCGCCGGGACGGTATGACCGTGATGCAACGTTCCTCACCAGGATGCATTGTGCTGCTCGTCGTCCTCGCCTGTGCCAGTGGCCCGGGCACTCCGACGGAGGAACTCGCACCTGTCACGCAATGCGGTTTCACCAACCCCGTTGGCGCAGGTGCAGACCCATGGGTCATCCGGAAGGACGACCTGTACTACGCCGTCAAGTCGAGTAACAACAGGATCTGGATCACGCGCTCGCCGACGCTCACCGGTGTGTATCACCTGCCGGCCGTGGCGGTGTGGACGGCGCCCGATACCGGATGGAACCGCGGCAACGTCTGGGCGCCCGAGCTCCACTTCATCGATGGCCGGTGGTACATCTATTACGCCGCCGGCCAGCCCGGGGCGCCGTTCACCACGCAGCATGCAGGTGTGCTTCAATCCACCGGGTCCGATGCACTTGGTGGCTATGCCGACCGCGGCATGCTGTACACCGGTGACAGCACGGGCACGGGAATGGGGAATCGATGGGCGATCGACCTCACGACGACGCAGCTTGGAACGCAATGCTACGCGATCTGGTCTGGCTGGGCGAAGAATGCCAGCACCGACAAGACCCCGCAGCAACTCTACATCGCTCCAATGGTGAATCCATGGACGATTGCGGCGAATCGCGTAATGCTGTCCGCGCCCGTGGAAAGTTGGGAGCGCGGGCCGGAACTCGATCTCCAGGAAGGTCCGGAGGTCCTCCAGCATGACGGTAGTATTTTCGTCGTCTACTCGACGCGCGACTCGTGGCT
>JBBQDT010000103.1:0-14406 GCA_038319955.1 Gemmatimonadales bacterium | reverse complement strand
GCCTTCCGCACGCGCACCCGCGCCTCGCCCTCGTACGGCCGACTCACGTTCAGGCGCGGTATGGTCCGCACCGCGCGGTTCGGCCCCGATTTCCAGACGATTTTTTACGGCGCACTCTGGGACGGTGATGTAAGCCGAGTGTACAGCGTGCGGCCCGACAGTCCGGAATCGTCGGCGCTCGTGTTTCCGCCGGCCGTGCCACTCGCGGTGTCGTCCACGGGCGAGCTGGCGCTCGCGTTAGGCACGCACGTTCGTGGCATCATGACCTACGGCACGCTGGCTCGCGTCCCGCTTAGCGGCGGAGCGCCGCGTGAATTGTACGAGAACGTGAAATACGCTGACTGGTCGCCGGATGGTCGGGACCTGGCCATCGTACGCCGCGTGGGCGAGGGCGATCACCTCGAGTTCCCTGCGGGAACCATCATCGCCAGGCCGGATGCGGCTGACGGTGGATTCAGCTTCGCGCGCGTGTCACCACGCGGGGATGCAGTAGCGGCGTTCGAACTGGTCGCGCGGAACAATCTCTTCGGCCGAGTGGTGATCGTGGATCGCGCGGGCAAGAGGCGGGCGATGTCGAACAACTACGCCAATGTCTTCGGCCTCGCGTGGCACGGCGAGGAGGTCTGGTTCACCGCGGCTGACGAGTTACCCCTCTTTCGCAATACGATCTATGGGATGAATCGCTCGGGCGACGTGCGCATCGTGGCGCGTGTGCCGGGCAACGCGAGCCTTCACGATATCGCGCCCGATGGGCGCGTGCTCATCGCGCGGACGGACGACCGCGGCGGCATCACCTTGCGCGCTCCAGGCCAATCCGCGGAGCGCGACCTGTCATGGCTCGACGAATCGGTGCTTGTCGACATGTCGCGAGACGGCGCCCAGTTCCTCTTCTATGAGTACGGCGTCGGAGGGGGACCCCATGGCTCCACCTATCTGCGCGGTACCAATGGATCGCCAGCCGTGCGACTCGGCGAAGGCTTGGCGAAGGCACTATCCCCAGACGGTCGCTGGGCCATCGTGCAAACCCCTGGATCAACGCACTTCGACGTGATTCCGACTGGGCCGGGAGAGACTCAACGACTGGAACGCGCCGGACTCGCGCTTCTCGACGCGCGATGGCTCCCAGACAATCGCAACGTCGTGGTCCGCGCGCGCAAGGAGAAAGGACCCGCGCGTCTATTCGTTCTCGACGTCGGAGGCAGCGCAGTTGGTGAGGTGACGCCTGTCGGTGTAGAAGTTGACGACAGGGGATGGGCAGTGTCGCCCGATGGAGCAATGGTGGCGGTGTCCAGCGGGAAGCAGGTGGAGCTGTTTCCTGTCACGGGCGGGGCAGCGCGGCGTGTGCCAGGCGTGCTGGAAGGCTGGCGCGTGGTCGGCTGGATCGAGCGCGGTCTCCTGATGTCGGAGAATCCGGCGGCCGGCGGGACAGTGTTCCGGGTCGATCCAGCGACAGGCAACCGCGAAACGTGGGCCGACATCAAGCCGCAGGATCCAGCCGGCATCATGAATCTCGATCTCGGCACTCTCGTCACGACGCCGGACGGTCGCGGTTACGGCTATACATGGCATCGCGCAACGAGCGACCTCTTTCTGATCGATGGCCTGGCGTAGGGTGTCCATCGCCGCATCCCCCTGCACCTCTCGACTGTGCTGCTGACGAGCGGCCTACCTGCCTCCATCCGCGATTCCGCGCGCTGCCGCACACGAGGAAACTGGCGTGAGCGCCTGAGAGACCGCGACAGAGGGGTACGGCAGGACTATTTCACCCGCAGCGGCACCGACGCCAGCAATACCCCAAGTCCTGACGTCACGTCCAGATGCAGCGCTCCAACTGCGGGGGCGGTGAACGCGAAATCGTAGGTTTCGCCATTCCCCAACTGCTGCGACGACGGTCGCATTGTCGCGCGCTCGGTTGGAACGTCCATCCCGTCCTTCGCCACCCAGCGCCACGTCAGCAGTTCGGAGCCGCGCATGATCTTCATGATCAGCCCGGGCCGGCCATTGTGGAGGTTCATGAATCGAAAACGGTAGGCCGCTCCCGAGCGCAGCGCGCGCTCGGGTGGCGTGCTTGTCCCGTTGACGTACACCACGGTGTCCTGCTCGCTCCTGCGTCGCGGCGTGGTCACGACAATGGGAAGATCCGTTGTCGAATCCCACATCGCCGGCGAATCGACCACCAGGAGCGCACCGTCAAGTCCCGCCTGCTGCTGTTTGACCTCACTGAGGTGTGGGTGATACATGAACGTCCCCGAGCGCGGTGGCGTGAATCGCGCAACGAATGAATCTCCCGGAGCGATCTGCGGCGTGAGATGGCCCGGATGTCCGCTGAATCCCGGTACACCGTCGTAGTACGCGTCGAGCTCGATGCCATGCCAATGCACGGACGTGGGCTCGGGCAGTCTGTTCACGACCGTGATGCTCACCGGCTCACCGCGCTCGAGCACCAGCGTCGGGCCGGCGCGATGCGCGTGGGGGTGCGGCCCGCGTCCGTCGTCCAGCACATAGCTGTACGACGGCTCCGGACCGGCGGCGCCGGTATCGGCACTGGCGATCAAGCGCAACCGACGTCGCGCGACCGGTTCAGGCGTCAGCACCGTGTGCCCATCAGGAGGGAGGACGCTGATGCCCAGCACTGGACCGCTCATATCCAGCATGTGGTGCTCGTGCGTCGATCGGGCCGGAGCCGGTAATCCATTCAGCGCAACGCTGGCCGCCACGTGCACTGGATCATGACAGTGGAACAACCAGTTGCCTGTTCGCGTCGGAACCCACGTCATGGACATCGTCAGCCCCGACGAGAGGCGCTCCGTGTTGACCATGTACGGCGAGGGATCGTGACTGACATCGGTGCTCACCTGCTCGTCGCCGCGGCTGTCGACCTTGTAATAGAAGCCGTGCAAGTGCATGGGATGTGCGCCGAACCCGGCGTTGATCACCCTGATGCGAACGGAATCGCCCACGGTGTAGGTGAGACGCTCCGTATGCGGCCACACCTTCCCGTTGATCGCGACGCGCTGGACCGTCGCCGCCGTGTCCACGGTCCCGCGTCGCACCCAGTAGGTGATCAGAAACACGCGATCGGCCGGGGGCGGGGGGCCGGGCGGGTCGACGATAAAGGCGCCGGAGAGCTCCGCATCGCTCGACAATCGCTGCCCGAGGCCGCGGGCCGTGGTGCTCGCAGCCCAATAGTAGAACGTTCCGACCTCGCTGGCCGTGATCCGAATCTCGCGCTCTTCGCCCGATCCCACTGACACGGTGTCGTTCGGTCCGGCCGGCGAGCCGCGCGTGTTCATGCCGTGGAGCACGAGTCGCTGGCCGGGAAGGGAGTTGCGGACGTACGCGTGGATCTCCGTCCCTTTGGGTACGCGAAGGAGTGGACCGGGAACCTGTACTGGTCCGCCGTCGGCGCCAAAGGCGCGGACGATGATGCCGGCGGTCGAATCGCCCTCCGGATGCCACTCACCTTCCCGCGCATCGAGGTGGACAGTGAGAACGCCGTTGACGAGTCGGCCGACCGCCAACCGGTTGTCATTGATGCGCACGCGTTCTACCGAGGACATCTTCGGTGATGCCACGCCGAGGACGGCGAGTGGAATGAGCAAAGCCGTGCATGGACGGCGGAATTCGAATCTCCGGCGCATCGCTCGTGCCTCTATCGTTGATGAACGCTGCCTCTGGAAAGTTCCGTGTGCTCACAGCGGAAGTCTGGACCAACGATGATATTCATCCGCGGAGTGTGCACATGACGACATCGCCTCGGGAATCCCAACCTTCTCTGATCACGGACGCCCTGCTCGAAGCCCGCAGCGGCGAGGTCGAAGCGTTGAACCGCCTCCTCCCGCTTGTCTACGACCACTTGCTCCGTATTTCACGACACGCTCTCGCCGGCGAGCACCCCGACCACACGCTCGGCACTACTGGTCTCGTCCACGAAACGTATCTGCGGCTCGTGGACCAGTCGCGCGTAGAGTACGCGGACCGCGCACACTTCTTCGCGCTCGCGGCGCGCGCGATGCGGCACGTGCTGGTGGATCATGCGCGGCGCCATCGCGCCGACAAGCGCGGCGGTGGCGTCCGCGCCATCACGCTCGAGGACGCCCTCGCCAATCGGGCCACCGCCTCGCTCGACGAACGCGCCGACACCATCGCTGCGTTGGACGAGGCGCTCACGAAACTTGCCTCGATCGATGCACGGCTCGCGCGCGTCGTCGAATGCCGTTTCTTCGGCGGACTCACCGAAGACGAGACGGCCGAGGTGCTTGGAGTGACACCTCGAACCGTCCGCCGCGACTGGGTGAAGGCCAGAGCGTGGCTCTCCCGCGAGCTCACCGACTGATCGATCGCAGCCTCACACGCCGCCCACGACTGCGCGCTGGGCCATGTCCACGACACACGTTTCGCTGCCGAGCGGGCGCAAGACCTGATCCGACTCCGGCGGCGTTTCCATTCCGAGCGTCCCACGCATCTCTGGCGGGTCGCGCGGATCCACTTCCTGGAAGGCGAAGATCGTCGCGAGATCCCCAGGATGATTCGCAATGGTCCGGGCGCTGGCGTCATCGAGCGCGAATGCGCCACGCACCAGGTACGTACGACAAGGCCCCGACGGGACCGACGCAATGCCAAGCGTCACGATACTGCGAGCGGTACCGCGCGTTGACGACAGCGTGAGACCGAGGAGAGGGCTGCCGCCTCCGTTCTCGATGAACGCACAAACCGCGACCAGCGTCTGTCCTCGCTGTACCGCCGGCAGCTGGGCCGGCGTGCAGGGGCCTGTCGGAAAGACGCGGCCAACCTCCACCTGAATGACGCCGAAGCCGGAGTACCGCCTGGCGCTACCGGGCGTTGGGGTGCCTGTCACCCAACCAAAGTTCGAGG
Source organism: Gemmatimonadales bacterium (assembly GCA_038319955.1). Classification (GTDB taxonomy): domain Bacteria; phylum Gemmatimonadota; class Gemmatimonadetes; order Gemmatimonadales; family Gemmatimonadaceae; genus AG11. Next base: position 9,531 of record JBBQDT010000103.1, on the reverse strand, counting down.
AATGCGAGCCATTGCTCGCGAGCGACATCGTCGCCGCGCCGCTCGGAGCAACGCGGGCGCCGTTCCCTGATGCCGACGTGGGCTCGTTGCACGCGAACGCGGATGATGCGACTGCCGTGAGGAGCGTGACGCGCGCTGCGCGTCCTGTCGTGATACGCATGATCGTGGTCCCGATGACGGTGAAGAGTCGGAATGCAGGCGCCTCGTCGCGAGCCTGCGGGCTGTCAATCACCAGAAGCGCAATCGGCCACGAAATGCGGACATGCCCGTATCCGCGTTTGCCTGCGCCACCGAAGGCTTACATGTTCCCAGCACTCGAATTGGAGGTTCCCGTTGACGACTCCATCGTCATCCGACGCCACACGCTGGGCGGAGCTTTCGCGCCTGCTCGACATGGCGCTGGACCGTCCTCCGCAAGAGCGAAGCGCCGCGCTCGACGACGCCTGCCGCGGCGACAGCGCACTCCGGGCGGCGGTGGAGCGGTTGCTGGAACACGCCGACCGCGGCGCCGGAGTGCTCGACGTAGCCGCAGCCGAGTATGCGGCTCCCCTTCTTGCCGCCGGGAGCGCGAGCCACCCGGAGGTGCGCGACACCATGGTAGGCCACTACCGCATCGTGCGTGAGCTCGGGCGCGGCGGCATGGGCGTGGTCTACCTCGCCGAGCGCGCCGATGACCAGTATCACCAGCAGGTCGCGGTGAAGCTGCTGCGCGACACTGCGCGCTTCGACGACCACCTGCTCCGTCGCTTCGTGGAGGAGCGACAGATCCTCGCCTCCCTCGACCATCCGAACATCGCGCGCCTCCTCGACGGTGGCGTCACCGACGACGGCGTGCCGTGGTTCGCCATGGAGCTCGTCGACGGCATACCCATCACGCGTTACGCCGAGGAGCGCGGCCTCCCGGTCGAAGCTCGGCTCGCGCTCTTCCTCGACGTCTGCGACGCCGTCCAGCACGCGCACCGTCAACTGATCGTCCACAGGGACCTGAAGCCGAGCAACATCCTCGTGGCGGCCGAAGGGCGTGTGAAGCTCCTGGACTTCGGGATCGCCAAGCTGCTCTCGCCGTCGGGCGCTCCGCTCGAGACCATCACCGGCGCGGGATCGCGGGCGATGACGCCGGAGTACGCCAGTCCGGAACAACTGCGCGGCGAACCAGTCACCGTCGCCACCGATGTCTACTCGCTCGGCGTGCTGTTGTACGAACTGCTCTGCGGCGAACGGCCGTTCGCCGTTACAGGCGCCACGCCGCTGGAAGAGGAGCGAGCGGTGTTCCGCGATCTCCCGAATCCACCGAGCACTCGTGCCGCCGATGCGCACGCGATCCGTCGGCTGCGCGGCGACCTCGACACCATCACCCTGGTCGCGCTCCGCAAGGAGCCCACACGGCGATATCCCGGCGTCGACCAACTGGCGACGGATGTGCGGCTGCATCTGACCGGACATGCGATAACCGCCCGTGCCGATAGCAGTGCCTATCGCGTGCGTCGCTTCATTCGCCGTAATCTTGTTGGCGTTGCCGCGGCGGCCGCCGTCGTCCTCTCGCTCTGCGCGGGTCTTGCCGGCACCATGTGGCAGGCGCGCGCCGCCAGACGTGAAGCGACAAAGGAGCGCGAAGTGAGGGACTTCCTCATCGGCGTCTTCACCGTGTCCGATCCCAGCGAGTCGCGCGGCCGCACGCTCACCGCGCGCGAGCTGCTCGATCGCGGCGCCGCCCGCATCCGGTCCGTGGAGCTCGCGGGACAGCCGGACGTGCAGGCCGAACTGATGGGCGTTCTCGGCAACGTGTATCGAACGCTGGGATTGTACGAGCCGGCCACCACGCTTCTGGAGCAGAGCCTGACGCTGCGCCGTGCGAACGGGCAGGACGGGCGCGACGTGGCGACCGCGGTCAACGACCTAGGTGTCGCGGCCATGCAGCAGGCCAGGTATCCGCGCGCGGATACTTTGCTCCGCGAGGCGCTGGAAGCGCGCCAGCGCATCTCCGGGGCGGCGGACCCATCGACCCTGGCGACGATGAGCAACCTCGCGGAGCTGCGTCGCCTTCGGGGTGAGACGAAGAGCGCCGATTCGCTGTTCCAGTCTGTTCTTCGTCAGCAACAGGCCACGCTTGCATCCAGTGATCCGGCTCTGGCGGCAACGCTTTCCAATCTCGGTGTGCTCGCGCGTGGACGCGGCGATCTTGTCGAAGCCGAAGCCCGGCATCGCGCGGCGCTGGTGATCCGCCGTGGGCGCTACGGCGACGATCACCCCGATGTGGCGGAAAGCATCAAGAATCTCGCGCTCGTGTTGCACTCCGCCGGCCGGCTCGCGGAGGCCGACAGCATGTATCGCCACGCGCTGAGCGTCCAGCGGCGCGTGTACGGTGCGAAGCATCCGCAGATCGGTACCACGTTGAACAGCCTGGCTGCGCTGCGCAGTACGCTCGGCGACAACCGTGGTGCGGAGGTCCTCCTGCGTGAAGCACTTCCCATGCAGCGCGAGCTACTCGGGCCCGATCATGTGAACATCGCCAGCACGCTCGACAACCTTGGGAGCGTGCTGTCGGATGAAGGTCATCCCGACGAGGCGAGCGCACTGCTCGAGGAATCACTGGCGATGCGCGAGCACCTGCTCGGCGGATCACATCCGAGTGTGGCCACGAGCCTGAACGACCTCGCTCTCGTGCGTGAGCAGCAGGGGCGCGTCGCGGACGCGGAGTCGCTGTGGACGCGCGCACTGGGCATCTATCGCACGAAGCTCGGGCCGCGCCATCCATTCGTGGCAAGTTCGCTCGTGCTCATCGCCCGCGCGCGCCGTGAGCGGGGCGACCTCGCCGTCGCGGACTCGCTCGGCCGCGAGGCGCTCGAATTGGAGCGGAAATCACTCTCACCCACGCACCCCGACCTTGCCGCCGTGCTCGTCGAATTGGGGAAGACGTCGATGGCGCGTCATCGTGCCAGGGAGGCGGAGCCGTTCTTTCGCGAGGCACTCGCCATCAGGCTCAAGGCGCTTCCACCCGGCCACTGGCGCACCGCCGAGGCACGGGGTCTCATCGGTGAATCCCTGTTCGCGCAGGGGCTCCCGACGCACGCAGAGTCGCTACTGCTCGAGAGCCTGCACGAACTCACCGCGGATGATGACTGGCGTGTGAACCGCGCGCGTCAGCAGGTGCTGCGCACTCTTGTCGAGCTGGAGGTCGCGCGGCGAAAGCCGGCGGACGCCGCACGTTACAGGGCGCTTTTGGCGCATGAAAAAGGTGGTTCTCCAGAAATGACCCAGTAATCAGGACTGGCCAGCGCGTGATTGTCCGCAATTCGCATTGAATTGCGCTTTGGTTTGTGGATGCAAAGCAATCCACCACAGCGCGACGAGCGGCCGGATGTACACAGATTCGCCCCACCGAAGAGCGGGCCGGAAGAGGCATGACCGGGCCTGCCGAACAAATGCGAAGCCCTACCCACCTTGTACCACAGCGACTCCATGCGCGTCATCCGACTGCTTCTGCTCGCGATCATCCTCAGTCCAACGCCTGCCCGATCCCAAGCGGCCGTCGAGCCGCCGCCCCGCGCAGTCACGGCGGCCGTCTTCGACATGGCCCGCCTGGCCCGCATCGATGCCTGGGCACAGCGCCTCATCGACGAAGGAAAGATTCCGGGCGCCGTGGTCATGCTCACCCACGACGGGCGCGTCGTCTACCACAAGGCCTACGGCAAGCGCGACCTCGGCACCGGCGTCAGGCTCCAGCCGAACGACATCTTCCGCATCGCCTCGCAGACGAAGGCCGTCACCTCGCTCGCCGTCATGATGCTGTGGGAGGAAGGCCGCTTCCGGCTCGACGACCCGATCGGCACCTACCTCCCCGCCTTCAAGGAGCAAGCGGTCCTCACGAAGTTCAATCCGACGGACTCCACCTTCGAGGCGAAGCCGACGCGCCGCCGGATCACCATCCGCCAGCTGCTCACACACACGTCGGGGCTCGACTACGCCGACATCGGCAGCGACGAGTTCAAGGCCATCTACGCGAAGGCGGGCATCAGCGCGCTCGGACACGAAGGCGACGTGCTCGCCGACAAGATTGACCGGCTCGGCAAGCTGCCCCTCAGGCACGAGCCGGGCGAGCGCTTCACGTACGGCCTGTCGCTGGACGTCCTGGGACGGTTCGTCGAAGTGATGTCCGGCATGCCCCTCGACCAATTCTTCCGCGCGCGCATCTTCGAGCCACTCGGTATGCGCGACACGTATTTCGAAGTGCCGGCCGCGAAGCGCGACCGCGTCGTGGCGCTGCACGTCATCAAGGACGGAAAGCTGGTGGCATCGCACGAGAGGATCACCGGCGTCCACTCCGATTTCCCCACGCGGCCGGTGACGTACTTCTCGGGCGGCGGCGGCCTCTCGTCCACGACGGCCGACTACGCGCGCCTGCTCCAGCTCTTCCTCAACGGCGGCACGCTCGACGGCACGCGCCTGCTCGGCCGCAAGACGGTGGAGCTCATGCTCACGAACCAGATGGGCACGATGCAGCCCGCGTTCGGCCTCGGCTTCGAGCTGGAGACACCGGCGACAGACTACCGGACGCCGCTCACGATCGGGTCGTTCTCCTGGGGCGGCGCGTTCGACACGACGTATTGGGCCGATCCGAAGGAGCGGTTGGTGGGGCTCATCTTCACCAACACGTACGGCGCCACCGTGTCGCTCGGCGACCCATTCAAGGCGCTCGTCTACTCGGCATTGCGCTGACCGAGAGCTGCAGCGCAGCTCAGCGCACCGATCGAGAGCCCGTTTTTTCTGGCGTCAGAACATGTCCACGCACAGCGGCGCAAGCGGCCGAATGGTGCACGCATTAGCCCACCGCAGACACAGGTCGGAAGAGGCATGGCCGGTACGGATGGCGTTGGCGCCGAACGAAAGCGAATCGATTCCGTCGATCTCCTGCGCGGGCTGATCATGGTGATCATGATGCTCGACCACACCCGCGACTTCGTGCACCACGACTCCTTCATCTTCGATCCGACCGACGTTACCAGGACGTGGCCGCTCCTCTTTTTTACCCGCTGGATCACGCACTTCTGCGCACCGCTGTTCGTGTTCCTCGCCGGAACGGGTGCCTACTTCCAGGAGATGCGTGGCAAATCGAAGGCTGAGCTCTCGCGATTCCTCGTGACGCGCGGTGCCTGGCTCGTCGTCGTCGAAGTCACCGTCATCCGGATGGTCATTTACTTCAATGTCCACTACGACGTGGTGCTCGCGTTTCTGCAGGTGATCTGGGTAATCGGGTGGAGCATGATCCTGCTCGCGGCAATCATACATCTGCCCAGGCATGTGATCATGGTCGGCAGCATCGGTGTCATCGCGCTGCACAATCTTCTCGACGGGATCCATGTCACAGCGTGGAACGGGCCGGGCAGTCCGATACCGGGGTTCGGCGCGTCCATCTGGACGATTCTGCACGAGCGGGGCGTTTTCTTCCCGTTCGGATCCCCGGGGCCGGCGGTGCTGCTCATGTATCCCCTGATTCCCTGGTTTGCTGTGATGGCCGCCGGTTACACCTTCGGCGCGAACTACCGGCTCGACGGACGCGACAGAACGCGCATGCTCTATCGGTTGGGATGGGCGATCACGATCGGCTTCGTCGTCATCCGTGCCATCGACGTCTACGGCGATCCCTCCCGCTGGACCTCGCAGCCGACTCTCACCAGGACTCTGCTGTCCTTCCTCGCCACGTCCAAGTATCCGCCGTCCCTTCTGTATCTGATGATGACAATCGGCCCGGCGCTGCTGTTCCTCGGATGGTTCGATGACAAGCGCCGCGGCGTGATGGCGAGGATGCTCATCGTCTATGGTCGCGTGCCGTTGCTCTTCTATGTGCTGCAGTGGCTCACCGCGCATTCGCTCGCCATCGTGGCCTCGCTTATCGCGCATAAACCGATCGGCTACCTGTTCGGCGATTTTGATTTCAGCCCGCCGCCGCCGCCCAACTTCGGATTCGGGCTGGCGATGACGTACTTCCTTTGGCTACTGGGCGTGGCCGTGCTGTACTTCCCGTGCCGATGGTTCGCGGGGGTGAAGGCGAGGCGGCGGGATTGGTGGCTGAGCTATTTGTAACGGACAATTCGGGAAGTGAAGAACCGCGACTGAACCGGTCACGGTGCGCCGACAGTGTGGAGCGCCGGGCGCGAGGCAACAGCCAGCCGACGGCGTGCGCTACCGGGCGCTGTGCGATCGTGAAAAGGTTGTTCTCACGCAGCACTGAGCCAGTCATGGCGTCCCTCCAGCGCATGAATGTCCGCAGTTGGCATTGAAGTGCGCTTTGGTATGTGGACGCGAAACACTTCACCCAGAACAACGCGCGAATCCTGCGCGGGAGAGGCTCAGACGATGAATTGCCGTGTCGCGCAGATTCGCTCGTCGTTGTTGCTGATTGCGTTTGCCAGTGCCTGTGCTCGTCGACCCGAGGCAGTCGTGTTGTCCGCGCAGCCCGCGGCACCTGGGCTCAGGGCAGTACGCGTCAATGGCACCGTCCTGAATTATGTCGATAGCCTCCGGGCGACGGCGCCGCGCGGTGCGCGACCGGTAATCCTCGTTCACGGAACACTCGGCTACTACGGTGAGTGGCGAAACCAGGTCGCTGCCTTTTCGGCGACACGGCGCACGATCAGTTACAGCCGCCGCTATCACGTGCCGAACGCACAGATCGAAGACGGCCAGGCGTACTCGCCACAGCTCCATGCTGCCGACCTCGCTGCGTTCATTCGCGCCCTTGACCTCGGGCCGGTGGATCTCGTCGGATCGTCGTACGGTGGTGCCACTGTCGTACGGCTCGCCCAGGAGCATCCGGAGATGGTCCACTCGCTCGTGCTAGCCGAGCCGGCGATCAACCTCTATACCAATCCACTCGCCGAAGACTCCGTCCGGAGATTCGCCGCAGCATCGCTCGCCGGAATAGACAGCTCGCGAGCGCTGTTCGCTCGCGGTGATTCGCTCGCCGGCCTTCGAATGATTCTCGACGCTACGATGGGTCAAGGGACGTACGACGCCGCACCCGTACCGACACGCACGTACTTCAAGTCGCAGCTGTTCGAGCTTCGGAAGGAGATGACCGTGCCGAGCGAGACGTGGATTCCTCGAACCACCTGTGCGGATCTACAGCCCTTGAAGATGCCGGTATTGGTCCTCATCGGTGGTCGCACTTTACCCATCTACCACAGCATAGTCGAGCACCTGGTCGCATGCATTCCGGGTGCGCAAACCGCGACGATCGCGGGGGTTGGACATCATCTTGTTGAGAATGCAGCGGCGTTCAATGCAGAGGTGTTGCGGTTCCTCGAATCAAATCGGCGCTAGTTGGGCGACAGGAGCAAACGGCCCCGACGTGGACAGTGCGGATCGGCTGGGACAATCCTCTTGGAGAGGTTCAGTGCAACTTCTCACCGTAGGTTTCGCAGCGTTGCTGCGCTCGCAAGCGGCCGCCCCGCACGTCTGCAGACGGTCGTGAATGGGATCGCGCGGGCAGTAATGGGTGTGCAGGAGCCTGAATTGTACGACCTTCCAATTAGCGCGGAGACATTGGATCGCGTGGTTGGAAACTATGACGACGGGTTGTTCAAGTTTCGCGTCTCTGGGGACGCGGGGCAGCTGTACATTCACGTCCCGGAATTTGTCGGGAAGCCACGGCGCCGACTTCAATATCAAGGCGACGGAATTTTTGCCACTCCCGAACCCGGAATGATTCGAGCATGGTTTGAGCCTGCGACCGGAAATGTCGGGCGAGTCGTTTGGGAGTGGGGCGAACTTCGCGCCTATGGTCGTCGGATCCCGTGATGCAGTGAGATCCAGGCAGCGGCGGACATCGACAGCACAGGAGTACGGTGCGGGCAGCTGGCCCGTACGCCTGTCCACGATGCTATTTCACCGGCTTCGGCATCACGGGATAGACACCTCCATCCGAGAACTTCTTCACGAACGCCGAGAACTTCGTCACCGGCTCCAGCTGGTACCACCACCATCGGTGTCGCGGTACCTGCAATGATGCCGCTCGCGGCCCTGATTCCTCCAGGCGTTGCGTTGGCTTTCGGTTCGGATGGCGAGCCAGGGTGCTCTTGGTATGCTTCCTGATCTCGCTGTGCTCGGGCTGGACATCTTCGTCGTTGCAGTCGACGCCCTGCCGAATACCGAGAGCGTTCTTACTCTCGTCGGCGGCAAGATCGTCTGGGACGCCCACGTCGTGCAGTGAACGCGGTTGCCCAGACCTCGTAGTGCTGGCGTTCGCCGCAGACCGCTAGACCCCCGCCCGGTTTTTCCGTGCGGCGGGGATGACAACTCCGGCTGCCGCTCCATCGCAAAGGCCGTCACGACATTCGGTTTCACCTACTTAACCACGCCCAGCGGCAGAGGGCGGGGCTCCGGCTTACCGGCGCCCCGCCCTCACGTGCACAGGTGCGAGCCTTGGCTCAGCTTCCCGCCACCCCGTCGCCGCCGATGACGCGGCTTGGGGGCGCCACGATGAAGACTCCATCGGTGGGTCCGGACACGCCGTCACTGTTCGTGAATGTGCCGGGCACCGTGAAGGCGCCGCACGTCGCCGAGCAGTCGGGGTTGAAGACCCCCGCGGTAACGTTCGCGAGGTCGAAGACGCTGGTGCCGGCGGGCTGGCTGAAGGTCAGCACGCCCTGGCCACTCACGACGCCCTTGTGATAGGAGATCCGCGCGTTCGGCGTGGCCGCGAACTCGGTGTTGCCTTCGTTGTTGCGGAAAGAGATCCAGCCGTTGTTGCCGGGCTTGTTCAGAAAGTACTGCACCCGGAAGATCGTGGTCTGGCCCGAGCCGCCGGAATAGGACGCCGAGGTGTCCTGGTAGGGCGGCGGCGGGTTGCCGTCCAGGACGCGAATCGTGGCGGCGGCGCCGGGCGCGAGCGGGCTGGTTGCGCGGTCGGCACAAGCAGCGAGGGCGACGGCGAGCAGGACGGGGACCAAGAGGCGAGCGCGCATCAGCAAGACTCCTTTACCTGGCTTTCACTGGATGCCAGCGCGGCATCCGTCGGGTGCCGGCTGTGTCGCCGGCGGCCCCTATTCTAGGGTCACCTGGCTTCGAGAAGCAACTGTTTGGCGCGCAGTGTGGACGCAGACATGTGAATTTCTTCACCATGTCCCCAGTCCTCTTCGGCCGAATACCACAGGCACGAGAGAGCGTGAAAATCGGCTAACACCTTACGGCTTCGCTACATGCGCGCCAAGTGCGGCCAGGTGCGCGCGCGCTTCCCTCACCAATGGCTGCGTTTCCGGATCACCCTTGCCCCACGCCGAGATCACGAGCTCAAAGTCGCGCGCCGCCGCCGCGCGGTGGCCCAAAAGCTCCTCGAGCTTCCCGCGCTCGAGCGCGATCGGGATCTCCATGGGAGTCAGCACCGTCGACGGGCGGAGGGCGAGCAGCGCAAGCGCCTGCTTTCTCCGCGCGGGATCGCGTGCAAGCAGACGCGCCGTGTACTGCTGGTCCACGTAGCAGGTGCGGCAGAGCGTGTCGCTCAACATCAGGAACGCGGCCAGCGCGCCCGTGTCG
>JBBQDT010000102.1:0-14609 GCA_038319955.1 Gemmatimonadales bacterium | reverse complement strand
GTTGCCTGACATGGGGTGGGCGACTAGACTTTGTCGCACTGTCCGCTCGGTACGATGAGTGGCGGACGGGACGTAGCGCAGCCCGGTAGCGCACCTGAATGGGGTTCAGGGGGTCGCGGGTTCAAATCCCGCCGTCCCGATCATCGAAGTGATTGAAACGCAGCACATACGAAGCGCCCTGGCTCTCCCAAGAGTCAGGGCCTTTCCGTTCGTATGGTCGTAGCGTCCTCGCGAACTACTTCCGCATCGCCTCCAAAGTTCGTCAGTAGGCGCACGATTCGCCTCGAGCGGAGCGCCGGTACAAGCAACATTCTGCCTCCCGCGGATGAAGTGGCTGTGGCCGAGCGCTTCATGCTGCATCCTCATCTCCCCGGGGTGCAGCCGTCGCCGCGGTGGTGTCGGTCTTGCGCCCCGGGCTGGACTTTGTTCCCGCGTCGCGGGACGTTTGCTGTCGCTGGAGTCGAGACGACCAAGATGCGCCACCAATTCTCGCGACGGACTCTTATCGCCAAGGTCGTCACGGCCCGGGAGACGTTGCTCGTTCCGGGTCGGACCGCGAGCGCAGCATGATTGCACCGTGCGATTGCACAAGGCCGGCAAGTCGCGCGACGCGATTCGTGCTGCGGTGAACGCAAGGCTCGGCTGACCGGTGACCTGAAACCAAAGGGATGAATCCATGAGCCGGAAGTTCACGCAATACGCGATGATCGTCGCATCGGGCATGCTGGGAAACGCGATACCTGCCATCGCCCAGGTGAAGGCGAGCGAGATCGGTACGATGTCCCAGGTGATCGACGGTACGACGATCAGCATGCGGTACTCGAGACCTCGCGTGCGGGGAAGGGACCCCCTCTTCGGCACCAAGGCGGTGCACTGGGGCGAGGTGTGGACGCCGGGTGCCAATTGGGCGACGACCCTGGAGACGGACAAGACGATAACGCTCGACGGCCACGCCGTTCCCAGCGGCAAGTACTCCGTGTGGTTCGTGGTGCGGCAGTCCGGTGACTGGACCATGGTGCTCGACCCGAAGTGGAAGCAGTTCCACAATATGCCGCCGGATTCGAATCCGGCTCAGCTCCGCTTTGCGGTGCATACGCGCGAAGCCCCATTCGCGGAGGTCCTCACCTGGTCGATGCCCGCCGTCCGCGTGGATGGCGGCACACTGGTGATGAACTGGGACAGGACCAGCGTTTCGCTTGACGTAGGCGTGGCGCCCACGCTCACCACAACGATGCCACTCGCTGACGCGCAACAGTATCTGGGGCACTGGGATTTTTCGGAGGTCGATTCGACGGGCAAGGTGATGAACACGTCTCCGTTGGACCTTGACTACGAGAACGGCACGCTCAAGGGTCGGGTGGGATTATGGAATGGCTACTTGAAGCACTTCGCGATGGTCCGCGTGGCCCCGGACTGGTTCGTGCCCGCCGTGTATGACGACAAGGGAGTGATCTACGAGGTGCTCCGCCCGGACGTGACCATCGAGTTCACGCGCGAAAAGGGTCGCCCGATGACCTTCGAATGGCGTGGCGAGGACGACAAGGTGTTCGCCAAGGGTACCCGGCGGCCGTAGGTCGAGCAGTCACGCAGCTACTTCCATTCGCTCATGACAGCCAGCACGGACTCTCCATCCGGTCGTTGCAGCCGCGCGGCACCGGCACAGCGACCGCGCCCGCGAGGCGCACGCGAAGCTCTCCTCTCGTGTGAGCGGGCGAACCGCGGTGTCATTCTCCTCCGCCGGGCCGTGACGACGGGTGCGCCCAATTACCCTTCGAGCCCTTCGAGACGCCGGCCGGACACGAGCGCGCTCGTCAGCCTGTCCGTCGCAGCTTAGTGTCGCGCGGTCGTTTGTCTGTGGACGCAGGAAGCACCAGGGTGAAAGTCGATCCCTTCCCCGGCTCGCTCGCCACCTCCACATCGCCGCCCATTCCTCGCGCGAGCTCGCGGCTGATCGCGAGCCCAAGCCCGGTGCCTTCGGCCGGCCGATTGAGCCGACGATCGATCTGGACGAACGGCTCGAAGCTCCGCTCGAGATCATCATCCGGGATGCCAGGGCCCGAATCGCGCACGTGGATGTGCACGCGACTGTCCACCCCCGCGCACCACATGCGAACGCGACCCCCCGGGTTCGTGAACTTGATCGCGTTGGCGAGCAGGTTGAGGAGGATTTGGTCATACTTCACCTGACCCGCGTCGATCTTGGCGAAACTCAGAACTTCGTTGACCATGCGCAGCAGATGCTGTTGGCTGCGCTTGATCCGGTCGAGGTCGAGGCGCTGCGCGACGGTGATCGGCCCGCGTAATTCCAACTCGAGCAGTTCGGCGTAGCCGCCGATCGCGTTGAGGGGTGTTCGCAACTCGTGGCTCATCGCGGCGAGGAAGGTACTCTTGGCGGCGTTTGCTTCTTCGGCCGCCAGCCGAGCCTCGGTGTGTTCGGTGATGTCCTGAACGGAACCAAAAAGGCGCACCGGCCGTCCGTGCACGTCCTGATGGAGCTCGCTCTCGGCGGCGATCCAGTGCACGGATCCGTCGCGCCATACGACGCGGCACTCGAAGTTCCACGGCACGCCGGTGCTCATGGTCGTCCGACACTTCTCGTCCACCGCCTGCCGATCGTCGGGATGCACGTGGTCGAGAAAGAGCTCGTACGACCATTCAGGAAGCATGGTCTCGTAGCCGAAGATTCGGTCGTGTAAATCGGTGCGGTGTGCCTCGAGCGTCATGAGGTCGAGGTCCCACGTACCCATCTGTGAGGCGTTCAAGGCGAACGTCAGCCGCGCGTCGCTCTCACGCGCGGCGCGAGCGCTTTGCTCGGCTTCCGCGACCTGCTCCTCGAGCTCCGCGTTGGCCATCTCCAACTCCTCCGCCAGCCCTTGGGCGGCTTCGGTTTGGTGCTCGAGCTCCACCGCCTGGTGCTACACGTCGGCGACAGTGCCGCGCCAATCGGTATGGCGGATGGTGTTCTTGCCGGCTCGCTTCGCCTCATACATGGCCCGATCGGCTTCGACGAGCATCGCGGAGGCATCGTGCGAGCCTGCCGAGATGGTGACCGCCCCGACGCTCAGCGTCACGTCCCATCCGCGGCGCTCGATGGAAGCGAGGATGCGCTGTCGCACCTGCGACACGACGTCCTCGGGGTGATCCAACCTGTTGTCGGGAAGGAGCGCGGCGAACTCGTCGCCACCCACGCGAGCCACCGCGTCGATGGATCGCACCGCGCCCTGGAGTGCCTGGGCCACGTCCTGCAGTAGGCGGTCGCCAGCGGCGTGTCCCTGGCGATCATTCACCAGCTTGAAGCCATCGAGATCGAACGTCAGCGCCGTGAGCGAGTAGCGATAGCGCAAGGCCCGCGCGATCTCCACCTGCAGGATCTCGTTGAAGCCCCGGCGGTTGAGCAATCCGGTGAGCGCGTCGCTCCTGGCGAGGCGTGCCTGGACGAGGGCCGTGCGCATCATGAGCGCGACCCCGATCCCGGAGATGCCTGCGAGCACCGCGAGCAGCACGCTCGTCAGCGCCCAATTGTCCTCCACGCGCTGGATGTGTGCCTGCACGTGCGCGGATGCCATGCCTACCAGGCTGTCGAGTCGCGCCGTCTGGTCGAGTGCCGCCTTGTAGCGCGCCTGCTGCGCGCCGAGTCGCACGACCACGGCCGATCCGGGAACGTCGCCATGCACGTACTGGTCGTTGAGTGTGCGCCACTCCTCGATCCGCGCGCGGGTGATCCTGCTTTCCTCGGCCGTGGCGCTGTCGAGCCCTGTCGCGAGCACGGCGAGGCGCGCGTGCGCGTCCATTTCCTCCGCGACCGCAGCCGCATATTCGTCGCGCAACTCCGGCAGCCCGCCAATCAGGAGGCCACGCACCGCCGCCACCTCGCGCGCGAGGGACATGTTGATGTCGCGCACCGCTTCACGTGCCGGTTCGTGCACCTCGGTGATGTCGGCGCGGATCCGCGTGGTCTGCCGCTGGAACAGGATGGGTGCCACGGCCAGGAGCACGAGTGCCAGGCACGCGACGCCGGCGCTGAGACGGGGAACTTTGTGCAGGGTGATCGCTGGTTGAAGGTGCACCAACATACGAGGCGCGTGTACCACGGCGCGAACGGCGACTACCCGAGCGTCATCCCGATCACGAGAAAAACAAGGAACCCGACGAAAAACATGGCCGTGCCGCTCGTCGATTGTCGCTCTTCGTGTGCCTCTCGCAGCAGCTCTTCGGTCACGAGATACAGCAGCGCGGCAGCGCCGAACGAGAGCACGATCTCCATCGCGCCGTCGGGCAGCGTGCTCAGTACCGTTGCTCCGGCAACCGCGGTCACGAACACGAGGGAGCCGAGCGCGGTGATGGTCGCGATGATGCGCCCGGGTATCATGCCGGCGGTCCGAAGCTCGCCGGCGAGGGCGAGCCCGACACTGAGCTGTTCGGCCGCTTCCGCCAGGGCCAGCAGGATGCCGATGCGCGCGCCAGCGGCGAAGCCCACGCCCAGGAGCAGGCCATCGAGCAGGAAATCAATGGCAACCGCCACGAGCAGGCTGGCGGGGATGCGTGTCGCACGGGGAAAGCCCGGTGTGGACGCTCGCGGGGCGACGCCTTCGCTGGCTGCGATGTCAGCGTCGACGGCTTCGTCATCATCCCCCCGGATCCGGTCCAGGATCTTGTCCACCGCGAGCATGGTCAGGATGCCCATGCCGAATCCCAGAACGACATCCCACACGAGCGCGCGGCGCTGAATCTCCGGCAGCAACTCGACGGCCACGACCGCGAACACCACGCCTGCCGCGAGGTGGAGGCGTGACTACGGAGCCGAGCGAGCAGCGGGAAATACACGCCCGTCGCTGCACCGACGACGGTGAACACGACGGGGATGATCGCATAACGCAACGTGGTCGCGAGCACTGGTGACATCACCGATCCGATCATGACGTGCTGTCGTCTGTCGTGTGCATTGTCGTCCCTCCGTACGGTCAGCGCCGGAATGCCGGCGCCAGCGATTCATAATGGCTATTGCCACTAGAGCACGCTCCCCTCTCAGTCGGTGCCCGCAGATGAGTCGCAGCCGAACTGTAACCGTGACGAAAGGTTCCGCCGACTATTGTCTCCGCATCTCACACACAGGGCTGCGCTCATGACGATCCTCCGCTTCGATCGCTTCGTACTGCTGGTGCTTGCGCTGGCCCTCGTGGGTCCGGGCTTCGCGCGAGCACAGCAGCCCCTCGAAACTGAAACCGCGCGACTCCCTGCGCGAGGAACGTTTCTGTCGAGTCTTGCATACGAGTTCCAGACGTCTTCCCTTGGCACCGAGCACGCATTGCCACCCGCGTTGGAATACGGAATGACGAACCGGCTCGCGCTGCTTGTCGAGCCTGTTCTCTTCACATCGATCCGGCCGAAGAGCGGGCGCACTGCGACGGGTCTCGGCGACCTGGAGGTGACGCTTCAGTTGCTGGCCCACAATGAGACGCGCTTACTCCCCGCACTCGCCGTTGCGACCGAAGTCAAGTTCCCGACGGCGCGTGATACCCTCATCGGAACGCGCCGCAGCGACTTCACGCCATATGTGATCGCGAGCAAGCGGTTCGGGCACTACGACACGCATGTGAACGCCGGGTACTCGTTCGTGGGAAAGCCGCGGGGGATCGCCGTGAGCAACACGCTGAACTTCGCCGTCGCGGTGGAGAATCACATCAACGCCCGCTTCGACCTCGTGGGTGAGGTGCTGTCGACGACTGCGTCTGGCGCCGCGGAGGGGATGACCGGCGCGGCGCCGGAGATCGCCGGCGCCGAGCAACTCGGAATGCTCGGCGTTCGCTGGGCAGTGCGGCCGCGAAACTGGATATCGCTCGGCGTCACCTATGACAACACGAACGCACTGCTATTGCGGCCGGGAATCACGATCGAGAGCCCATTCTGACCTGCTGTACTATGGAGGCGGTTCATGAACTCGCAGCCACGGGATCATTCTTTCTCCAGCACCTTGGTGACACGTGCGATTTGATGAGGGCGCTCAGGGCTCGGGTATCGGGATGAGCAAGGTTCCGCAGGTAACGCTCGCCTTCTGGATCGTGAAGATCTTCGCAACGACCGTCGGGGAGACTGGCGGCGACGCGCTGTCGATGACTCTGCACCTCGGCTACGCGATCAGCACCGTGATCTTCCTTCTGTTTTTTCTCGTGACCCTCGCGGCGCAGGTCGCGTCGAAGCGATACCATCCCGCTGTCTACTGGCTTGTCGTGGTCGCGACCACGACGGTGGGGACGACGACATCCGATTACCTCGACCGGACGCTTGGACTCGGCTATGTGAAATCGTCGCTGATCGAACTGTTCGCGGTGATTCTCGTCCTCGTCGTCTGGAATATCTCGACGGGCTCCATCGCGGTCGATCGTATCGTCACGCGAAAGAACGAGATCTTCTACTGGGTGACGATCCTCGTCTCGAATACGCTTGGTACAGCGCTCGGTGACTTCGTCGCGACCTCGACCGGGATCGGCTTTCAGCGAGGCGCGCTGCTGTTCGCGATGCTGCTGGGCGTCGTAGCCGCGACACACTTCCTTACGAGCACCTCCAGCGCCGTTGTCTTCTGGGCGGCGTATGTGCTCACTCGACCGCTCGGGGCCACGGTCGGTGACACGCTGACGAAGGCGACCACCGAGGGCGGAGTGGGTTTTGGACGGTTCCCGTCGACGGTCGCGATCGGCGTCGCGATGATCGCGCGTGTCGCCATGACGTCGTTGCGACGGCGTCCTCTGGAACGGCTGCCGGTCGCCGAATGAGCGGAACGGATCGTGCTCGTTCGAGTTGTCACTCTCCTAACAGGTAGCGCCCGTGACCGAACCTCGCACCGATGACCTGACCGCGGTATTCAACAAGGTGCCCGCCGTCACGCTCGTCTTCTGGATCATCAAGATCTTCGCGACGACGGTTGGCGAGACCGCCGCCGACGTGCTCTCGACGACGTTCAACCTCGGTCTCGTCATGACGTCGGTCGTCATGGCGGTATTGCTGGTGACTGCGCTGATCGCGCAGTTCCGAGCCCATACGTACGTCCCGACGCTTTACTGGATCACCGTCGTCTTCATCAGCGTCGTCGGCACGCTCATCTCCGACAACCTGGTCGACAATCTCGGCGTCACGCTGGTCACGACGACGATCATCTTCAGCGCCGCGCTCACCGCGGTGTTCATCTGGTGGTACGTGAGCGAGCACACGCTCTCGGTGCACTCGATCTACACTATGCGCCGGGAGCTCTTCTACTGGGGTGCGATTCTCTTCACCTTCTCGCTCGGCACCTCGGGCGGGGATCTCATCTCGGAGAGGTTCGGCCTCGGTTACAGCGTCGCCCTTGGGTTGTTCGCCGCCGGCATTGCCACCGTGTACGCGCTCTACCGCCTGCACATCATCAACGGTGTGCTCGCGTTCTGGGCCGCGTACATCCTCACGCGTCCGCTCGGCGCGTCGGCGGGCGACCTCCTCACGCAGGCACCGCGCGACGGCGGGCTCGGGATGGGACGCCTGCCGATCACAGGCGTAATCCTTGTCGTCATCATCGTGCTCGTCGTCTATCTCTCCGCACAGGAACGCAAGCATCCTCCCGCGCCGGTCGCGACGTGAACGGAGCGCTTGTCGAGCAGTGGAAACGAGGATCATTCGGGCGCTTTCACAAGCGCCTTGACGCAACGATGCCTGCTGAACGACGTTCTGCTCGCGTCGAGCCACCTTGCGACCCGATGGCCGGCCTTTCGTCAATACGTGCACGTTGGCTCGCTTCCGTGCTCGCTTCGACACTGTTGGCGCTCGCGGCCGACGGATGCTCATCGGCGGGATCCAACGCGTCGGGGTCCAAGCGCGCAGGCCAGCATGCCGCGTCGGCGCCCGGCGGTGTCGAGCTAGCAAGCGACGTCTTGTTGCTACCAAGGGATACCGCGGAGAGCGCCAGCACGAGCGCGGCGGCGTACGAAGGCGTCGATGCACGAGGCATCCCGCACTACGCCACCGTCGAACTCGCGAGCGCCGATGCCGAGGTACTGCAACGCGCGTACGGCATCGAGGATCCGCATCGGCTCTATGTATCCGATTCCACCGATGAGGCCCTCCTCAAGTACGACACGCAGCGCAAGCGCTGCCTCACCTGCTACGTGAACAGCTATCGCATCGGATACGTATCGGTGCGTCGCAGCGGGGAATCGTGGGACCATGCGGAGCGCCGGGTGCGTGCCACCACGCCGACGCACTTCACCGGCGGCGCGACTCCCTCGAGCACGTCGACGACGGACCTCGATCCCGAGGTCCGGCCGCTAGCCGAGGCGATGCTGCGCGACGCGAAAGCGGCGGGCTACCGCTTACGGATCACGGCGACGTACCGCTCGCCACTGCGCGAAGCGTTTCTCATGGCCGAGGGTCGAGGCCGCACCCACACCCTCACGTCGAATCATTCGTATGGCCGCGCGCTCGACATTGTGGTCGACGATGGCGATCGCGGCAACGCGCATACTCGGCGCGACTGGGTCGCCTTCCGCCGATGGGTGACCCGGTATCGGACGCCGAGCGGGGAATCGTTCCGCGTGCTCGGCAAGCTCGACCACACGTGGGACTGGCCGCATGTCGAGCTGCCGTCGTCCACCATCGGGTTCCGCAGCATCGACGAGGCCATCGCACACGCACGAAGATGTCTCGCGCCGGGAGCGTCCGTGCCGTGCAACTTTCCTCCGCATCTCCCGGCGAACTTGAGCCATCCGCTCGTGCAATGAGCGGATGTCGGGCGTCGCGCCCCCTTCCACACACCACAAGGAGAAGTCCCATGCGTACCACACTGACGTATCTCGTCGCCCTTCCGTTCCTGTTCGCCTGCAGCAAGAGTGACAGCGGCGGCGCAGTGCCGGCCACGTCCAAGCCCGTGGCGAACGCGGAGATGACCGAGCGGACGGGTGATTCCGTGCAAGTTCTCGGCGTGCCCGCCGCGGTGGCGGACGTGGGCGCGCAGGGTGAGGGCCTGTACGATCAGGCAAAGGCATCGAACTGGACGAAAGCCGGGCAGATCATGGATTCGCTCAACCGCTCGGCGGCGCTGTTGAAGCCCGACGAACGCGCGCAGTTGACCGGCACGCTCGACAGCCTGACTCGCGCGGTCGCCGCCCACCAGCGCGCGGCGGCCCTCGTGGGCGCGAACCACGTGACGTTCATCGGCGCGAAACTGACTGAGGCCTACCGTCCGAAGATGCCGGCGGACATCGTCCGGCTCGACTACTACGGTCGCGAGCTCGAGATCTGGGCCGCGCAGAAGAACATGGCGAAGCTCTCCGCGACGGCAGCCGACCTGAAGCGGACGTGGGACGTGGTCAAGGCGGACGAGATCAGTCACGGCGGCGCCGCGCCGGCGGCGAAGATGGATTCACTCGTCGCCCGGCTCGATGCCGCGAAATCGGTAGCGGATTACGCGAAGCTCGCGACGCCGATCCTCGACCTGGTCGACGAGCTCGAGAAGCCGTTCGAGAAGTGAAATCCATCAGCGATACGTCGCCGTAAGAGCGAAGTGCGCCGTCCGAGAGGTGGCGGCGCAAGCACAATGCACCTCGCAGCGTCGCCCGCCCTCGGCCCTGCGACTGGTCCGGCCAGACTGGCTTCGCCCGACGGACGACGATGAGTGCTCAGCGACCGCCCAGCGCGGAAGACAGTGCATCGGCGAGCAGGTTGAACGCGAGAATGGCGGCTGTAATCGCGAGCCCCGGAAATACCGCGAGCCACCACGCCACGCGGAGGAATCCCTGCGACTCTCCGACCAGCAGACCCCAACTCAAGGTGTTCGGATCGCCGAGCCCGAGGAAGCCGAGGCTGGCTTCGGTGAGGAGGACCTGACCGAACAGCAGGCCAATCATCACGAGCACACTCGGCAGGATGTTCGGCAACAGCACCCGGAACGCGATGTACGAGTGCGATGCGCCGAGCGCTTCGGCTGCCACCACGAATTCTCCGGTGCGCGTCGCGAGCACCTCGCTGCGGACCACTCGCGCAAGCACGGGCCACGACGTGAGGCCAAGTGTCAGGACCAGCCGGTCGACGCCAGGCCCGAAGAGCGCGATCACGATCGCCACGAGGAACAGGCGCGGCATCACCTGGAACAGCTCGATCATCCGGCTGAGCGAGTCGTCGACGAACCCACCGCGATATCCGGCAACGAGGCCGACGAGGCTTCCGCACGTCAGGGCGATCACCACCACTGCGCTGGCGATCAACAAGGAAGCACGCCCGCCGTGCGCCACGCCGCTCAACAGGTCGCGCCCCAATGCGTCGGTTCCCATCCAATGCACCTGCGTGGGCGGCGACAGCGTCGCTTCACTCAGCGCGAGCGGATCGGTGTGCACGATGACAGGTGCAAGGATCGCGAGTGCCAGCGTGACGAGCAACAACGAGAAGCCCACCTTGCCAGCCGGCCGTGCGAGCACGGAAGCAACCGTGGACCGACGCTGCATCGACGGCGCCGGCACGGCATGCGCCGGCGCCAATTCAGAGGAGACGGATGCGAGGGTCAATGGTCGCGTGAATGAGATCGGTCATGAGATTGACGACGACCACGGAGGAGGAAATCACGATGAACAGGCCGAGCAGGATCGGTGTGTCTCGCGTCTGCAACGCGGTGAGCAGGAGGCGACCGATGCCTGGCCAACCGAAGACGACTTCAACCACCGCCGCGCCCGCGATGAGTTGTCCGACGCGAGTGGCAACGACGGTGAGTGCGGGGACGAGCGCACGAGGGAATGCGTGGCGAACCAGCACCGACAGCTCGCCGACACCCTTGGCGCGTGCAGTCCTGATGTGATCCCTCGCGAGCTCGTCGATCAGGCCGCTGCGCGTGAGACGCACGAGCATCGCGATCTCCCGCGCCGCGAGCGCGAGCGCCGGCAGTGCCAGGTGACGAGCGACGTCGAGTACATGTCCGAATCCCGTGCTTCGGGCTCCGGCGGTCGTCATCCCCTGCACGGGAAAGATCGGCAGGGCGAGCGCGAAGACGAGGATCGCCATCTGCGCCAGCCAGAATGCCGGCGCGGAGAAGAGCGCGAGCGCGAGTGTGCTGATCCCAGTATCGCGCGCACTGTCGGGACGCCGTGCCGCGACGACACCCAGCGGTACGGACACGATGAGCGAGATGACGATTGCCGCTCCGCCGAGGAGAGCCGTCGCGGGGAGGCGCTCCAGGATCACGACGAGGGTACTTCGTCCCTGCACGTACGAGAAGCCGAAGTCACCGTGCAGGATGCGAGTGAGGAATGTCAGCAACTGACGGGGCAGTGGCTCGTTCAGCCCGAAGCGCTCGCGCATGAACGCGTAGTACGCCGCATCGCCATGCTCGCCGGCCAGGGCCATGACGGGGTCGCCGGGCGCGAGATGGATGAGCATGAACGCGACGAGCCCGATACCGAGCACGGTCGGTATGACCTGCAAGACACGGCGAAGGACGTACCAGCGGGTCACGAGGTGCAGGTCGCCGTCGCCGCAAAATGCGCGGCGACGCCAAAGCCGGTGCACCGCCTGGTATGCGCGTGCGTGTTCGTCGTCTCCACGAGCCAGATGTACGGTTGATCGCGCACGGCAAGCTCCTGTACCTGCCGGTACACGCGACGTCGCTCATCCACATCGAGCGCGGAGCCCGCGCGCTCGAACAGGCTGTCCATTGTCGCGCTCCTGTAACCGGCCATGTTGGAGAAGGGGACGGGCGCAATGCTCGAGGACGTGTACATGCGTTGCACCCCGATCTGCGGGTCGACGCCCTGGCAATACGGCGCAATCGAGACGTCGAAGTCCCGGGCGGTGAAGACGCTCTGCGCGAACACGACCGGTTCGAGTGAGACGACGCGGAGGTCGATGCCCACGCGTCTCAGTTGCGCCCTGAGGAGCTCACCGTAGGGCGTCATGCCGCTCATGACCTTGAACGTGACGGCGAAGGGCGTTCCGTTGCGAACGCCAGCGACGTCGTGGGCTTCGCGAATCGCCGTGGCCGTGGTGCGTTGCCATCCGACGGCCGTCAACATGCTGTCGGCACGCAACGTATCGAAGGCCGGCATCTCGAGGTGATCCGCATGCGCGAACGCAATGGCGGACGAGATCGGTGCGTCGGCCATGCGCCCGTCGCCGAAGGTGACGCGATCAACGAATTGCTGGCGATCCAGCGCATGTGCGACGGCGTGCCGCACGCGAACGTCGCGAAAGATCGGACGGTCGAGGTTGAAGCCGACGGTCGTGACGCAGTTGCTGCCTCCCGGGCTGACAGAGGTCTGGTCGAGCACCACGTTCGGATCGCGGCGGAGGCGAGCGCGTTCCGGACCGGGCACCCCGAAGAGCCAATCGACTTCGCCCCGCTCGAGTGCAGCGACCTGCGTGCTCGCGTCCGGAATCACCCGCAGCACCACGCCGTCGAGCGTCGGTGTGGTTCCGAAGTAGTCCGCGTTTTTCGCGTACCGAATTTCGGTGCCGTGCGCATAGGAACTGAAGCGGAACGGGCCTGTCCCCACGGGAGCCATGTTCACGGGATTCCTGAGCGGATCCGTACCCGCGAACAGATGCTTCGGGATGATCGGTGCCTCGACCACGTCGAGCTGCGAGAGCAGCGGCGCGTACGGTCGCTTGAACCGGAACACGACGGTCGAGTCGTCCGGCGTGTCGATGCCGAGCAGCACGGGACCGAGCGACGCGCGGGTGCGTGAATGGAAGCGAAGCAGTACGGAGTCGAAGCTGAACTTCACGTCCGCCGACGTGAACGGTCGGCCGTCATGCCACTTCACTCCCTGCCGGAGAAAGAATCGATACCGCGCACCGTCGTCCTCGATCGTCCAACGCGCGGCCAGCGCGGGTCGTGGCGTCAGGTCCTCGCCGAGCGAGATCAATCCGTCATAGAGCAGGTCGGCGGCGGTGTGGACACCGCCGTTGGTCGTGATTGCGGGATTCAGGTGACCAGGATCGCTCGTGATCGCCGCAACGAGAATGTTCGCTCGCGTTGTCGCTGGTTCCTTCACGCAGCTCGCGGGAAGCAGGAACATCCCGGCAGCGAGGAGGCCGGCGGCGATGCGGTGAGCCGAAGGGCTCGATCGTGGCATTCAGGCTCGGTGTCGGATGGCTGTCGGCGCGCACCCAATCTTCGAACCGTGCAGGTGGATGCACAAGCTGTCGTGGCGCGCCTTGCTCAGGACTGTGCGTCCGGGCACGTTATCGAGAGACATGCCAGACAGCCCCAATCGCTACACCGAGCGCGGTGTCCCGCCGTGCGGCTGTGCCGAGCCTGGCCTCGCGGGCGCGGCCACGTGCTACTGCGGGGTGGAAGACCTGCTGCGGATCATCCGTCGGCGCTACTCGCTCGCGGTCATGAACGCGATCCACATGCGCGGGCAGGCACGCTATCAGGAGATCGCGGTGGCGCTTCCGGCGATGAGCAGCTCGACGCTCGCCGAGACGCTGCACGCGCTCGAGACGGCGCGACTCGCCGTTCGCCAGCCAAACTCGGACGACCGCCCATTCCTCACGTACTCGCTCACCGACTCCGGCGCAAAGCTGCTCGCCAGGCTGCGCGATCTCCTCGCCGAGCTGTGAGCATCAGTGTGCGGCCGCGGCATCCTTCGTCGCGGCCGGCCGCGCTGCCTTCCACGGCGCGTCGAGCACATAGATGCCGGAGTTCACGTCGCTGATGACGACGTATTCGCGGGGCGAGGCAGGGCCCCTTGGCAGCGAGAGCAATGCGACGCTGACGACATAGGCCTTTGCCGGCAGTATTCCGGTTGGGTCGGCGACATCCGGCGGCACGTACGCGCCGATTTCACGGGGTGCTCCAGACGACAGATCCACCGCCCGCGCACCAGCGGAGTTCCACGGAACCACGGCGACCGATCCGCGCACGAGCGCGCGCTGCGGTGAGAGCACACCAAGGTCCTTCGGTGGAAAGATCTTCGCGCTCGGCGGACGATGGACGCCAAGTTCACGTGGCTCGGCCGGGTTCGTCACGTCGACCACGCGCAGTGCGCCCCACTCGCCGCGCGTGTCACGGATGGTCGCCGACATCGACTGACCTCCCGTGCAACGCCCTGCCGAGAGCGAGGGGCAGAGTGCCGACCGCAATGCGTCGGCGTCGGCCTTGTCGACCATGACCACCGGGATGGCAACGCCGGCAGGATCGCCATCGGGAGAAAATGCCTGTGGCGCTGTCGCGCTGGTCTGGAGGAACACCACCGCGCGCGCGCCCCTCGACTGGGCAAGAAGCACGCGTTCCGCCACCGAGCATCCAGGTCCGTCGCCCACGCCGGCCTGGATGGGCTGCCGGCTGCGGTCGATCAACGCGATGCGGTCCGTGATGTCGGAGAGATAGGGATCGGCTTCCGTCGCGGCTCCATCGGCGTGCATCATGTCCATGCCATGGCTGACCGGACATCCCCGTCCGACGTACGCGAGCGCGCCACGCACCCTGGAGTCGGGCTGACGATACAACTGCGCCTTGCCCGCTTGGTCGTACAGCGTGAAGACCGCTTCGCAGGCAAACCTCGTTCCCGCCAGCGGTGCGGATCCATCGACCTCGAGAGTCGTCATCGACGGGATGAAGTCAGCTTCGGAGATCAGGGCGAGATCGCGGCCGTTCA
>JBBQDT010000101.1:0-14650 GCA_038319955.1 Gemmatimonadales bacterium | reverse complement strand
CGACCTGCTCTACCACATCCCGCACCGCTACGAGGACGCAAGCACCGTCGCCCCGATCAGCTCACTCGAGACGGGCATGCAGGGCACGGTCATCGGCACCGTCGTATCGAAGGGCGTGCTGCCGACACGGAAGGGACTGCGAATCTTCCAGGCCGTACTGAAGGACGACACCGGCATGATCGAGGTGTCGTGGCCGGGCCAGCCGTATCTCGATCGTACGATCAACAAGGGTGACGTGCTGCTGGTGTCCGGTGCGGTGCGCTTCTTCCACGGCCGCCAGCTCCAGCCGCGCGAATACATCAACCTCGGCGAAGAGGACGAGGGCACTGCGTCGGGCCGAGTGCTCTCGGTCTATCCGGCGACGGAAGGGCTGTCGTTCAAGGTCATCCGCGGCATCATCGACGCACATCTCGACCTGCTGCTGCCGCTCGTCACGGAATACCTGCCACGCGACGTGCTGCGCACCGCTGCCGTACCGTCCATTGGCGACGCGCTGCGCATGGTGCACCGCCCAACGTCGCTCGCCGAGGCGCTCGAAGGCCGCTCGCGACTGGCGTTCGAGGAATTGCTGTTCGTCCAGCTCCTGCAACAGCGGGCGAAGGCACTCGCGCGCGAGATCCGCCGCGGCATCCAGTTCACGAACAGGCGCGAGCTCACGACACGGTTGAAGGAATCGCTCCCGTTCCAGTTGACTGGCGCGCAGATGCGTGTGGTGCGCGAGATCTTCGCCGACATGTGCAGCGAGCGGCGCATGCACCGCCTGCTGCAGGGCGACGTCGGCAGCGGGAAGACGGTCGTCGCAGTGTTCGCCGCGATGCTCGCGATGGAGAACGGGTATCAGGCCGCCATCATGGCGCCGACCGAATTACTCGCCGAGCAGCACTTTCGTTCGATGTCGACGATGCTCGCGCCGCTCGGCATCGAGCCGATCCTCCTCACGGGTAGCATCAAGGCGAAAGCTCGTCGAGAGATCGCGTCACGACTCGCCGAGGCGACGCCGTCGCTCGTGGTGGGGACGCATGCGCTCGTGCAACAGGCCACGGAGTTTGCGAACCTCGGCCTCGCCGTCGTCGACGAGCAGCATCGCTTCGGCGTGGAACAGCGCAAGGCACTCGGGGCGAAGGGTGAGTCGCCCGACGTGCTCCTGATGACGGCGACGCCGATTCCTCGCTCCCTCGCTCTCACGCTGTATGGCGATCTCGATCTCTCGATTCTCGACGAGCGCCCACCTGGGCGACAGACGATCACCACTGCGCTGCGTCCGGAGTCGGCGCGTGCGCGGGTGATGGAGTTCGTGGATCGCGAGCTGGAAAAGGGACGTCAGGCGTATGTCGTCTATCCGGTGATCGAGGAATCGGAGAAGACCGACCTCAAGGCGGCGACGACAGAGTTCGAGATCCTGAAGGAGGGCGCGTTCAAGGACCGTCGCGTCGCGCTGCTGCACGGCCGCCTGCCGAACGACGAGAAGGACGCGATCATGCGGAGCTTTCGCGACGGTGACATCGACGTCCTCGTCGCCACGACGGTGATCGAGGTCGGCATCGACGTCGCCAATGCGACGGTGATGCTCATCGAGCATCCGGAGCGGTTCGGACTATCGCAGTTGCATCAGCTGCGTGGGCGTGTGGGCCGCGGTGCGGAGGCGTCGTTCTGCGTCCTGCTCGGCAGCGTGAGCCCGGAGGTGAAGCAGCGTCTCGATGTGTTCGTCGGCAGCGACGACGGCTTCGACATCGCGCGCGAGGATCTGCGGCTGCGCGGCATGGGCGACCTGTTCGGCGAGCGTCAGAGCGGCGTGCCGACGTTTCGTGTCGCGGATCCGCTGCGCGACGAGTTGCTCAACGAACAGGCGCGTGATGCGGCGGATCGGCTGCTCGCTGAGGATCCTCAACTCGACGCACCGAAGAACGCGCCGCTTCGGCAGGTGATGGGCGAGCGATACGCGAGGAGTCTGGAGCTGTTCAGGGTAGGATGAACAGGATCAGCGGATCAGAGGGAAGCGGGTCAGAGGGAAGAGGATCAGAGGGTCAGAGGGAAGAGGGTCAGCGGGTAAGCGGTAAGCGGGTAAGCGGGTAAGCGGGTAAGCGGGTAAGCGGGTAAGCGGGTAAGCGGGTAAGCGGGTAAGCGGGTCAGGGGGAAGAGGGAAGAGGGTCCGCGGGTCCTCTGACCCGCTGCCCCTCTGACCCTCTGACCCTCGTTAGGGTTTTGGCTGCGCCAAACGCCGCTTGATGCGTTCGAGCTCCGCGTTCGCCTTCGCGAGCTCCTCCCGCACGCGCTGCAGCTCCTCATCCTTCGACTTGTCCTCGGACTTCGGCGCCTCGATCCTCGATGTTGTAGTCGAATTTGCCGACGCAGTTGCCCGTGCCTCGAGCGCGCTCGCCACGCGGCGCAGCGCCTGCGCGTCCGACTTGTGCGTGCCCGAGTTCGTCGCGATGTAGCTGTCGAGCAGCTGCACCGCCTCGCGCGGTGATGCGTTCGGGTTTGCCGGATCGAGCCGGTACAGCGCGCGCCAGTACAGCGCGTCGGCCGCTTCCGACGTCGACGGATAGCGCGCCGAGTAATCCGTGAGGAGTCTGTCCGCCACGCCGTAGCGGCCCGCGCCGACTTCCTGCGCGGCCTGCGCCATCGTCGTCACGCCCTCCATCGGGCCAGGCGACGGCTCGGCCAGATGCTGCTGCCCGGTGGTGCACGCCGCCAGCATCGCCGTTGTCGCAGCCAGTCGAAATGATCGCAGGCCCCTCTCGCTCATGGACGCCCTCACGTGACGACCCGATACGAGCTCGATCGACGGCGATTCTCGACGACCTTCGGCAGCACGAGCCTGAACGTCGTGCCTTTCGCAACGGTGCTGCTCACGCTGATCCGTCCTTGATGCGCTTCCACGATCTCCTTGGCGATGGCGAGCCCAAGCCCCGTTCCCTTGGCCGACGCGGACTTCTGGTTGTCTGCCTGATAGAACTTCTCGAACACACGCTTGAGCTGGTCAGGTTTGATACCGGCGCCGGTATCGCGGACCTCAATGCACACTCCGTTCTCATCCGGTCCGGCGATGAGCTCGACTGTTCCGCCCGACGGAGTAAACTTGAAGGCGTTCGACAGCAGGTTGCCCGTCACTTCATTGATCCGTTCCCAGTCCCAGACGACGTCCACTGGGAGATCCGGCTTGCGCGTCACCAGGAAATCGATGCCGCGCTGAACCGCGAGCACGTGGAATGCCCGCTCGAGCTCGTCCAGCATGAGGGGAAGCTTGATCGATCGCGGATCGATGCGCCCCCCGCCGGCCTCGAAGCGGCTGACGTCCAGCAACTGCCCCGCAAGGCGGCTCAGCGTCTTGGCCTGTGCCTGGATCGTCTTCGTCACCGGCTGCTGCTTTTCCGTGAGCGGCCCATACACCCCCTCGTCCATCAACTGCAGGTAGCCCAGGATGACGTTGATCGGGGTCTTGAGTTCGTGTGACGCGATCGAGACGAACTCCGCCTTCAGCTTGTCCAGCTCCGCCAGTTGCTTGGCCATCTCGCGATAACTGGCCGCAAGACGCCCAAATTCGTCCTGGCGACTGACGTCGAACTTGAGCTTGTGGTCCAACTCGCCATCGGCCACCGCCCGCATGCCTTCCTCGAGCGCACTCACCGGCTGGCTGATGGACCGCGTGAGCCAGAGTGCGATGAACGTGACGAGGACAAGTGCCACGGCAAGCGCGGCGAGCGAGACATTCTCGGCGTCGATCAGCGTCACCTCCGCCATGGCGACGCGCTCGCCCGTCCGGCGCCGCAGCTCCTGCTCAGCAGGGAGCAGATTCCTCTCGGCGTCACCGATGAGAGGAGCGATGACGTTCTGCGAGATCGCATCTGCCTTGTCGCTCGAATCTGCACGCACGGCGGCGTACTCCGCCTGCGCAGCGGCGTCGATCGCGGCGAGGGCCCGCCGGATTCGCGCGCTCGAGCTGTCGACCTTGAACGTCTCCAGCGAGTCCGCGAGCTTGCCGGCGCGCTTCAGCGTTTCGTTGAGCTGATCGCGAACGACCTCGCTCTTCACGACGTTCAAGGAGAGTTCGCGCGCGCGCACGTCGCTGACCGCATCGCGCAGGCGGCCGAGCACGAGGGACGCCTTGAATTCGACCTCGCGCAAGTCACGGACGTCGGTCTTCAGACGTTCGATCGAGTTGCGAGCCACGAGCAGTGGCACGACGAGGACGGCGGCGATGACTACGAGGCTGAGGGCGAGCCTCGTGCGCAGGGTCATGAGGTGTGCGAGCAGGTGTAGGGCGACACCGGTGCAAGGACCTCGCCGAAGCGGCCCTTTGCGACGATGCAGCGGTCGAGTAGCATTGGTGGTTCAGCCCGTAGGCGCCTCGCACTTCTCGATCGCGCGGTCTGCCTCAACGGGATTCTAGGCGCGGCGCACTCTGCGCGCCACTGACACGCCCTCTCCGACATGTCTTTCGCTCCCTTCCTCCGCATCGCCGAGCTCCCCCCGCACGCCGGCCAACCGGTGGTGATCCGGGCGTGGGTCACGCATCTCCGCTCCTCGGGCAAGATCGCCTTTGCCGTGTTGCGGGACGGCACCGGCGTCTGCCAGGCGGTCTTCGTCAAGAATCAGATCCCGGCCGAGGCGTGGGAGCGGTTCGCGCAGCTGACCACGGAGACGTCGGTGGAGATCGCCGGCGAGGCGCGTGTCGAGCCGCGCTCGCCCGGCGGTGTGGAGATCGGTGTGACGTCGCTCACCATTATCGGGCCCAGTCCGATCGACTACCCGATTCAGCCGAAGGAGCACGGCGTCGACTTCCTGCTCGACCACCGACACTTCTGGCTGCGGTCTCCGCGTCAGCGCGCCATCGCGGTGATCCGGAGTGAGATCGAGCAGGCGATTCACGACTACTTCTACCAGAACGGCTTCCTTCGCGTGGACACGCCGATCCTCACCGCCGCCATCGGTGAGCGCTCGGGTCTCTTCGCCACCGAATACTTCGATCTCGGCAACGCCTACCTGGCCCAGACGGGCCAGCTGTATGGCGAGGCCGCCGCAGCGGCGTTCGGGAAGATCTACACCTTCGGCCCGACCTTCCGGGCCGAGAAGTCCAAGACGCGACGGCATCTCACGGAATTCTGGATGATCGAGCCGGAGGTCGCGTGGAATGACTCGGCGGCGAACATGGTGCTCCAGGAGGAATTCGTCTCCTTCCTCGTGCAGCGCGTGGTGGAGCGCCGGCGGCCGGAGCTGGCAGAGCTGGAGCGCGACGTCTCGAAGCTCGAGCACATCACGCCGCCATTTCCGCGATTGAACTACACGGACGCCATTACGCTGATCCAGGGCAAGGGCAGCACGACCGTATGGGGCGACGACCTCGGCGCCGAGGACGAGGCGCTGATCGTGGCGGACTACGACAAGCCGGTGTTCGTCTTCAACTACCCGAAGGAGGCAAAGGCCTTCTACATGAAGGAGAATCCGGACGATCCACGCACGGTGCTGTGCGACGACCTGCTCGCGCCGGAAGGGTTCGGGGAAATGATCGGCGGCTCACAGCGCGAGGACGATTACGACAAACTCGTGGCGCGCATCAAGGAAGAGGGGCTGCCGATGGACGCGTACGAGTGGTACCTCGACCTCCGCCGCTACGGGACGTTCACGCACTCGGGCTTCGGCCTTGGCCTGGAGCGGACGGTCGCGTGGATCTGCGGCATTCAGCATATCCGCGAGGTGATCGCTTTTCCGCGGATGATGCACCGACTTCGGCCGTAAAATCTGCGGCTGATTGCTGATTGCCGAGTGCTGATTGCTGAAGCACTTGGACTGAGTGCTGAGTGCTGAGTGCTGAGTGCTGAGTGCTGAGTGCTGAGTGCTGAGTGCTGAGTGCTGAGTGCTGAGGGCCCTTCACTCAAGCCTTCGACTTGACCTCATCCCAGAGCCCATCGAGCACCGCCAACCCGGCCGTTCGGACGTCGATCCCGCGAGCCTTCGCGAGCGATTCGATCCCCTGAAACCGCCCAGCAAACTTCACATTCGCCTTGTCGAGCGCGAGCGACGGATGCACACCCAGCTTCCGGCACAGGTTCACCACCGAAAAGAGCAGGTCGCCCAGTTCGTCCTCGAGCAACGGGTCCGGCACGCCGTTCCCTGACGCCGCTGCCCCCCGTTCCACCTCGGCGCGCACCTCCGCCAGCTCTTCCTCGACCTTCGCCGCAGGGCCGGCGGCATCCGGCCAGTCGAACCCCACACCTGCCGCGCGATCCTGAAGACGAAAGGCCCGGTGGAGGGCGGGAAGATCCGCCGGCAGGCCATCCACGATACTGTCTCGCTTCTTCGCCTTCATGGCCTCCCAGTTCTGCTTTTCTCCCCCTTCGTAGAGATGCGGATGCCGGGATTTCATCTTCGCGAGGAAACCTTCTGCCACGTCCGTGAAGTCGAATGCACCACGCTCCTCTGCAACGACGCTGTGGAAGAGCACCTGGAGCAGCAGGTCGCCAAGCTCTTCACGCAACAGGCGGTCGTCGCCGGCCCGAATGGCGTCGTCGACTTCGTACGCTTCCTCGATGAGATACGGGCGCAATGATTCGTGTGTCTGCGCCGCGTCCCACTCGCAGCGGAGGCGGAGATCCTTCATCAGTGCCAGCGTTTCGTTCAATCCGGTCTTCGGTTGCATCGCTCTTCATGCCCTCGTATCTTCTTTAGTCTCCACATGATAGCTACTCGCGTCGTCCGATGACACGCGCCTGGGTCGAGATCGACTTGGGCGCGTTGTGCCGCAACGGCGCTGCCCTTGCGGCGCGCGCGGGCGTGCCCCTCCTGCCCATGGTCAAGGCCGACGGCTATGGCATCGGCGGGCTGCGCGCAGCACTCGCACTCGAGTCGCTCGACCCTTGGGGCTTCGGCGTCGCCTCCGTCACCGAGGGCACCGAGTTGCGCCGCGGCGGCATCCATCGGCCGATCCTCGTCTTTACGCCGATCCTCCGCACCGAGATCGACGCGCTCCGTCGTGCCGATCTCACGCCGACCCTCGGCGACCCCGCGGTGATCGAGTCGTGGGCGCGCACCGGCCGTCCCTGGCATCTGCAGGTCGACACGGGCATGTCACGCGCGGGCATGCCATGGCACCTGATGCACGAGCATCGTTCGCTCCTCGAGCGCGCCGCACCAGAAGGCGTCTTCACCCACTTCCATTCTGCGGAACTCGATGACGCAAGCCGCGACCAGCAGGAGAAACGGTTCGCCAAGGCGCTGGATGCGCTGCCCGTGCGTCCGGCGATCGTGCACGCGGAGAACGGACCGGCTGTGGAGCGGCGGGCGCCGTCGCCGTACACGCTCGTTCGGCCCGGCATCTTTCTCTATGGCGTTGCCGGCGTCGAAGGGGGTGTCCTGCAGCCCGAACCTGTCGCGGCCATGCGAGCCCGCATCGTCGAGATTCGCACCATCGCCGACGGCGAAACCGTGAGTTATGACGCCACGTGGACGGCGAAGGGCGCCCGGCGCATCGCAACCGTGCCTGTGGGGTATGCAGACGGATATCGTCGCGGCCTCAGCAATCGCGGCGTTGCCTTGCTGCGCGGCCAGCGCATTCCCGTCGCCGGACGAGTCACGATGGACATGACCATGCTCGACGTAACCGACACCGACGCAGCGCTTGGCGATCTCGTGACGCTGCTCGGCGCCGACAACGGCGACACCATCACCGTGGGCGAGCTGGGTGCCCTCAGCGATGTGTCACCATACGAGATCCTCACCGGGCTCAGGCTCCGCCTGCCGCGCCGGTATCGCGAACAAGCTGCATCCGAGGCTGCCGCGTGAGACGTCGGGCAATCATTCTCGTGCTGGACGGCGTTGGCGCCGGCGAAGCACCGGACACCGCCGCGTATGGCGATTCGGGCAGCGACACCCTTGGCAACACCGCGCGCGCATTGGGTGGCCTCAACCTTCCTAACCTCCAATCGCTCGGGCTGGGCAACCTCGAGCCCATCGCCGGCGTGTCGCCGACGGACCGGCCCGAGGGAGCATGGGGCCTGATGAATCCTGCGTCGCCGGGAAAGGACAGCACCACCGGCCACTGGGAGATCGCTGGACTGCACCTCGACCGCCCGTTTCCCACGTACCCCACGGGCTTCCCGCCCGCCGTGATCGAGGCGTTCATTCGCGCCACCGGCCGAGGGGTCATCGGGAACATCCCGGCGAGCGGGACGGCGATCATCGACCGATTCGGTCCCGAACAGGAGAAGACGGGGAAGTACATCGTCTATACGTCAGCCGACTCGGTGTTTCAGGTCGCGGCGCACGAAGACGTCATTCCCCTCAAGGAGTTGTACGCTGCCTGCGAAGACGCTCGCCGCCTGCTGGTGCCGCCCAATGATGTGTCGCGAGTGATCGCGCG
Organism: Gemmatimonadales bacterium; assembly: GCA_038319955.1. Classification (GTDB taxonomy): domain Bacteria; phylum Gemmatimonadota; class Gemmatimonadetes; order Gemmatimonadales; family Gemmatimonadaceae; genus AG11. The sequence continues at coordinate 6,294 of JBBQDT010000101.1, read as the reverse complement.
ACCCTTTCTTGGCCGGGCAGGGACGTACCGTCGCTCGAAGAACCGACGGGACTACTCGCTCGCCCCGCCGGGCGAGACGCTGCTTGACGCACTGGCGGGAGCCGGGGTCTCTCGTTCGGGCGTGGGCAAGGTGGACGACCTGTTCGGCGGACGCTCTCTGAGCTCGCGCCACGTCGTGGACAATGCCGAGGGCATCCGGGCCATCATGGAGTGGCTCGCCGGGGCGCAGGGTGGGTTGCTGTTTGCCAACCTTGTAGATTTCGACACTCTGTACGGCCATCGCGGTGACGTGGCCGGGTTCGAGCGCGCTCTGCGCCAGTTCGACGACGCACTGCCGGCCATTCGAGCCGCTCTTCGAGAGGACGATCTCCTGTTCATCACCGCTGACCACGGCAACGACCCGACGACGGGCTCGAGCGATCACGCGCGCGAGCGCGTGCCGTTGCTCGTCACTGGTCCCCAGGTGCGCCCCGTGCCGCTCGGCATACGGCCGACCTTCTCGGATCTCGGCGCGACGGTGGCGGAATGGCTGAACATCGGGTTTCGCGGAAAGGGAGAGTCCTTCCTCCCGGTGCTCGAGCGGGGTCGTCCGTCGTGAGCGCGGCCACGTCGTCGGCGCGCACGGTTGATTGGTCGGCACTGTGCGATCGCGCCATTTCGGCGATGGACAACGCCTACGCGCCCTACTCGAAGTTTCGCGTCGGCGCGGCCCTGCTCGGCGAGGACGGCAGCGTTGCCGTCGGGTGCAATGTGGAGAACGCGGCGTACCCGGCGGGGCTGTGCGCCGAGCGCGCCGCGGTGGCCGCGATGATTGCGCAGGGGGTGCGAGAGTTTGCGGCGATCGTGATCGCCACCGAGGCGGAGTCGCCGACGCCGCCTTGCGGTATCTGTCGGCAGGTATTGATGGAATTCGCACCGGATCTCACGGTGCTCAGCGTGACGCGCAACGGCGCGAAAGCGCAGTGGTCCATGTCGGACCTTCTTCCCCAGGCCTTTACCCCCACGTCGTTGGGGCGCCGCTGATGCGCCTGAACGTCGACGGACGGAGTGTACGTAGTGTCTGATCGGATTCTCCGGAGCGCGTTTGGCGCGCTCCTGCTCATTGGAACACTCGTCAGTTGCAAGGAACAGGTCACCGGTTCGCTCGGGTGCCCTGAGCTCTGCACGGATGAGAGCGCGGCCGTGCGCGACACCATCCTGCTCGGTGCGGTCGTGGTGGACACGACCTTCCTCGGCTTTCCCCGCCTTGGTGAGGACCGCGACATCTCGCTCTGGAACAACGTGGACACGGCCGACGTGCGGCTCGTGGCGCGGTTCGACTCGCTTCCGGTCCGCTACCAGATCGTGGGCGCGGCGTCGGACAGCCTGATTCGGCGCGTGGACAGCGCGTCGCTGATCTTCACCATCGATACGATTCTCCAGAAGGCGACCTTCCCGATCACCATCGATGCGTTCGATGTCGATACCACGCTCGCCGATTCGCTGACGAAGTCGCTGGTGCCGCTCTTTCGCGCCGACCGGCTGATCGGCTCGCAGACCTACACGGCGTCCGACCGCGTCGCGGATACGCTCCGTCTTTCGCTGAACAACGCGGCGCTGTTCGCCAAGATCAAGGATACGCTGCGACTGCGCGTCGGACTTCGCGTGCGGGGTTCGGGCTCGTCGCACGTTCGCGTGCTCGGCAACTCGTTCCTCCCTCGCATCCGGCTGCGGGTGTCGGCCGATACCTCGGTGGTGCCGGCAATCGTCGCCGTGCGCTCCAAGACGCCCACCGACGACATCCTCAATCAGAACTCGTACGCGTTCTACAAGATCATCGCGGCGGGTGCGCTGCCCGCACCGCCGACGGGAGTGTTCGCCATCGGCGGACTGGCGGGTGCGCGAACCTATCTGCGGTTCGACATCCCGCCCGCCGTGCTCGATTCGGTGCAGGTCATTCGCGCCTCGCTCTTGCTGACGCAGGCCAAGGCGCGCTCTACGGCGGCCATCGTGGACACGCTCACCGTATTCACGCAACCCGTCGTGGCGTCGCCAAGCATCACGGACATCTTCACCGCGGCCACCTTCATCGGCGGTCCCCGTGCGTACGGCATCGATTCGGTGCGGTTCGCCGCGCGCGACAGCGGGTTGAAGAGCATCGAGCTCGTGAACCTGCTGCGCTTCTGGAAATCGATCGGGCCCACGAACACCTCGCGCGCGGTCGTGTTGCGCGCACTGCAGGAAGGCAGCACGCCGGCCGAAGCGACCTTCTTCTCCACCGAGAGCCTGGCCGCGCAACGCCCGCGTCTTCGTCTCACCTACGTGCCGCGACGCGGCTTCGGAATTCCGTGATCATGCGCACTTCGTCAATACGCGTTCTTCTCGCGGCCGTACTCCTCGCGCCCGCCGCGGCGAGCGCGCAGGGCTCGCTCAGCGTCCTCGGCTTCGGCTATCCGGGCGGCCAGATGAGCACGCGGACGCTCGGCACCGGTGGTGCGCTCGGTGAGATGGATCCGTTGTCGGTGAGCAATCCCGCCTCGATTCTCTCCTTCGGTGGCTCTGCGCTCTACTTCCAGGCGGAGCCAGAGTATCGCACGATCAAGTCGGGCAACCGGTCGGAGCGGACGACCATCGCGCGGTATCCGCTGGTCGCCGCCTCGATCCCCATCACGCAGGACGTCATGCTCGGCCTCAGTGTCTCGAATCTGCTCGACCGGAGCTTCGAGACGACGTCGCGCGGCACGCAACTGATCGGCGACTCGCTCCTCTCCACGTCGAACGCATTCAAGAGCGACGGCGCCATCGGTGACCTCCGCCTGGCGTTGGCCTGGGCGCCGCGGCCGTGGATGCATGTCGGCGCCGCGGCGCATGCCATCTCCGGCGATAACCGGGTCCGCAACTCGCAGGTGTTCGACGATAGCACGCGCTTTGCGAGCCTCATTGATACGGCGACGGTGGGCTACACCGGCAATGCCTACTCGGCCGGCGTGGAGTTGCTGGCGGGCAAGAACTTCAGCTTTGCCGGGTCGTACCGGAAGGGTGGTCCGCTGTCGCTCAAGCGCGGTGACACCACACTCGCGAACGCGCACGTGCCCGATCGCGTCGCGTTCAGCGCCGCCTTCCTCGGCATCAGGGGCACCACGATCGCCGTTCGCTCGGCCAAGGACAGCTGGACGAACATGCAGAAGCTCGGCTCGTCGACCCTGAAGATCACCGACAGCTGGGACACGAGCGTCGGTGCGGACGTGCTCGGCCCGCGCCTTGGCGAGCGACTGATCCAGCTTCGTGCCGGGGCGCGGTGGCGCACGCTGCCCTTCGGGTTGCCCACGTCAAGCGTGGACGAGAAGAGTTATTCCATCGGCATGGGCACCTTGCTCGCGCGCGGTCGCGCCGCATTCGACATCGCCGGCATTCACGCCACGCGCTCGGCGACAACGGCGAGCAATATTTCGGAGTCCGCGTGGACCCTGAGTGTCGGTGTCACCGTGCGGCCATAGCCGAATGACAGGCCTCGTCCCACCGCCGGCCGATGCGCCGATCATCCTCGTCGCCGACGATGTACCGGCAAACGTGGAGCTGCTGTTCGACCAGCTGCACGTGCTCGGTTTTCGCGCGATCGCTGCGTCGGACGGTCCCTCCGCGCTGAAGACCTGCTTCGAGCAGCAACCCGACCTCTGCATCCTCGACGTCTCGATGCCGGCGGGCGACCTCGGGGTGGACGATCGCTCCACCGGGTTCGAGGTGTGTCGCCGAATGAAGCGTGATCCGCGTACGGCACGCATCCCGGTCATCTTCGTCACCGCGCTCAACGACACCACCGATCGCGTCAAGGCCATCGAGGCGGGGGGCGACGACTTCCTCACCAAGCCGCACAACCGGCTGGTGCTGGGCGCTCGCGTGCGCTCGCTGCTCAAGCTCAAGGCCGCGACTGACGCGCTCGAGGAGAGCCTGCGCAAGCAGAAGGAGCTCGAGAAGGTGCGCGACGATCTCATGAAGATGATCGTGCACGACCTCAAGTCGCCGCTGACGTCGATCATCGGTGCCATGGAGATGCTCATCGACGGCGACTTCGGCACGCTCACCATCGAGCAGCGTGGCGCACTCGGCGACGCAGAGACCCGCGCCGAGGACCTGCTCGCGCTGATCGAGGACCTGCTCGAGGTGGCGCGTCTCGAAGAGACGCGTCTCGCCCTGCATCTCGCGCCCACGGCACCGGGCGCACTGCTCGCCGAGGTGCGCCACGAGTGGGAGATTCGCGTCCAGCAGGAAGGTGCGACGGTGACGGTGGACGTCGCGGACGATGCACCGATCATCGAGGCCGATCAGGCGCTCGTGAAGCGCGTGTTCGGCAACCTGCTGCAGAACGCGCTCACCCACTCGGCGCGTGCCGTCACCCTGTCGCTCAGCGCGCGGAAGGAGAACGACGGTACGCTCTTCACTGTGGCCGACGATGGCGTGGGCATCCCGGTCGAGTACCACGACATCATCTTCCGGAAGTTCGAGCAGGTGAAGACGCCGCACATTCCGCGCGTCCGCAGCTCCGGGCTGGGGCTCGCGTTCTGCAAGCTGGTGGTCGAAGCGCATGGCGGCCGCATCTGGGTGAAGAGCGGCGGCGACATGGTGGGCAGCGCGTTCCACTTCTGGCTCCCCGTGAAGCCGCCGGCGGCGTCCGCGCCCATCGCGGGCTGAGTCCTCGCTATCTTGGGTTCCATGGATCGTCCTACCGTCTACATCGAGACCTACGGCTGCCAGATGAACGTGAGCGATTCCGAGCTGATGCTCGGAAAGCTCGAGGCGGCCGGCTATCAGCATGTCGAGCTGCCCGACGGCGCGGACGTCATTCTCGTGAACACCTGCGCCATCCGCGAGCATGCGGAGCAGCGAGTCATCGGTCGGCTGGGTGAGTTGAAGCGCCACATGAAGAAGGACAGCGTCATGGGCGTCACCGGCTGCATGGCCCAACGGCTGGGGCCGCAGCTGCTCGACAAGGCGAAGCATGTGTCGCTCGTCATCGGCCCCGATGGCTATCGTGCGCTGCCGCAGCTGGTGGATGGCGCGCGCCGCGGCGAGAAGTCCATCAATACCACGTTCGATCTCGAGGAGCACTACGAGGACTTCACGCCGCGTCGCTTCGACAAGGTGAAGGCGTGGATTCCGGTGCAGCGTGGCTGCGACTATCGGTGCACGTACTGCATCGTCCCTACGACGCGCGGCTCCGAGCGCAGCCGCCGCCTCGCGGATGTCGTGCGGGAGACCGAGGGCGTCGTGGCCGAGGGCATGAGTGAGGTGGTGCTGCTTGGCCAGACGGTGAATTCGTACAACGACGGCACCCACGACTTTGCCGACCTGCTGCGCGCCGTGGGCACGGTGCCCGGCGTGCGTCGCGTGCGGTATACGAGCCCGCATCCGAACGATTTCAGCGAGCGCGTGATCACGGCGATGGCCGAAGTGCCGACGGTGTGCGAGCACGTTCACCTGCCGATGCAGAGTGGGTCGTCGCGCATGCTCAAGCGCATGCTGCGGCGCTACACGCGCGAAGGCTACATGGAGTGCGTGGAGCGCATTCGTCGCGCCATTCCCGGTGTGTCGCTCACGACCGACATCATCGTCGGCTTTCCGGGCGAGACGGACGACGAGTACGAGGAGACGTTGAGCGCGGTGCGCGAGATCGGCTTCGCCGACGCGTACACGTTCATCTTTTCGCCGCGCGATGGTACGCCGGCCACACGCCTGCCCGTCGAGTGGGCGGTGCCGGCCGAGGTGGCGAGCGAGCGGTTGCAGCGCCTTGTGGAGACGGTTCGCTCCGGTGCGCGCCAGCGCAACCTGCTCTTGCTCGGTACGCGGCACGAGGTGCTGGTGGAGCGCGAAGCGAAGCGAGGCGAGGCGATGTTGATGGCGCGGACGCGAGACTTCAAGACCGTGCTCGTACCCGGCGATTCCAGCATGCTCGGACAGTACTTCACGGTCGAGTTCACCGGGACGACTGGCTCGACCTTTACGGGCAGCATCGTTCGCGAGCGTCAGCCACTCCCGATGGCGGGATAGGGAAGGAACGGTGCCTCTACATGTATTTTGAACCATCCCGCGTTGCAACGATGACGTAAGTCCCGACGGGTGGAGCCACCATTCGCGATGCCTCTCGTCGCATGGTCGGTTCTCACATACGCCGCGGCGCTCATCGTCACGCTGAACGGCACCGCCGCAGAGCGACTCGCAGTGGGTGCGATTGCGTTGCTCGCGTCAGCAGGCTCCGCATACAGTGGTCGCCGAACAGCAGCGACGGTCAGTGCCGTCGCCGCAGGCGCGGCGCTCATC
>JBBQDT010000100.1:0-14862 GCA_038319955.1 Gemmatimonadales bacterium | reverse complement strand
CGCGCCCACTTGGCGCTGCTCACTCAAGCATCGGAGCTACCATGAAGTCCTCGTCTATCTCGCTCGCACGCACCGCTGATAGCCTCGCGAATCTTTCGGCGGTGGATTCACTCTACGTCGCCGCCGTCATCGCGTGCTATGGATCCACAGAGGCCATTCGGCGGAGCGCCACGTCCGTCGTCTTCTTTGCAGCGCCGGCGGCAGTATGGGGCATGATGGCGCGCCACACTACCGTACGCATCGATCACCACGTACTGACGTTCATCACGCGTCGAGCGGTTACGCGCTTCCTGCAGGAATGGCCGTCGTCGGACATGCTCACCGTGGCATCGATGTCCATGTGCCTCGAGCGCTGCGTTGCGGATTGCCAGATGTCCATGAATACCGCCAGCACCGCGCCACGCCCCCTCGTTGATACACGACTCGGTGTATTGGCGCGTCTGAGCACGAGCAATCGGATGGCGATGATCTCGTCGGTCCGAGCACAGCTGACCGCTACGCAGCTTACCGAACTGTCACTGCTGGCCGAGCCCACGCTGTTCCAGGGCAACTCGCTGGTCGACGAATCCTGTCATCGCGAGCGCGCCATCCAGCATCTTGAGGATGCTCTGCTCGGCGGCGCCATGTACGAACTCGGAGTTCCTTCGTCCACCGTCTCCGTCGGCATCGCTGCATAACGCTCTTTTCTGGATGGGCCGATGCTCTTCGCGTCGGCCTATCGATTGGGGGTCGCGAGAATCGCCCCGCCCACTATCCTTGCTCGCGTCGTGGTCACCATGTCCGCGTCACTACCACCAATTTCACGTGAGGCTCACTTCGATTTCACCACACCTGCGCTCGCTGAAGGAGCGCGATCCATCAACGTCCTGACACTGCTCCTCGGCGTGTCAGTGATCGGCCTCGCCGCCTTGGCGATCAGCGTACGTATTTTGCGAAAGCAGCGGATTGCCGCTGAGGGAGAACTTGAAGCGGCGAGAGCAGCACAGCAGCAGCTTCAGGCGGCGCACGAGAGCGCACAGGCGTCCGCGTCTACGCAGCAAGACCTTCGCCAACTCGTGCACGAGCTGGGGGAACACCTGCTCGTGCAGCAACAGTCGTCTGTCTCCAACGCCACCGCGGTGCTGGAGCGTCGGGCGGAAACTCAGTCGGCTACGATGCGCCATGCGTTCGAGACCGACTCACAGAATCGACTCGAGGTACTTCGCAGCGAAATTGCTCCGCTGCGTCACGGCCTCACCACGCTCGCTCGACAGCTGACCGAAACGCGCACACACGCGAGCAGTGATATCGCCGCGTTCGGCGCCATGTTGCAGCGCGTGACAGAGGAACAGGGCCAACACCGTGAGGAGACGCGGCAGCTGCAGAGAACGTTGCGGAGTTCGCATGTGCGTGGACAGTACGGCGAGCTAACGCTGCAGCGCACATTGGAGCACGCGGGTATGCAGCAGCATGTGCATTATCTCGCGCAAACCAGTGACCGCGATGAGGAGGGCGGCATGCGGCCGGACATTATTCTGTTGCTCCCGCAGCATCGCTGCCTTGTGATCGACAGCAAGGCACCGCTCGAGAGCCTGGCGAATCTCATGGTCGCCACGACCGCCGCAGACCGTACAACACATGCGGAATCGCACGCTCGACGACTCCGTGCACACGTTGAGGCGTTGGCCAGCAAGAATTACGCAGCGCGGCTGCGGGCCGCAAACGTGGTGACGGAGGGCCAGACCGTGATCGAGGCGGTGCTGCTGTTTCTTCCATCACAGCCAGCTCTCGATGTGGCGCTTCGACAAGACCCGACACTTTTGGCACACGCCTTTGATCGGAACGTGTATCTCGTGACGCCCAGCACGCTCCTCTTGGCGGTAAGCACGGTGGCTCAACTCTGGCGGCACGAGCGTCTCACGGAACAGACACACGAGGTGCTGCGCCTCGGTGCGCAACTCTACGACCGTGTGGCGACGATGGTCTCTCATGTCGTGTCGCTGCGGAAGGCGCTCAGTGCGGCGGTCGACGCCTACAACAGTTTCGCCGCCTCACTTGAGACGCGTGTTCTGTCAAGCACGCGCCGTTTCAAGGACCTCGGCGTGCCGAGTCAGCGAAACATTGATCGCGTGCCCCGCATCGAGACGTTAGCACGTGAGCCTGGCGAACGATTGCTGGCGCTCGCTGACACGTCAGACGAGGACACCGCGACGGATACACCGGATAGCACGGAGGGCGGCGACATGACTGATCGTGCCGCCTGACCCCCCGAGCGGTCTACCGATGCTGCATCAACGTCCGCCGACTGCCGGGCGACACAATCCTTCGACGGAGAACCGAATCATGCTGAACAATGAAAAGAAGGTTTTGACGGTGGAGCAGATCGTCGCCGCAGCGCTGGGGTTGCTGGTGACCACGTCCGGGAGCCTCTTCATGCTGCAGCTGCTTGTGCGCACGGCGAACGCATCCGTCGTGCGTCGCGCGGCCGTAGAACTGAGCGAAGGGTTGCGCATCCGCATCACGCCGTTGGTCGCCCGGCACCGCTCGACAAGCGGCCTGAAGGCGCCATCGCTCGCCACGTGCGTGGAACGAGCGGCCGAGGCTGTCGAAAAGGCTCTGCCGACGTGTCGGTCGCGCTCCCCGAAGGATTTTGCCGCGTGGATCGAGCGCTGCGTGCGGTCGCATCTCGACGGCGAACCGGCCACGCCGGTCGCGCTCACTACGCTACGCGCTCATGCCGATGCCGCTGGGGCGGATTCCTTCGGACTGGTTGCGGCGCCTCGTGCCGAGCGGACGGCGGTGCTGCAGGCCGTCCTCCGCCGGCTTCCCGCGGCGGATAGAGAGGTGCTCCAGGCGCGTATGCGTCCGCGGGCGTCGTGGCCGCAGGTTGCGGCCGCCTTGGGCGTCTCCGAGAACACAGCACGGACCCGATACGCGATGGCCGTGGAGCGCGCCCAGCTGCTGGTTGTGGATGTCCTGAGCGAACAGCGCCGCATCGATGAGCAGGGCGGTCGAGAGTTCGACCAGGCGGCGTAGCCGCACGGCCGAATGAGTGCGTTGGCCGACACTCAAGTTCATCATACTTTTATGATCTCACCGGGCAACATGCGCGCATATCGGCCCACATCGCGCCCGGTGAGGGCAGGCAACGGTAGGCAACAGGATCAGGCCATGGCAAACACAAAAGTCGCTAACTCCAGAGGAGCCAGCGACTTCGGTGTGCATCGATGCGGCGTTACGAATAGCAGGAGAGAGACTCGAACTCTCGACCTCACGATTATGAGGGATCGGCGCGAATGTCACTTAAATCATTGTAATACAACACTTTCAGAGAAGTCAACTACCCGCCTTATGCGCACGTTTATGCGCAGCGTGCGCCACGTCAACGGCGACTGCGCCACCTCAACCGCGCCTTACGTCCCACGCCTGGCCGCATCGTCGCCGCGCCCCACACCGGCCCGACCAACGGCCCGCCGTGACCGCCAGGCGGTGCGCGGCCACCGGTCCACGATCCAAACGGGCGAAATCCGTGCCGTCCGATAGCCTCTCTGCCGAACACCAACCATGGAGCGACAGCGATGACTAAAATCGGGACAGGTGGACCGGTCAAGAACGGCGGGCGGTACTGGGGGAACTTCCTGAGTTTTCAGGCGGTGGGCGGGCGCCGCGAGCCGCTCGTGCCCGAGGGGGCCAAGCTCGCCACGACGAACGCGCGCGAAGCGCGGCGCCTCTTCGAGGTGCGCCGCACCTTCTATCACGACCGGCTCGCGCGACTCACGGCGGGGTTGACCGTCGATTCACCGACGCTGGCGGCGTATGCCGCCACGTTTCTCTCGAGACTTGTGCGTGAGGTGCGCGTGGACGGCAGCGCCGTGCATTCGGTGCACTCCCTTGATCGGCGGCGGCGCGGCATCATGACGTGCCTCGACACGCCCGCCTTTCGCGCCGTCAGGTCGGTCGAGGCGCTCACCCGACAACAGTGTGACGCGATGCTGCGGCAGCTCGCCGTCGTGCCGAAGGCGAGCGGTGAGGCGCTGCTGCCGGCAACGGTCCGGAGCTACGCGGCCGAGATGAGCGCGCTGCTCGGCGAAGCGGTGCTCGACGGATTGCGCACCGATAATCCGCTCCTCAATCAACGCGCGATGCCGAAACCAAAGCTCGACACCGCGCTCGACGACGACAAGTTCCTGAATCGTGAGGAAGGACGCCGCCTGCTCGATTTTCTGTTGCCGTCCCCTCGCCTACCGCTGGCGGTGGAGATCGGTGCCGTCTTCTTGTACACGGGCGGTCGACGCCACGAGGTATTGGGCATTCTCGTGCGAGACGTCGACTTCCTGCGCGGTGAGGTGTCGTTGTACGACAACGGCTATCGCAACCTGAAAAACCGCGGTGCACGCCGTCGTATCCCCTTGTGGCCCGCGATGCGCATGATCTTTGAGCGGCTCTGTGCGGGCAGGGATCCCAACGAGCTGCTCTTCCCCGCCGTGCGCTTGTGTGGCGCACCTCAGAGCATTGCGAATATGATCGGCGACATCAACGGCACGCTTCGGGCCGCCGCGCAACGCGCGAGGATCACTAAGAAGGTGACCCATCACACGTTGCGCCACACCTACATCTCCGCGCGGCTCACCATGCAGCATCGGTCCCTCACGGGCGTGCTGGTCCCGGTGGATGAAGCCCTCGTCGTACTTGAGGTCGGCCACACGACGACCGAGATGATCCGCACTACCTACGGACACTTGACGCGGGAACGCGTGGCGTCGACGATGCTGTCTTATGGCGAGGCTGCGATGGACTACGACACGCGCCGGGCCTTGGCGCGCGCCGACCACGGCGCGCGCATCAGCGCTGGCCTCGCGGCCAAGAAGATGCGTGCGGCCGCGCCGAGCGCTCCGGTCCTCACGTCCGGTCCGCCGCTGACGACCGAGGAGGCGTCACATCGGCGAAAGGAGATCGCGCGGCAGATTCGCAAGCGCGTGAGGGCCGCGCGATGGCTTGATGCGGACTTCGTCGCGCGCGCCGGCGCCACGCCGAGCGAAGCGTCTGGCGTGATGCGTGGCGACCATGCGCGGTTCGGTGTGGAGCGCTTGGCGGAGCTGCTCGAGCGCGTCGTCAGCGCGACCGCGCGCCCCCCGCGCCTCGCGCAGCACGGACGGTAGTCTTCTGGACTTGTCGGCGGCGCGCAGGCGAGCGTGCCGCCGATGAGTCGCCTCCACGCGGAACGGACGGCGCGGCACGGAGGGCGTCGAAATTCATCGCACGCAGCGCATCGAGTTCGTCCGCCCGCGGCACCACGACCGGCAGCGTCTCGACTAGCGGCGACTGACCGCGTGGCGCCGCCGCGTGGGTGTACGTGCAGGTCGCGCCCATCCGCCAGTCGCCATGAACGTGCACCGCGGGACTGATCCGGCCTGCGGCCGCCCACCGGCAGATCGTCGCCGTTGTCTTCCCCCATCGATGCGCGACTGCGCACGCGGTCAGAGGGAAGACGGCGAGGTCGATCAGCGCGTGCGTCGCCGGCGACGGCGCGACGACGCGCAGGCGATGGGACGTGGCATCGCGGAGTGGCAGGGGTTCGACCGCACGGACCCACAACAGGGGAACCGCCGGAAAGTGCCAGTGGCGACCGACGTGCTCGGCGCCGTCAATCAGTCCCGCCTTAGCCCACTCGCGCACGGTGTACGCGGCGACGTGCCAGCGCTCGGCCAGGTCGGTCGGCGTGAGCGGGAGGAGACACGGATTGACGGTCGGACGGACGTCGGGAGGGCGGACTGGCCGCGCAGATGATGGTGTCATCTAAACGGTTTAGCGCATTCAGTGCTGATCGCCCGCTTGCGACGAAAAAATAGCTGAAGGTGGCGCGGACGTAGCGGTGTCGAACCAATGACCTCACGCTTGTCACTCGCGCCGCTGCGTGTCGGTTGGCCCCGGCGGGTGACTAGAAGTGGCCGTCGAAGGTCCAGGCCGCAGGCGTGTCGCATCCCGCGGCCTCGAGAAAACCTGGACTACGCGCGACGACGACGCCCCGGGGCTGGCGGCGAGACGACGACGGGTGGGGGCGGCGGCTGCACCCGGACGGTGAGGTACAACGGGCTGCGTGGGCGGCAGTCGATGAGCCGCCCCCCTGAGCCTCGGGTTTACTAGCGATGTGCTTCAAGAGCCCGTCCCGCGTGGCGCGTACGCCCACCGCTCCCCAGTCCACCCGCACGTCAAATCCCGCGTCGGCTGCGGTAAGGACGGCGTCCGGGCCCACAGGCAGGATTCGCGCGGACGCGGTGGAGGTCGGCGCACCGGCCGTCAGCCACGCATTGCAGGGCGTAACGGAGCAGCGCGGGCGAGCTGCGGCACATCCATAGAATAACGGATGTGCGGTACGACGTGAGTCGCCATGCCCCGAAGCACATCAACGCCCTCTTTTTTCTGGAGTACCGCTCGAGGTTTGAAGACACCGCTGTGCCGCTGCACACGTTCGTGCAGCTAGAGATCGCCCCCGATACGATCTACGCTGCGCTGTCGCAGCCGACCACGTCACTGGTGCACGATGCTCTGTCATCAAGCCAGTTGGCAGAATACATCAGCAACCGGCCAGAGACGCTATCCTGTGCACACCCTCTCGCGACGCTGCTCGGCAAGCTGGATGCGATTTGCAATCAACACGCGCGGGCGTCAGATCCGTCGCGCTACGTGCGCCATTTTGAAGACGCGCATCACATCATCAGCGCGATTCCGTCCCTGCCTGCGCTGCCCGACGGCATTACCGTGCAGCTGCTCGCGGCCCGCATGCATGCGGACAAGCAAATTCGCCGACGATACGACGCGCAGGACACGGCGTTCACGTGACCGGACGCCGCAGACCGGGCCGCACTTGAGGGAGCGCATGCCGAGCTACACGGGTGGCACTGGGGACCTCGCGTCTCGCTCATGGACGCCTGTGCGACCATTCGCGCGTGGCTTACGCACGAACATCTGTTCCCGCCGGCGTAACACGACAGGCGCCCCTGTCGTCCACGTTGGCCGACCCCAAGGACCACCGGTGACCGGCGCTCACGCCATGAGGTACGTCCAAGCCCACACGTGAACACGGCAGCGGGACCGGTCTCTCGACCGGCCCCGCTGCCGTTAATCACATGTCGGTTTCACCCTATAGCGCGAGCCTGATGCAACCAAGACGCCCACGGCCTCGCAGAAACTACGGTAGCACTTTTCAACCGTTCAGCGTGAACAATGCCCTCCAAGCTGTCAGTCCGGCGGTTCGATTCTCGATGCCCGCCAAACGTCGATGATGAAAGGTTGTCGGCATAGAAACGTGCACCCTCTCGTCTGTTACGCGGCCTCGTCAGCCCAACCATCGTGCGCCTCGACCTCGAACTCATTCAGCCGCTCCGCGATCACGTCGAGCGCCGCCATCTGTGCCAGTTCAAGAGCCTTCGCGTGGCGCGCCATGGCGGTCGTCACGCTAACGGAGAGTGCCTTCGCGACCGACGCCCACGTGGAACCGCGCTGCTGCCTCAGCTCCAGCACGTAGCGCACCTCTGGCGTCAGCAGACAGAGGGTAGCCATGAGGACGGCCGCGCGCTCCGTCTTGGGCGCCAGAGACAACAGCGGTCCCTGGTCTACGGGACGGCGCGCGCGCGGAGCGTCGTCGCTCTCGCCCTCGAGCAGCGACGTGACCCGACGCGTCACCCACGCGCCGAAATCCCATGGAGACCGGGAGCGACAGGTATCCATCGCGACGAGCAAATAGGCCATCGACTCGTCGACGCTTAGCGCCAGATTGATCGGCCGCACCCCCTGTGCAACAGACCAACGCTCGATGAGCGACGAGACCGTCCAGCGGAGTCCAAACGCAAGATCCTCCGTTGCACGCGTCACGATAGCGGCGTTCGTCGATGACCTCAGCAGCAGCTGCATAAAGCGACAGCCGGCAGTGGTGGTCAACAGTGCCATCGCGGCACGCGGTGACACTTTACCTTTTGCGATGTCCATATTCGATCTCCGAAAGAAAAGGGAACGTGTCGGCGTATCCGACACGGGCCAGACTTGGCGTGAGAAGCGGGGGGCGCCGCAGCGTTACGCCGCGAGCTCTTCACGCATCGTGGGGACATCGGCTTCCGACACGTGCACAGTGGCGTCGTCTGTTGCGGCGACAAACTCCACGGCGCTGAACGCACGAGGTGCGATGTCGAGCGGCTCGAGCTGGGCGAGTGTATTGCCTTCGGCATTGTAGAGACGGTGCAGCTTCCTTGCCGTGGGCAAGACTCGTGACTCGAGGGACGCACTCGCCTCGTTGAAGGCGCTAGCGGTCGCGAGGAGAGAACGACGAACCTTTTCAAAATGGGCGGCGAGCTTGCCGATTCTCGTGTAGAGTTGTGAGCCGAGATCGCGGACTTGCACGGCCGTCTCCGAAAGCGCGTCCTGCTGCCACGCGAATCCCACGATCCGCAGGGCGAGCATGAGCGTTGCAGGGCTCACGATCATGATCTTTCGATCCAGCGCGTACGAGACGAGCGATCCGTCACGCGCGATTGCCTCCGCGTAGAGTGACTCCGCCGGGAGGAAGAGAAAAACAATATCGAGCGCCGTAGGTACGAGATCCGCGTACCTACGCTTGGAGAGCGCATCAACGTGAGCGCGAACCTGGCCCGCATGTTTATCCATCCACATCGCGCGTTCAGATTCCGTCTCAGCGTCCACACCACTAAGGAATGCCATGAGGGGCACCTTGGCGTCGCAGATGATCGACCGTCCACCAGGGCAGTGAATGATCAGGTCGGGCCTCGACACGCCGTCCTCGCTCGCCAACGTGGGCTGCATCACGAAGTCGACATTTTTGAGCATTCCAGCCGCTTCGATCAGGCGCTCGAGCTGCATTTCGCCCCAGCGTCCACGAACCTGCGGCGTGCGCAGCGCGCGAGTCAGCGCGCTGGTCTCGTCGCTCAGGCGCTGATGACCGTCTGCAAGCTGGCGAAGTTGTTCTTGTAGGGTACCGAGCGTGGTGGCACGCTCGCGCTCAATACGCGTGCTCAGGCTCCGCAGCATCTCGATGCCATCTCGCAATGGGCTGACCATGGCGTGCATTGCCGTCTCGCGGCTCGCGTTTTCCTGCGCAAAGGCGCTCTGCAGTCGTTCGACTTGCGATTTGGCGACGCCGGCCGCCCACTGCAGGCCCTTTCTCATATGATCGGCGGCGCTGGTCGCCATCTCCTCGCCGACTCTCATGACAAGCGCCTCTACTGCGGCATGGCGATCATGCGCATGATCGACATGAGCGTCGAGTTGAGCGGAGCACTGTGCACGCGCGTCGGCAAGGACGTTGCGCTCGCCGCGCGCCGTGGCGAGCTGTGATGTCAGGTCAGTCAGGCGCTCGTGCCACGCTGCCTGCGCGGTCGCCGATGCCACGTCCCACGCTCGACGGCCCCTGACACTGGCGACGTACGCGCCGACGAGGACTCCGCCGGCGGTGGCGGCGACATAGGTGAAGATTTGAGTGGTGATCTCGAAAGGGAGCTCCGGTTGGGGTTCAGGTAGTCGACCGATTCATCGACGGGGAAAGGATAGTGGTCGCCGCGTCGATTGCAGAAACCTGCGACGGCGTGATAAACGCGTTGATATTCACGGCCGGGGAGACGGCGTCTTCCCCACGCCTTTGCCACGGCGTACTGCGGGCGTAGTCGTCTTCGCACCGCGCGAGCTCGGCGCCCGTCGGGCGGCCAGCGACGCGTTGGTCTTCACAATGGTCTCCAGCGAGCCGTGCAGGGCGGCCACCTCCTGCACCCGCGCCTCGAGTGCAACGCGGAGGTGACGGACCTCGGTTTCATGCGAGCGCGCGATGTCGCGAAGCTCCCGATTCGCGGTCTCTGCGGCCACGAGCTTCACGTCGCCTGCTGCCACGAACTCCCGCAGGCGCGAATTTTCTGAGGTCAGTTGTTCGTACGCGTTATCCTTACGCTGCACCGCGGTGCGCAGGTCGTCAGCGGCGGCGATCAGGGGACGCTGACTCAGCTGCATATTCTCGAGCCGCAATTGTAGCTCCGTGCGCGACAAAAGAGCGTCGGCGGCTCGCCCCTCCGCATCCTCGAGGGCGGCGGCCAGCGCAGTCGAATCGGCCCGTATGGCATCGAGCTCCTCCTTCAGACGACTGGCCGCCACGTCTGCCGCCTGCTGCACCCGGGCCAGCGAGTGAGCGCCATGCTCCTGCGCCTCCGCGTGGATTCGCGCCGAGAATGTGTTGGTGGCGTGGAGCACGGCATCATGCAATCGCTGAAACTCAGGAGGGAGTGCCACAGGTTTCCACCCGCCAGATTCCAGATGCTCGCGGCCACGGTTTTCTGGCCGCTCAGCACGGACCTCACCGAGCAGCGTGTTGAGAGCGTCGCTTCCTCCTATCACTCCCAGTTTGCGAAAATCCGCAGGGGAGCACTTTGACTCATTGGCGAGGTACCAGTGCGCGAGTGCACGAGCTGCGGCGGGATCCTTTCGGGCCACAATCTTGGCGTGACCCTCGACCGCCGGGCGCTCGCCCTCGGGCGCGTGCTCCCCTGACGGAGTATTCGGTACAGGTGCGGACATCGGTACCTCCTGGTACATGGCGGCGGCTCACGGTGGCGCACCCACGTGGTGCACTCCATGAGTCTCCGGCCACCCCGCAGGGGGCGGCGTACGAGCCTAGCGCATGCGTGCACCTTCGGCTCGACCGGCCATCGACCCAACGCGCGCGTCCGTTCCACGGAATCCGGAATCCGGATTCTGGATTCCGGATTCCGGTTGGCGCTTTGGAATCCGGAGGAAGTCGGATTCCGGATTCCGTCGCGGGGTCACGCTGTTGATGCCGCAGCCATGGCCGGATTGACTCTCGCTCCATTGGCAGGCACTCGTTAGGCTGACCCTAGCCGGAGGCCTTCTCCGCGCGGCCGTACCGACTCCCTCACCGGCGTGGCGAATTAAAATGGCGGGGGCAGGCATGACCCGGGGCGCCACCCGATCCGCATGCAGGTCACGGGCCCGCGCCGTTGACAGTGGCACGAGCGTGTTGCGATGCTCGCGAATGCCTACCCAACCAGCGCGCGTGCGGCGCCCACGACTACTTCTCCTGCATCGTCATTGGCTGACGTTCAGCGACCTGCGCGTCCACCTGCAGCTCGCACCGTCGCAGCGGCGCACACTCGTGCGACGTATCCTCTCGAGCGATTGGAAGGACCGGCTCGGTCTCCAACGCTGGCCAGACGATAGGCGCTTCGGATACGCGCCGGTACCACCGGCGAGCGGTGAGCGCCCGTGGCTGATTCGCCGAGATCTGTTCGAGCGGCACCGCGCGGCACTCGTCGCTGACCTGTTCCCGAGCTGACGCACGACGCCCTGCGGAGATCGCTGGTCGATCACCGCAGGGCGTCCATGATACTGTGAATCAGGCGGCCTCTTCCCTGCTCTCGCTGTCAGTTCCTCTGCCCTTTCGACGCAGCGCCGGAAGTTCCAAATCGGCATTCCGCTGTCGCGCGCTCCACGCCTCGCGGAGCGCCACCGGCAGCAAATTCACCTCGTCATCCGCCGACGATTGCGCGGTCCACTCACTCCACCAGCGCGCAAACGGCGGTCGCACGTCCACTGCAACGAGGAGATCCACCACGGGGTCGAAAGCGCGTGGGTGGCGCCAGTGCCTCGGAGCGCGTGTGAGACTCAGTTCCACGGCGTCACCAATGGCCAGGTATTCCTTCTCCAGCGTCACCAAGCGGCTCGTCGTCGCCTTCACGGCGTACGCGGACGCGTCGACCCGCTCGATTTCCCCTGAAGGGAGTCGACGGCGCAGTGCCGACCCGCCGTGGTGCAGCACACCAACGAGATGCGACGTCCAAATTGTTCGTGCTCCCTGTGGCGCGAGTAACCACGGCCAGCGCTTTTTGGCCTCGGCGTCAGTTGACGGAAGTGCACCAGTGACGACGCCCTCGCGTATCAGGTCCGCTCCATGCATGGCGTGCAGCATGCCACGAGCGTAGAGCGTGCGCAGACTATCAGCACCGGCGAAGCCCCCTGGGCGTGGCGCACTGGTTATGCGTTTGGATTGTGTGCCGCCGTCGGTCACGAATAGGGGAAATACGGAGCGCTCGAGTGCGGCGTGCAACGTGGTGTGTTCGGTGACAAGTCCTCGGGTTTTGAGAGCGGGCAGCCAGTAATCGCGCAGGTACGCTGCTAGCCACTCAGGATCGACGGCGACAGCGGCCCAGGCGAATGAGCGCTGCCCAAACTTGCGGTTCTTGAGCGAGGCCCTGTCATTTTCCTGCATCGTGGCCCACGCGATACCCCCGTACGTCGCGGTGACGCCTCGGATGCGCCTCAGCGATCCGTCTCGGTTCCATAGCGCATCGATGGCAATTTCTTTCTTGCTGTCGCTGCCATGCAGACCGACGCGCGCACACCAAAGGTTCTTGATTCGGCTTGGGTCGGCCGTAAACGCGGCGAGGGCTAGCCACTCGCACAGTGCGTTTTTATACGCGCGCGCCGCAGCTGCCTCCTCAGCGTGTTCGCCGGGTTCCCACCGCTGTTCCAGCGGAGCCTTCGCGTTGACCCTCGCGATGCGAGTCCGGATCGCGTGGAGCCGCTCTCGAATTCGTGGCAGAGCGATGAGTGTCCACGAAGGGATGTAGATCGCAAGCACCACGGGCAGCGGCATCAGGTCGACGAGCAGCCGCTTGTCCTTGACGGTCGTCGGCCGTGTGCGGCGCCGAGCCCCACGCCCTTCGGCAACTCCGGGCGGCAGCAGCATGTCCATGATCTCCGCGTGCGCAGCCGCCGCCGTAGCCTCGATCTCTCGATCTCCAGGCGTCATGTTCTTGCGCTGCTTCGCGGATCGACTCTCTAGTCGATGCACGATGGTGCTCCACAGATCTGCTAGGTCGCTGACGACACTCACTGGAAGCATGTCGATCAGCGCACCAGACGTAATTGCCCGGCGTGGGAGTTGTTGATCGATTCCGTACCGTCGGCCCATTTGTTCCGAACGCGCCGCGTGGAGCATCACCGCGAGGATGGCGGGGATCGTGCATTCATTGTTCCCGCTCATATCCTCAGTATTCCCACCGCGCGTTTCATCACCTGGAGCTGTGTCCGCCCGGAGGTCGTCGACATCGGCGTCCTCCTCGAGCAGCTCTGGTACGGCACCATTAATCGGCACGCGCGTGGTGTACCACGCGATGACATTCGTTGCGTTCGCGAGTGCATTAGGGACCACGCCTGCTGACAAAGCCTCGACGCATCGCGTGCACACGCGATGCAAGGTGTTCAGCAGGTTGGCGCGGGTCGCCGGAGCAAGCAGGAGGCGCTTGACCACGCCAGATGTGCGCGCCTCGGCCAATGGGCCGTGTGTCCTCGCCCATTTTTCGATGTGCGTGGCCAAGGCCGGCGCGCATGCCCGAAGCGCAAGCGAATGAGCCTCTGCGGTGGAACCTAGACGGCGGGCGACGGTACCGCGAGGGAACGATGGAAAGTGCTCCGTTCCGACAATTCCGAGCGCTTGAACGCGCCCCATTGACCAGCGCACGGCAGACTTTTGCCACGCCTTGAGCGACGTCGCGTCGAACCACTCGTGAAATCTGACGGTACTCTCTAGCAGTTCAGTAGGCAGCAAGCCGTGCGCGCTGGCGGTCTCCGCGAGCAACATGATCCCCGTGACCAGCGACGCACGCGTCTTGGCGCTCAGCGACTGCTCACGTGACGACGGGTCAGCCTCTGTCGTGGGCAATCCCTGGACGGCGGCGACAAGTATTTGCCACTCCGGCAGCAGCATCCCGGCCCGCAGCGCAACTGGATTTTTTGCCGACAGTCCGGCGACCAGCCTACGAAGGAGCGCACGTACAGCTCGCGTGGCAGTGCCCCGCGAGCCCACGGTTCGACGCGTACGCGCCGCATACTCCGGCAATCGCGCGAGGAGCGGCCGGAGGTCACGCGTGTCCCACGTCTGCTGCAGCTGCCACTGGGCGCGTGCAGTCGACCGCTCGTCCTGCGGCAAGGTTTCCAGGATGGCTTGCACGAGCGCGTGTCGCGTCTGCGACCACGCACTCCGCACCGTCGCGGCGGTCCATGCACCACGCCGGCCGTTCGTTCCCACCGCGCGCCTGCGTAGGCCCGCCTTCATCGCTGGCCGTACGAGGGCCTCGAGGTGGGCCCCGGTGATTGGCTGCGCGATGCTCAGCCGATCCTCCCCGGCCACGGCGCGGCGGCGCGTACCGGGCAACGCAACGCCGTCGTTCCCTAGACTCGCTTCGTTCGGCAACTCACTGATCCCCGTTCTCATGATCGTCACTCCTGTCTGGGTGTCTACTGGCGAGCGTACCAGCGACGACAGGGTGGACGCGTTGTACAGGGGGCACCGAGCGGATTCAGGACAAATTCAGGACAGCGGCGATACGACACCGAGTTGTACGCCCCGAATATCATCCTGATTGGCGAGATTCGGGACTTACATCCGTACAACTCTCGCGGGGGCGGGCAGCGTGATCGGGTCAAGTCAGGACAGAACAACGACTTGCCGCTCTTGGTCGCGAACGACCGTGCTGTGCGCCCACAACAAGCGTATGACCGCGCATATCTCCAGATCCTGCCCCGCGACCATCTACCGTACGCGAGTTGTTGCTGATGGTGTAATCGGAGAAAGACGGCGTTGCCGCTAGCGCGTCCGATGCGCGCGATTGTACTTGCGGCTGCGCGACGAACTCCACGTAGCCATCCGCTCCTCCAATGGTGGTCGCACAGCCTAACGAGGTTGTAGAAAAAGTCCCGATACGTGCCAATGTGGAAACGGAACTCACGACGGATCAGGACGTTGGCCTCGAAGAGAATCTGCGGTGCGATTGCCCTTTCGTCGAGGCCCGTGATGGCGCGCTACAAGCACAT
>JBBQDT010000099.1:0-15415 GCA_038319955.1 Gemmatimonadales bacterium | reverse complement strand
CGTTCGCGTCGATGGCGCTGGTGCAGCGCACGGGACTGACCCGGCTCGCGCAGATCCAGGCAGTGCAGCCCGGCTATCCGTTCTACGGCGAGATCATCACCAAGCCGGCGGGCGAGTGGGCGCACCTGCACGAAGGACGCTCTGCGCTCGTCGATCCGTCGCTCCTCGTCGCCCTCAATGCGCAGGTCGGCGACACGCTAGCCCTGGGCTTCGCGCGCTTCATCATCGCGGGTACGCTGGTCAGCGTGCCCGGCGACGTAGGCGTGAGCACGACGATCGGGCCGCGCATCTACATTCCGGCGCAGTACCTGGACGAGACGTCGCTGCTCCTCTTCGGCAGCCGCAGCGACCACAAGACGCTCATCAAACTGCCGCCGACGGTGACGCCGGCGAAGTTCATTTTCCGGTTCAAGAATACGCTCGAGAAGGCGCAGGTGCGCTATCGCACCGCCGCGGAGACGGAGTTCAATCTCACGCAGGCCATCGACCAGTTGCGCGACTTCCTCAGCGTCATCGGCCTCGTCGCCCTGCTGCTCGGCGGCATCGGCGTGGCGAGCGGCGTGAACGCGTTCGTGATGCGCAAGATCGACACGGTGGCCATCCTCCGCTGCCTCGGCGCGACGAGCCGGCAGGTGCTGACGATCTATCTCCTGCAGGCCGTCGCGATGGGATTCCTCGGCGCGGCGTTCGGCGCAGTGCTCGGCATCGGCCTGCAACTCGGCCTGCCGCACGTGCTCGAGGAGTTCCTCCCTGTGGACGTCCGCGTGACGATCGAGCCGGCGGCACTGCTGACGGGGCTTGGCGTGGGCGTGTGGGTGTCATTCGTGTTCGCGCTGATGCCGCTCATCTCGCTGCGCAACGTGAGTCCGCTGCAGACCCTGCGTCGCCAATCGGATTCTGCCGCGCTGCGCGGTGCGAAGTTCGATCCTGTGCGCGTGCTCGTGGGCGTCGTCATCGCGTTGAGCATCGCCGCACTCGGCGTCGCGCGCGCCGAGACGGTCATCCAGGGCATCGGGTTCGCGGGGGCCATCGCTGGTGCGGTTGGGTTGCTGTATGGCGCTGCGTGGGCGCTCAGCGCCTCTGCGCGACGCATCGTACGTCCATCGTGGCCGTTCGTGCTTCGGCAGGGCGTGGCGAGTCTCTACCGGCCCGGCAATCAGACGCGCGCGGTGGTGCTCGCACTGGGCTTCGGCGTGTTCCTCATGAGCACGGTGTATCAGGTGCAGGACAATCTGCTGCGCACCGTGTCCGTGAAGCTGGATGCATCCAAGGCGAACGTGCTGTTCTTCGACGTGCAGGACGACCAGGGGGCGCCGCTCGACTCGATGATTCGCGCGGAAGGACACACCGTGAGCCAGCGCACGCCGCTGGTGCCGATGAAGATCACCGCAATCAACTCCGTTGTGGGCGAGCAGCTCCTCAAGCCGGACGCAAAGACGGGGGAGCGGCGCGAACGGTGGGTCCTTCGGCGCGAGTTCCGCTCGACGTATCGCGATTCGCTGATGCCGTCGGAGAAGTTGACGAAGGGAACCTTCCCTCGCGGGGGCTCACCGGCCGACCAGTTGCCGCAGGTGTCGCTCGATGCCGACATTGCGAAGGGGCTGCGCGTTTCCCTTGGCGACACGATCACGTGGGATGTCCAGGGGGTGAAGGTGCCGTCGCGCGTGACGAGCCTGCGCGAGGTGAACTGGACGCGATTCGAGCCGAACTTCTTCGTCGTGTTCGAAACGCGCGCGCTGGTCAAGGCACCGAAGCAATTCGTCATCCTCGCCGATGTGCGTGGCGAGAATGCCGTGGCGCGGCTTCAGCGTGACGTCGTCACGACATTTCCCAACGTGTCGAGCCTCGACCTCACGCTCATCCAGCAGACCATCGGCCGCGTGTTGGACAAGGTCACCGCGGCCATTCGATTCATGGCGGGGTTGAGCCTGGCACTCGGCATCCCGGTGCTGTTCAGCGCCGTGAGCGCGACACGTCGCGAGCGGTTGCGCGAGGGAGTGTTGCTGAAGGTGCTCGGCGCAACCAAGCGTCAGGTGGGACGCGTGATGCTCGCGGAGTACCTGCTGCTGGGAGCACTGGGCAGCCTGGCCGGCGTGGTGCTCAGTGTGGGAGGCGCGTGGGGGCTGATGCACTTCGTGTTCAAGCAGCCCTTCGTAGCAGCGCTGGTGCCCGCGATGCTCGTGGCACTGCTGATGATCGCGGTGGCCGTGAGCATCGGGATGCTGACGGGACGCGAAGTGTTCCGGGAAACGCCGATGGCCGCGTTGCGAGAGGCGTAGGCTACGGCTGGACCGGGAGCGTAGACGACATCCCACCGGGCTGCGTACTGACGTTCGCGGCACAGGCGAGAAAGAGTCCGGTCGTGAACGCCAGGATCAGGCGTTGCACGGTCGGTGAGAGTTTCGGCATGGAGAAGGGAGAATGCGGTGGGAAGGACTTCAGGCGCGACGCGCGCCCACATGCTGAGACGAGGGAAGCGCGACGCGCGTCACGTGCTGTTCCCTACCCCTTCATCACGCGAGAAGGTCCGTCAGATCTTGCCGTCTCGGCCCGCGGCGATCCACTTCTCCATCGCGGACAGCAGTAGCGACTCGTCCACGATTGGCTTGGTGATGTAGTCGTTGAAGCCGGCCGATAGGTATTTCTCACGGTCGCCGGCCATGGCGTGGGCAGTGAGGGCGATGACCGGCAGACGCCGCAGCTGATCGTCGGCGCGGATGCGTGCAAGAATCTCGTTGCCGTCCATGCCCGGCAGCGAAATGTCGAGCAGCACGAGATCGGGCAATTGCGCGGCGAGCCCCGCCAACGCGTCGACACCGTTCTCGTACTCGACCACTTCGTACAGGCCGTCGAGGATGGCCTGCAGCAGCAGCCTGTTGTCCGCGTTGTCTTCGACCACAGCAACTGTATTCATGCGACCTCCGGTCGGCGGGCGCGCTCGAGCCAGTCTTGCACGCGGGGGAATTCCTCTTCGAGACTACTCACGAGTCCTGCCACGTTTTCCAGCGTTCCGGAGCGCGCCAGCGCTTCGCCCCGCTCGCACAGCCGCTGCATGCGCATCGCGCCCAGCTGCGCCGAGCTGGACTTGAGTGCGTGCAACGCCATTTCCGTCGCCTTGATGTCGCTGGTTTCGAGGCCGGTGCGCGCCGCACGAAGGCGCTCGGGCGCCGCCTCGAGATAAAGCGTGATCATCTCACCGAGCAGCTTGCCGCCGCCGAAGCGCTTGAGTCGCTCCAACGCCGCTTCGTCGGTGCTCGGGAGACCTCCGTCCTCTCCGGCATTCGCACTGATGCTTTCCGTCATGATACTCCTGCGCGGCGGAGCGCACCCTTAACTCTCGCAAGGAATCGGGGTGGATCGATGGGCTTCCTGATATAGTCATCGGCACCAGCGTCCATAAGTCTCACTTCGGTGTCGTGCTCGTCGCTACCGGTGAGGACGATCAGAGGCAGCATGGCCGTCTGCCGATTGCCGCGCAGCTGAACCACGAGTTCGAAGCCGTCGATCCCTGGCATCTGGAGGTCGGTGATGACGAGCGAAATGTCATCGCCGCTGGCTATGATGGCGAGCGCCTCCGCGCCGTCGCGCGCCTGCCTCACGCGATAGCCGCTCGACTCGAGAATGGACGAGGCGAGATGCCGGAGCATGGCGTCGTCGTCGACGAAGAGAATCGCCGGCGCCAATGGCGCTGCGGCGGCGGAGTCCTCTCCCGCGTCGCCGAGCACACGCTCCACTTCCTCGAGCGTCGTGTCGCCGCTCTGGACGTGCTCCAGAGCCACCTCGCGCAGGGGACGCATTCCCTGCGCGATGGCCGAACGCTGGAGTTGCGCCGCCGTCGCACCGGCGGAGATCTGGTCGACCATCCCGGAGCTGACGAGCGCGACCTCGACAATGGGCAGCCGTCCGCGATAGCCTGAATGATTGCACCGCTCGCAGCCCGTGATGCGCACCGTGGACGCGGTACCGAATTGGCTCGCAAGCCGTTGCTCGCTCTCCGTGAGCTCGCCCTGGATGGGCACGACGCAGTCGGGGCAGACGCGACGCACCAGCCGTTGGGCCACCGCGCCGCGGAGGACGGAAGCGATGGTCGCTCGATCGAGCCCGAGATCGCTGAGGCGTGAGACCGCGCTCATCGCGTCGTTGGTATGCAGCGTCGCCAGCACGAGATGCCCCGTCGCCGCCGCTTGCGCCGCGACTTCGGCCGTCTCCGCATCACGGATTTCGCCGACGAAGATGACGTCGGGGTCCTGGCGGAGGATGGAGCGGAGCGCGGAGGCGAACGTGACGCTGCGCTTCGTCTCCACCTGGATCTGCGTGATCCCCGGCAACTCGTACTCGATGGGGTCTTCCACGGTCATCACGTTCACTTCACTCGTCGCCACGTCGGCGAGCGCAGCGTAGAGCGTGGTGGTCTTGCCGGAGCCCGTGGGACCGGTGACGACGACAATGCCGTCGCGCTGACCGATGAGCTGGCGGAAGCGCATCAGCTCGACCTTCGAGAGGCCGACGTCGGCGAGCGTCTTCGCCGTGTCGGGCCGCAGGATGCGAATGACGGCCTTCTCGGCGTCGCGTGTCGGTACGGTGGAGATGCGCAGGTCGTAGGCCTTGCCGGCCACCTGAATGCGCGTACGGCCGTCCTGCGGACGCATGCGGTCAGCGATGTCGAGCTTGCCGAGCACCTTGATGCGAGAGACGATGCGATTGAGGGCGCCGGCGGGGAGCACCATGTGCTGGCGCATCACGCCGTCGATGCGGAAGCGCACCACCCCGCCCTTGGCGCCACCGGGCTCGATGTGGATGTCGCTCACGCGCTGCATCACCGCGTCGCTCAGGATGAGATTCGTGAGCTTGACGAGCGGCGCCGATTCGACGTCCTGAGCGGCGACCTTCTCCGGCTCGAGCTCCTCGACGAACGACACGGCATCGGCGAGTGTGGAGTCCGACGCCCGCAGCAGACTCTCCACGACGCCATCCGCCGAGTAGGCGCCGTTCAACGCCGCTTCGATGGAAGCGGGGCCAGCGAGCTCGAAGCTGATGCGACGACCGCTCGCGAAGCCGATGTCGCGCTCGGCCTCATAGTCCTGCGGTTCGCTCGAGGCGACGGTGAGCTCGCGATCGGTCTCGCGAAGCGGGTAGACGCCGTGCTTCTTCGCGAGTTTTTCAGGAACGAGCCGCGCCGCCTTGGCATCGGCGTGCTCGAGATCGGCCAGTGGCACGCGAAGCACTGGCGCGACTCGTTCAGCCAGCGCGCGTTCCGTGAGTCGGAGCGTGCGTACGAGCTGCTCCCACGCTGCTGCGCGAGAAGCATTTTGCGGGATGTTCGCCGCCTTCGCACCGGGGATACCGGCACGCGCGGCTGCATTCTCCAACCAGTGCATCAAGAGTCTTGTCGCTGAAGTCCGATTCGAGCAGCGCCGAGAAATTTCGCCGCAGCAGATGGGGGATGTCGCTCAAGCTGCGGGCGAGAGCACGCCGACTGGCAAGCTCTGCCTGTCGCGCGTGTACCCGTCGCCCAACTGTCCTTCCGAGCCGAGTCCCCAACACAGTATCGACGTGTCCACGGTAATTCCGCACGTGTGCGTACCGAACCCGGTCACAACCGCATCGAAGTGCTGGAATCCGAACACGCCGATAGGCTGAAGGCTGCATTCCAGGGACGCGCATCGGTCGCCGGGCCGCGGCACGCCGAGCTGTCCGAAGGAGTTGTTCCCCCAGCAGTACGCGCGTCGGTCGAGGGCGGTGCCGCAGCTCTGGATGATGCCGGTGCTCACGCCGCTGAACCTCACCGTGGAGGCAACGGGCGAGGGGATGGCCGTGCTGTTGGTGGTCCCGTCGCCGAGCTGCGCGAAGCCGTTCGCCTCCCAGCACAGCGACGTGCCGTCCATCGTCACGGCGCAGGTGGAAGACACGCTGATGGAGATGTCGCGAACCGGAGGGATTCCGTCGATGCGGTGTGGCAGCAGCCGCTGATGAAAGAAGTCCACGTTGCCGGACGTGGACTCCCACTCCAGCCCCCAGCACCAGAGTGAGCCATCGAGCGCGATGGCACAGCTGCGGAGGCGCCCGGAGCGCACGCGGACGAAATGTTGGTCGCTGGCGATGGCGGCGGGAATGACCGTGGAGATGGTGTCGCCTCGACCCAGCGCGCCGAACGATCCCTCGCCCCAGCAGTAGACGACGCCGTTGGTGCGCACGGCGCAGGTATGCGTCATGCCCGGCCCCACGTCGAGAAACTGGATCTCTGGCAACACGGCCATCGGCCTCGTGACGTACGCCTCGGCCTCCACACCGGTGGCGAAGAAGAGGTTCTCGCCCCAGCAGAACAGTCGGCGTTCCAGGGTGATGGCGCAGGTGTGCCGCTGGCCGGCGCGAACCGAGGCGAATCGGTGCGTGGTGAGGGCGGCCCGTGGGCCTGCCTCGCAGGAGACCTTCCGCGTGCCGCACTGTCCACGCGCGCTCCCTACGCCGAGCTGCGCGCTGGCGTTCCCGCCCCAGCAATAGAGTTCGCCGTCCAATCGAAGACCGCAGCTGTGGGAGCCGCCCACGGTCACCGCCTTCCATCCTTTCGACGATGCCGGCACGGTGATCGCCCGATCGGCGTACACGAACAACGTCGGCGCGGTGGGTGCCTCGCAAGCAGTCGCAGCAGCGAGCGCGAGCAGGGCGAGCGTGACGGTTCCCTGCCTCATGCGATCACTACGTGGGGGGTGATTTCGCGGGTCGTGCGCGGAAGCTCGACGCCGCGCGCGTCCGGCGCTAGCCTAAGCAAGGCACACGCCGAACACCGCGAGGCATCCTGAAGGAAGACCAGCGCCGGACCGCGCGCGACATTCGCGTGGCGATCATCTTCGGAATCGTGGCGGCGAGCATCGAGCTCGGCGTCCTCGTGTACTTCTTCCGTTGACGGGAGGACGCTTCACATGCATGCCGCTCTGCTCATTCTCACCTTGCAGCTTCATGTGCCAGCGCTCAATGCCGTCGCGCAGCGTGCGAGCGAGCACAGCGCCGCGGATTCTGCGCGCGACCTGAGCCGGGCACGTGGTGCGCAGGCGAACTTCGAGCGGAGCCGACGGGCGCATCTTCCCTTTGGCGATCGTGGCAACGGCCGCTGTGATGTGCGACTGGGCCGTTACTGCTGGTGGTACGACGAGCACGTGCCGACGTTCCCGCCGGAAGAGGCGGCGATAAGCGAGCGACGCGCCGAGCTGATCGCGCAACTCGATCAGGCGGCCGCGCGCTACCCCGGCGACGATTGGCTCGCCGGCATGCGCATCCACTATCGCGTCGATGGACATCAGCTGGCGGATGCGGACAGCGTGGCGCGCGAGTGTCGCGCGACCGGCTGGTGGTGCAGTGCACTCGTCGGCTACGCGGCACACGCCAATGGCGAGGCCCATCTCGCCGACTCGGCGTTTGCGCTGGCCGTCGCCAACATGCCGGCTGAGGAATCGTGCGCATGGCGGGACATTGCACCGCTGTTGAGCGATGGCGACCGCGACGTCTACGAGCATCACAGCTGCGATGAGCGTCATGCGCTCGAGCGACGCTACTGGATGCTGAGCCGTCCGCAATTCTCGACGGAGGGCAATGACTGGCAGAACGAGTTCAACGTGCGACGCGTGCTCAACTGGCTCGGTGAACGCGCGGCGACACCACACCTGCTGACGTGGGGCAAGGATGCCGCGGAGCTGGTCCTGCGATACGGGTGGCCCACCGCGTGGAGTCGCACACAGGTGAGCATGGGCTCGATGCAGGAACCGAGCATCATCGGTCACGATCCGTCGCCGAGCTTCGCGTTCGCACCGACGGGCTGGTTGGTGGATTCCCTCAAACCCATGCAGCCCGACGCATGGCACCTGAGCGCGCCTCGCGCCGAAGCACGGTATGCGCCGGCGATGGTGAAGCGGGTGGCTGCCGTCGCGGCGCAGTTCGCGAGGTTCCGTCGCGGCGACAGCACGCTGCTCGTGGCCTCATACGCTGCGCAGGATGATTCGCTGCGGACACTGGTGGCGCGGCTTGGCGCGGCCGGCGTGGATGGCGTGGCCGCGTTGAGCGAGGTGGATACCGCGCACGTCGGACGCGTGCGCGTTACGCTGGCCACGGCGCCATGGATCGTCGGCATCGACATCACCGACTCCGCGACGAAGACGCTTGGCCGCACCCGGCTCGCGTACGTGCCCGGCGCGGACAGTGCGCGACTCGCACTCTCGGACCTGCTTGTCTATCGCGCTGGCGAAGAGCCGGCGCCGTCGCTCGATTCGGCGCTCGCGCGCGCCATCCCGGGCGATACCGTGACCCGTGACCGACCGCTGGGGATCTTTTGGGAGACGTACGGACTGTCGGCCGAGGGCGAGGCGGTGGACATCGCCGTCAGCGTGGAGCGCGTGGATCACGGCTGGATTCGCAGCGCGCGACAGAAGCTCGGTCTCACACCCGTGGACACACCCATTCGGATCAAATGGACGGATGCGCGGACGGCCCCGCACATGGCGGCGGCGCACGCGATTTCGCTCGATCTCGCGAATCTGGATGCTGGCCGCTATCGACTGACGCTCCAACTTTCTCCGGCGGCGGGCACGGCGGTCGCCGCGGTGCGCGAGGTCGAGCTGATCGACCGGTAGCGCCGCTACCTTGGAACGCCGACAGGAACCGGAACGACGGCTCCGTCGGCGTACTTCCGGGGCAAGACGGGCGTCGTGCGCATCGCAACGTGGCCCTTCGTCGCGTAGGGAACATCCGCCGGCGCGCCACCGTTCGGCCAATCCTGCGCCTTGCCCGGTGAATCAGGCCGCGCGTGTGAATTCACGTACGCCGCGACGTCGAACGCCTGCTGGTCCGTGAGCGTGCCTGGCTTGTCGAACGGCATGTTGTATCGTACGAACGACGCCGCGCGCTCCACCCGCGCCATCGACGCGCCCACGCTGTATGATTTCGCGCCCCAGAGCGCCGGCACCGGTCCGATGCCCGCGCCGTCCGCGCCGTGACAGCGCGCGCAATTCGCCGCGAACTCCGCATGGCCGCGTGCGCTGTCGCCGACCAGCGGCGACATCTTCGGCATCCCTTCCCCGACGACATGACCCGTTGGCGACCCTCGTGAGATGAACGCCAGATAGGCGATGATGTCCACCATCTCGCGGCTGCGCGTCGGCAGTGCGCGGCCAGCTAGGCTTCGCGTGAAGCAGTAGTTCACGCGGTCCTCGAGCGGCACCACGGCGCCGGACCGATCGATGTACTTCGGATAGCGGTTGTGCACGCCCGTGAGCGGCGCCGAGTTGGCGCGCGTCCCGCCATCGAGGTGACAGCTCGTACAGCGCAGATTGCCGCCGACGAACGTCGGCAGCGAATCCGGCGTGTGCTCCACCAGCGCCATGCCACGCCTGATGGATTCGCCAAGCGGCCCCGGAGGAATCGCCGTGTCTATCACGGCGGCGGGTAAAACGGGCGCGGCCGTTGCCGTCCCGGTGCTCTGGGCGCGAGGCGGCGCGGACTCTCGGCAGCCAAAAGCAGGGAAGAGCAGCAGCGCGCTGCCGCACAGGAGTCGTCGTGAGTTCACGCGGCCACTGTGCGGCACATGACGCCAGAATGCAAGAGGGGATGCGGGCATGCCAAGCACTTGTTTCCTTTGGCCGCCTGGTCCAGTCGTTCGCGTGCTGTTGGCGACGTACCTTTCGTGCTCGCCGTCTTTTCATTTCCGCCGTACGCCGGCCCCACCGAGCCGACACGCTGCGCCACACTGTCCGTCTTCTCGCGTACTCGACGATGAGTGCGTGCCTCCTCGCTGCGCCTGCGCGCGCAGCGGAGTGCGCCCTGACGGAGTCGCGTGCATCGCTCGCCGCATTGAGCGGCGTGCACATCACGTCACTCCAGATCCTCAGCTCGGGTCCGCACCTGCCCGGACCGGCGGCGATCTTCAGCGGCCTGCACACGCCGTCGCGCGAAAGCGTGATCCGCCGCCAGGTCCTCTTCGCGGCTGGCGATACGGTGGACACGCTGCGCGTCGGCGAGACCATGCGGCGATTGCGCGCACAGCGACTGTTCTCCGACGCTGTCATCATCGCGACCAGGTGCGACACGCTCGGCGGCGTTGCGCTCGCGCTCCGCACACGAGACACATGGACGCTGCGACCCACCGCGCGTCTCCGCACCCCTTCACAACTCTCCTTCGGCATCGAGGATCGTAATTTCCTCGGCACCGGTCGGGCCATCGCACTCACGCGGGAGATGACGTTCCGCGGCAATGGCGCCGCCCTCACGCTCGTGGATCCATTCGTCCTCGGCTCCGACGTGGCCGGCAACCTGCGCATCGCCAACCTCGCCGGTTCGCATTCGTTCCGTCTGGGGCTGCGCCGCCATGAATACAGCGTGTTCGACGGATGGCGCGCCGAGAGCAACTTCTCACGACTGTCGTATCGGGATACCGCGGCGGCGGAGAAAGGCCTGCACACCATCAGCGCCATGGCGCTGGTGGGCCGCACGGTGCGGCGGAGCACGTCGGGCGTGACGTTGCTCCTCGCCGGCGCGGAGTTCGACAGCGCGGCGAGCATCTCCCCGTCGCGGCGCATCAGCGCCGGTACGCTGCACGTGCGCAGCTTCATGGGCCTCGATGTCGGCGTGCAGCGCCGCACCGCGCAGTTCGATAGCGCGAGCTGGATCGTGCCCGGCCGTGGCTTCATCGACGTCCCGCTCGGGTGGGAGGGCGAAGGCATCGTGGGCGGTGGCTATGAGCGAGACGCACGCTCCGCGACACTGAAGCTCGATGGATGGATGGGTCGCGTGTGGCTGCCACGCCGCGGGCAGATACTCATGGCCGACGGATGGCTGTCCAGCTATCTCGGACACGGAGTGGACAAGAACCAGATCACGCGCGTGTCCCTCTCGTGGTATTCGGAGGCCGCGGGTGGCATGTGGGGCGCGCGGTTCACGGCGGAACAACTGCTGGAGATCGACCCCGACCGGCGTGGTCTCTCGCTGATGCCATTGGCGGACTACACCGTGCCGGTGGTACGCCAGTATGCGGCGCGTGGCGGGCGTTCGCTCGCCGGCTCCATCGATCGCGATGTCCACGTCATGCGTGTCGCCGCGGCGTCGGTGCTGAACGTCGGCGGGTTTGCGGCCGGCTCGTACCGGTGGCGCGTCTTCGACGCGCCTGGAAGCCAACTCAAGGCAGCGGTGATCGGCGCGCGGCTGCGCTTGCTATCGGCGAATGGTACGGTCAGCAGCATTCGTGTCGATGTCGGATATCCGGTGCTGCGATCCGAAATTCTCTCGGCGCGCCCATTCCTTACGGTTACGTACGGCACGCTGTTCGACGCCAGCCGCCAACGCGACGGCAGACGGGTCTATTAAACCTGTCGGAACTCTTGCCCAATCAGCGAAGTTTCCTGTGGACACCGATCGCCAACTGTTTTGCGATTGCAACCCGCAGGAGCACGCATGTCCACCATCGCATCTTCACAGGCGCGCGAACAGCGCGCAGCCGATACAGTGCGCCGAGCGCTCGATTCGCTCGATGTGGCGCGGCAGCACACGCTCGCGATCATCGCGCCTCTCACCGACGAGGACGGTTCGCGGCAGCACGACCCACTGATGAGTCCCATTCTCTGGGACCTGGGCCATATCGCGGCGTTCGAGAAGCTCTGGCTGCTGCAGAACCTCGATGGTCCCATCGAGTTCTCGGAGATGCCGGGGACGTACAACCCCTTCGAGCACCCACGCGCGACGCGTAGCGCCCTTCCGCTGCCCACGCTCGCTGGCCAGCGCGAGGAGTTTGCACGAGTGCGACGCGCCGTGAAGGCGCGCCTCGCCACCGAAGCGTTCGACGGGAGCGATCCGCTGCTGCGCGACGCGTACGTCGTTCGCATGGTGGCGCAGCACGAACGACAGCATCAGGAAACCATCCTCCAGACGCTGCAGTTGAAGCTGGGCGAGCCATACGCCGCGCCGCGCGCCTTCCGGTTGCCGCGCGGCGCGGCGACCGCTGTCGAGGGAGCGATGGTCCGGTTTCCCGGCGGCCACGTTCAGATCGGCACCGATGATCGCGGCGAGAGCTACGACAACGAGCGTCCTGCGCACGTCGTGAATCTTGCTCCGTTCGACATCGACATCACGCCCGTGACGAATGGTGCGTATCGGCAGTTCGTGGAGAATGGCGGCTATGACACCCGCCAATACTGGAGCGATGCAGGCTGGGCATGGCGTACCGCATCCGGCGCTCGCGCACCGAAGCATTGGGTGCAGGACAACAACGGCACGTGGACGCAACGCTCCATGGACCGCGTCGAACCGCTGGATCCGCTGCTGCCCGTGTGTCACGTGTGCTTTTACGAAGCCGAGGCGTGCGCACGATCGGTCGGCAAGCGTCTGCCCACCGAGCAGGAGTGGGAAGCCGCGGCGACGTGGAATCCGGCGCGCGGCACCAAGCAGCGCTACCCGTGGGGCGATGCGCCGGCCACGAGCGCGCTGGCGAACGTCGATCAGTTGTCATTCGGCACTGCGCAGGTGTATGCCTATCCGCGCAACGTGTCGCCGATCGGATGCTACGGCATGATCGGCGACGTGTGGGAATGGACGTCGTCCGACTTCAGCGGCTACCCCGGCTATCGCACCTTCCCGTATCCGGAGTATTCGGAGGTTTTCTTCGGCACCGAGTACACGGTGCTCCGTGGCGGGTCGTGGGCGACGGCCGCCGACGTGGCGCGCGCGACATTCAGGAACTGGGATTACCCGATCCGTCGCCAGATCTTCTCGGGCTTTCGCTGTGCGCGCGATGCGTGACAGTGCCACCGCGCCCGCACCAGCGCTCGACGTCGCGGATGTATCGGCGCGCATGATCGCCGACGTGCGTGACGGCCTGCTGCGCGAAGGGCAGAAGGAGCTTCCGCCCACCTACTTCTACGATGCGCGTGGCTCGCAGCTGTTCGACGAAATCACGCGGCTCGACGAGTACTACCCCACGCGTGCCGAGCACGCGTTGCTCGAGGCAAGCGCGGCAGCGATCGGCGAACGGACGATGCCACGCGCCCTTGCCGAGTTGGGCGCGGGTACCGCCACGAAGTCGCGCGTGCTGCTGCAAGAGATCACGCAGCGGGGGGCAACGCAGTATCTCCCGCTCGACGTGGACGGTGACACGCTCGAGTTGACCGCCGCCGCGCTGCGCACGGAGTTCCCCGGGCTGGAAGTGCTACCGATCATCGCCGACATGCGTGACGACGTCGCGGCCCACGGTGCGCAGCATCCCCTGCTCTACGCATTTCTCGGCAGCACGATCGGCAACTTCGATCCCGACAGTGCGCGAGAGCTGTTGAAGCGCATTCGCGTCACCCTCTGTCCCTCCGACCACCTGCTTCTGGGTGTCGATCTCGTCAAGGACGTGGCCGTCCTGAATGCCGCGTACAACGACGCACGTGGCGTCACGGCGGAGTTCAACCTCAATGTGCTCCGCGTGGTCAATCGCGAGCTCCAGGCCGACTTCGATCTCGCCGCATTTCGTCATCATGCGTTCTACGACGAGGCACAGGCTCGCATCGAGATGCATCTCGTGGCATGTGGAGCGCAACGGGTGCACATCCCCCACGTGGGCGACATACGCTTCGCCGATGGCGAGTCGGTGCGGACGGAGATCAGCTGCAAATACGATCGCGCGTCGGCCGCCGCGCTGCTCGCGAGCGCAGGCTTTCGTCTCACGGAGTGGATCACGCAACCTCAGCCGCTCGTCGCGCTCGCACTGGCTGAGCCAGCGGCGTGACCAGCGAATCGCGCGCGCGCGCAAACTGGGTCTCGCGCTATCTCACCGAGCGGTGCTTCAACCCACCGCTGAGCGAGAGAGTCACCTTCGGTGCGGAGCTCGAGCTGCTCGCCTTCGAGCACGGCACGAACGTCATCGCACCGATCTTTCCAGTCGACGAAGGATCCTGCTCCCTCGACGTGGTGCGCGACGTCGCGCACCGGCTCGCCTGGCGCGAGTCGATCTCCGACAAGGGCGTCCCGCGCTTCACGAGCGATACGGGCGGATCGCTCACCTTCGAGCCGGGTGGGCAGCTCGAGTATGCGAGCGCGGTGCATCACTCCGTCGACGGTGTGCTGGACGAATTGTGCGTGGCGGAGTCGCAGTTGCGCGAAAGCGCCGATGCGCGCGGCATCGCGTTGCTCACGCTGGGGGTCGATCCATTCAACTCCGCTGACCAGGCGCCGTTGCAGCTCACCGCTGCGCGGTACGCGAAGATGGCGCGTTACTTTGCGGCGATCGGCCCCGATGGCGCACGCATGATGCGACAGACGGCGAGCCTCCAGATCAACATCGGCGGCCTCCCGCCGATCGAGCGCTGGGCGACGGCCAACTCGATCGCACCATGGCTGGTGGCGCTGTTCGCGAACTCGTCGCGCTACGCGGGCGCGGAGACCGGCTGTCCGAGCTTTCGCGCCGAGACGTGGCGCGGCGTGGATTCGGGGCGAACCGGTCTGTTTCGCGGCCGAGATGCCGTCGCCGAGTACACGGCCTTTACGCTCGATGCGCGCGCCTTTCTCGCGGACGACTCCGCGCCATGCTTCGTCGACCTCGAGGCACCGCTCGTCACAGACGCGACGCTCGCGACACACCTCACCACGCTCTTTCCCGAGGTACGTCCGCGAGGCTACCTGGAGCTCCGATCGCTCGACGCGATCGACGCTGTCGGCCGGGCCGCAGCGATGGCGTTCATCGCGGGTATCATCGGAGATGCCACCGCGGCCGCAGAGGCCGTGGACCTCCTCGGTGAGGCCGACGAGTCGCTCCTTCGTCGCGCGGCGCGGCGCGGGCTGACCGATGGTGCGTTGGCGTCGAAGGCCGGCGACCTCGTTGCCATCGCGCGCACAGGCTGCCGCCGCCTCGGAGCCCACATTGTCTCCGAGGCGACACTCGCCCTGCTCGACGACTCGCTCGTGGATGCGCATGTCGCCTAAGCGGCGTTGCAGCACCACTGCCGAAGTCAGTCGCACGGCCGTACGTTTTCAGCACGACTCCCTCCCGCCCGGGTCTTGGCCCACGGCGGGATTTCCGTCTCCCGCTCCCCGAGTCTCGATGCGACGCCTCACCCTTGCCGTCGCCAGCGTAATGCTGCTCGCGTCGGCTCCGCCGTCCGCGCTGTACGCGCAGGACGCCGGACGTATGCAGCTCAACACGTTCGCGCTCGGCAATGGATTGCGCGTCGTGCTCGCGCCCGATCATTCCACACAGGTCGTCGCGGTCAACGTCTGGTACAACGTCGGCTCGCGAAACGAGCAGGCTGGCCGCACCGGCTTCGCCCACCTGTTCGAGCACATGATGTTCCAAGGATCGGCCAACGTGGCCAAGGGCGAGCCTTTCGCGCTGGTGCAGGCCGCCGGCGGAACGCTCCACGCCACGACCTGGCTCGACCGCCCCAACTACTTCGAGACGCTG